>JBCBCR010000122.1:0-10150 GCA_038530495.1 Pseudomonadota bacterium | reverse complement strand
CAAACAAATCCCACAGCGCCATGTCCACCAGCGATTTCGCTGCCCGGTGCCCGATCAGGAACCCGTCCAGCTTGCGCATCGGCGCGTCCACCCCCAGCGGGCTCACCCCAAGGATCTGGGGGGCCATCTCGGTCACCGCTGCCGGGATGCCACCGGCAAAATCCGGCAGGTAATGCGGGATCGGGCACACCTCGCCCCAGCCGTGCAGGCCGGTATCGGTGTCGAGCCGCAGGATATGCGTGGTCACGGTGGCGCAGGTCTTGCCCTCGGCCATGTAGTAGGTGGCGTGGCTGGTCAGATCGACGGACCAGAGGGTGAGCTTGGTGATCTTCATGCGTACTCCGCCACTGGCGCGCCAAGCGCGTCTTCGTCCGGGTGCACGCCCAGGCCCGGCGCCTCGGGCAGGTGCAAATGGCCCTTGATGTTGCGCGGTCCGCGCCCGCCCGCGATGTCCACGGTCAGCATGTCCTGACAGGCCCACACGGCGTGGCAATTGGCATCGGGAATGGTCGCCGCCAGATGCAGCGCCTCGCAATCGGCCAGCACGCTGCCGCCGGTCGCCATCACGAACATGTCGATGCCGTGGGCGAGTGCGACGTCCCGCATTCGCGCCGCCTTGGTCAGCCCGCCCACGCGGTTCAGCTTGATGCCGAACACCTCGGCCAGCCCATCGCGCGCGATGCGCGTGGCGTCCTGCAGGGTGACGAGGCTCTCATCCACCGACACCGGGGTCGCGTGGCGCGGCGCGATGGCGGCGATGTCGTCGAGCGTCTCGCAGGGCTGTTCGACGATCACCTGCAGATCCTCGACCGCCCGCATCACCCGCAGCGCCTGCTGCCGCGTCCAGCCGCGGTTCACGTCATAAAGCATGATGTCACCCGGCGCGCGCAGCGCCTCCACATCGCGGATGCGGGCGATGTCGCGGGCCACGTCGCCGCCGATCTTGACCGAATGCGCGATGTAGCCGCGCGCGCGATACCGCGCGATCACCTCGCGCGTTTCCTCCACCGTCTTGGCCCCCACTGACGACGCAATGGGCCGCGGCGTGCGTGACCCACCGCCCATCAGGTCGGCAATGGGCAGGCCCGCCGCCTGTCCCGCGATGTCCCAGCACGCCATGTCGATCGGGCTCTTGGCATAGAGATGGCCGGGCAGGGCGGTGTCCATCGCCCGCTCGACCTCCAGCACACGCCGGGGATCAAGCCCAAGGACAAAGCGCGCCATCGTCTCGATCCCGGCGCGGATCCCTGGCCCATGCGCCGGCACATAAGTGTGCCCCCACGGCGTGCCCTCACCCCATCCGGTGATCCCGGCATCGGTCTCCAGCTTCACCAGCGTCGCATCAAGGCACTCGAACTTCAGCCGCCCGCCCGACAGCCAATAGGGATGCTCCAGCGGCAGATCGACCTGGTAAACGGTGATGCGCGTTATCTTCATGCGCGGCCCCTCTTGTCGCGGTGATAGGTCAGCGCCATGGCCATCATCTGCTGCAGTGCTGCCTCATCCGGGCCGGGGGCCACGGGCACATGCACCGCCCGGTCGCCATCAAAGGAAAAGAGGCCCGCAAACCGCGCCCGGTACTGATCCAGCAAATCCGTCTGGCACGGCACAAACAGCGTGCAGCCATCCGCCCGCCAACCCAGTCGCAGGGTTGTCCCCGTCCGCGGCGCCTTGGGCCGAAACGCAGGCTGCCCCCACTTCAGGCTTTCCTCCAGCGGCAGGGTGCCGGTCGCCTCCGCCGCCGCAAAGACCATGTCGCGCAAGCCATAAAGCCGCGCCTGCAACGTCCCGGGGGCCGCATCGAACACCGCCGCAATCTCTGCCGGAACCGGTGTCATGCCGCTTCCCCATATGCCGCCACTGGCGCGCCAAGGCTGTCGAAATCCGGAACCACTCCCAACCCCGGCGCGTCACTGGCGTATAGCTTGCCACCCCGCGCCTCGGGCCCGCCCACGCCGGTCGACCGGGTGTTGTAGTTCATCAGATCGGTGGTGTTCTGCAGATAGTCCGCGGGCGTCGAGGCCGCGAAATGCGCCACGGCGGCGGTGGTGATCTCACCGCCCCATGTGTCCTCGGCCACCACCGGAATGCGGTTTTCGACCAGAAAATCCCGCACCCGCCGCGCCTTGGTCAGCCCGCCGAGGTTCGACAGCTTCAGACAACAGACCTCCGCCCCGCGGTCTGCAACGATGCGCTGCGCTGCGGCCATGCCGGTCAGGCACTCATCCAGCTTCAGCGGCTGCTCGGCCACCCGTCGCACTTGCTGGCATTCCTCGTAGGTGCGGCAGGGCTGTTCGAGGATGTAATCCAGATCGCGCGTCGCCCGCGCCACCCGGATCGCGTCATCCACGCGCCAGCCCTGATTGGCATCCGCCATCGCCTTTTCACCGCGTTCCAGCAGGCCGACACCGGCATGGATGCGGTCGATGTCGCCGCGCCAATCGCCGCCCACCTTGATCTGGAACTGGCGGTAGCCCTGCGCGCGATAGCGCTCCATCTCGGCCAGCGTCTCGTCGGTCGCCTTCTGCGGCGCGACCCGGTACATCGGCGCGCCATCGGTCAGCTTGCCACCCAGCAGCATCCAGACCGGTTGGCCCACCGCCTGGCCCAGAATGTCCCAGCACGCCGCATCAAACGGCGCCTTGGCATAGCCGTGGCCCTGCACCGCGTGGTCCAAAATCTGCTCGATCACGCCGACCTGCCGCGGGTCCGCCCCGATCAGCTTGGGGGCCACCAGCCGCGCCAGCGCGGCGACCCCCTCGGAATGCGCGACCATGTAATTCTCACCGCACGGCGTGAACTCGCCACAGCCTTGCAGGCCCGCATCGGTGTCGATCACCACAACGCTCGCTTGGGCCACCTCGATCGCATTGCCCGCGCCCCAGACATAGGCCCCGCCCACGTAAGGCAGCCCGGTCTGGTAGATGCGGATGCGGGTGATCTTCACGGGGCAGTCTCCAGCAGCACCGGCTTGCCCGCGAGCCCTTCGCCCCGCCACAGGACCAGCGTCAGGATATCGCTCGTGGTGGTGGTCATCGCGTGGCTCTGCCACGCCCCATGCAGGCGCGTGTCACCGGGCGCCAGCGTCGCCGACGGCACCCCGTCGCTGGCGAAATCCGCACCACCTGCCACGACATAGTAGATCTCCTCCGCCGCATGCGCGTGATCCGGATAGACCAACCCGTCGCCCCAATAGGCAACATAGGCGCGCGCCGCGTCGCTGCGGAAATGGCCCGACGGGCCCAGCAGTTCGAACCAGCCATAGCGGTCCAGAAAATCCCGCCCGACCTGTGCACGCTTGTAACTGCGATACCACCGGGCAAACGGGGCAGCGACGCGCAGGGCCGCCAGAAACGCGCTTTGCGCAGGCGAACACAGCGGCGGGTCGGGCCGCGCCGTGATCAGCTGGATCGCCGGGATGGCCGTGGGCTTGCGCTTGCGAAAGCCGGGGATCGCGGGCCACGTCCCGAAATCGCGCAGGGCAGGGGTCTCCGCCACCAGCCGCCCCGCCGCATCATAAAGCGCCTGAAAGGCCGCGCGTGTCACGGCACCACCACGATATTGCCGGTGTGCTCCTTGGCGATAAACGCGGCCTGCGCGGCGTGCAGGTCTTTCAGCGGATAGGTCGCGGCAAGGGCAGGGCGCACAGCGCCCGCCTCGATGTAAGCCACAAGGTTCCGCGTCACCTCCGGCGGGATCACGGTTGAGCCGGTAAAGGTCAGATCGCGCAGGTAAAACGTGCGCAAATCCAGCTCCACCATCGGCCCGGCAATGGCCCCCGAACAGGTATAGCGCCCGCCGCGCTCCAGCACGTCGATGAGCGTCGGCCAATACGGCCCGCCCACGATGTCGGCGACAACGGTGACCTTTTCATCGCCCAAGGCGCCGCGCAGGTCCTCCGGCGCACGCGGCAGCATTATATCGGGCCCAAACGCCGCCACATCGGCATGCTTGGCCTCCGACGCCATCGCGATCACCCGCGCCCCGCGCCGCTTGGCCAGTTGCACCAGCGCCCCGCCGACACCACCCGACGCGCCTGTGACCAGCACGGTATCGGCCCCGGTCACCGCCGCGCGGGTCAACATCCCCTCAGCGGTGGAATAGGAACACGAAAACGTCGCCAACTCCGCGTCGCTCAGCGGCGAGGAAATCGCCACCGCGTTCACGCTCGGGATCGTGGTGTACTCGGCAAAGCCGCCATCCCGCTCGGACCCGAAATAGCCTGTCTTGGTCATGTCACCGGGATCGTCCGGATCGCGCAGCCAGTTGTCGGTGATCACCCGCTCGCCCACGCGCGCGGGGTCCACACCGCTGCCCACCGCCACGATCTCCCCGCACACATCCGCCCCCTGAATGCGCGGAAACGCGATGGGCGCGGCCCCCCACGTCGGGTCCTCTTCGTGCACCGTCTCGAACCCGTCGCCTGTGGTGGGCGCTGTCACCGCCTTGGAATACCAGCCCGACCGCGTGTTCACGTCGGTGTTGTTCAACCCGCACGCGCCTACGCGGATCAACACCTCGCCCGCCGCAGGGACAGGCACCGGCCAATCTTCGTGCCAGACCATCTGGTCTAGCCCCCCGTGCCCCACCGTCACCATCGCGCGCATCGTCTCGGGAAGGCTCATTCCGCCGCCTCCTGCGCTGCATCGGTGCGCGGCAACAGGCTCTGCGGATCATAGGCCGGCGCGCCCAGCACACGTGCCGCCCGCGGCACCCCGTGGATCACGACCTCCAGCGCCGTGCCGGGCACAGCCGCCGCGGGGGTGACATAGGCAAAGGCGAGGATCTTGCCCACGCTCGGCCCAAAGGCCACCGACGCCGTCGATCCGACGACCACCCCGTCCATCATCACCGCCTCGCCGCCATGGCCATCGGCCACCCCGTCAGGCGTGATCTCAAGATAGGCACAGACCCACGGCAGATCCTCGTTGAACGTCTTGTCAGACCCCAAAAACACCTTGTCCCGCCGGGCAAAGCGCAGCACGTCCGCCTCGGCCAGGGTCACCTCGTTGGTCAACTCCCCCGCGCCCTTGAACCCCTTTTCCATGCGCAACGCGTTCATGGCAAAGCTGCCGTAATCCGCGATCCCGTGCGGAACACCCGCAGCCCACAGCGCATCATAGACATCGCGGCAGGCGGCGTTGGGCATGTGCAACTCCCACCCCAACTCGCCCGCATAAGACATCCGCATAGCCCAGATGCGATGCCCGGCCACGTCAATCTCCTGCGCCGACAACCAGCGGAACCCGGCATTCGACAGGTCCGCAGCGGTACACGCCCCCAGCACTTCCCGCGCCCTTGGCCCGTTGATGGCCAGCGCTGACCACGCCTCGGATACCGCGGTCACGGTCACATCCGTCCAATCCCTGTGCTGCGCCAGATGATCCAAGAGCCGCTGTTCAAAAAACGCCGCGCAAACGAGGTAGAACCGATCCTCGCCCATCCGCACGATCGTCGTCTCCAGCTCAATCCGCCCCCGCCGGTTCAGCATGTGCGTCAGCGTGACCGACCCCACCTTTTGCGGCATCCGGTTCGCCGTCAGCCGGTCAAGCAGGGCATAAGCATCCGGTCCCTCCACCAGCACCTTGGTAAAGGCAGTGACGTCGATGATCCCCACACGCTCGCGTACGGCAGCGACCTCCTGCGCCACCATCTCGTCCACTGGCGTCCGGTTGAAGGAATAATGATCCCGCTGCGCGATCCCGCGCGCAAAGAACCGCGGCCGCTCGAACCCGTAGACTTCCTCATGCACCGCGCCCTTCGCCGCCAGCACATCGTGCAGCGGCGACGGCTTGATCGGCCGCCCCGCCAGCCGGTTGAAGTGCGGAAACGGGATCTCGTGGCGCAGGCAGTAATCCTCTTCCGCCTTCACCACCTGCCAGTCCTTCGTGGCATAGGCGCCAAACCGGCGCGGGTCATACTCGCGCATAGAAATATCTGCGGCCCCGTGCACCATCCACCGCGCCAACTCGCGGCTCAGCCCCGGACCCCAGCCAATCCCGATCTGCGTGCCGCAACAGCACCAGTAATTGCGCACACCGGGCGCAGGGCCAATCAGCGGATTGCCATCGGGCGGATGTGAAATGGCACCATGCACCTCGCGCTGAATGCCCAGCTCGGCAAAGATCGGCATCCGGTTCAGGCTTTCCTCCAGATACGGCATCACCCGGTCGTAATCCGCATCAAACAGCCAGTTCTCGTAGTCCCACGGGCAATGATCGTGCCAGACAGAGTTCGGGTTCTCCTTCTCGTAAATCCCGATCAAACCGCGCTTTTGCTCCATCCGGATGTAGCCGGACACCTCCTTGTCGTCCCGGATCACCGGCAACTCGGTGTCCAGATCGGCAAATTCCGGCACCGGCTCGGTCACGAAATAATGGTGCGTCATCGACGTCATGGGCAGTTGAAGGCCAGACCACTCGCCCATCTGCCGTGCATAGGTGCCACCCGCATTCACAACGTGTTCGCAAGTAATTGTGCCGCGCTCGGTCTCGACCTGCCACTCGCCGCTGGGCAGCTGCGTGATGTTCGTCGCCCGGCACTGCCGCACGATCCGCACGCCTTTCTGGCGCGCACCCGCCGCCATCGCCATGGTCACATTGGTCGGGTCCACATGCCCATCGTCCGGCGTATGCAGCGCGCCCAAGACGCCATCGAGGTTGTAAAACGGATGCAGTGCTGCGACCTGCTCGGGCCCCACCAGCTCGATATTGAACCCCAGCGCGCGGCCCACCGACAGCGTGTGCCGCAGCCAGTCCATTTCATCCTCGGTATAGGCCAGCCGGAACGACCCGCAGCCATGCCACGTCACCGGCTGCCCGGTCTCGGCCTCCAGCAAACGGCTATACAGATCAATGTTATAATCCACGCACTTGCCCAAGCCAAAGCTGGACGTGGAATGCGTGATCTGCCCCGCCGCGTGCCACGTGCTGCCGCTGGTCAACTCCGCCTTTTCCAGCAGAACCGTCTCCGGCCCCCAACCCTCGTGACCCAGGTGATAGGCCAGGCCCACCCCCATGACGCCACCACCGACAATCACCACGCGCGCATGGCTGGGAAGATCCGACATCAGGCCACTCCTTCGAGTCGTTTTTCACTCGACAGGCTAAGCGGACAAAAATACCATCGTCAATCATGAATGGGACAAATGTATCAGACGCGATTCTCGAACGGCTCGCCGCCGAACTGCCCGCCCTGACGCCCGAGGCGCGCAAGGCCGCGGCTTACGTGCTGGAAAATCCGCGCGACGTGGGCGTGTCGACCGTGCGCGAAATTGCGCAAGCCTCGGGCGTCAAACCCAACACCGTGGTGCGCATGGCCCGCCAAGTGGGCTTTGACGGGTACGAGGATTTCCGCACCCCCTTCCGCGACGCCATCCGCCGGGGCGAGACCGACTTTCCCGACCGCGCCCGCTGGCTGCAGGACATCCGCAAATCGGGTGATCTGGGGGGGCTTTTTGCCGACATGGTCAGCGACACGCTCCGCAATGTCGAAGAGACATTTGCCAGCGTCACTCCCGACGCGCTCGAAGCCGCGGCAACCGCGATCTGGAACGCGCGCAACGTCTTTGTGCTGGGCGTGGGCATCAACAACTCCAACGCCCGCAACTTCACCTATCTCGCCACCACCGGCATGAAACAAATCCACGCCATCCCGCGCGCAGGCTCCACCCCGGTGGACGATCTCGCATGGGCCGACGGGCGCGACGTGCTGATCGCCATCACCTGCAAGCCTTACCGGGCCGAGGTGGTCGAGGCCGTGCAGATCGCCCGCGAACAGGGCCTGACCATCGTGTCACTGTCTGACAGTCTGGCCAGCCCGATCCTGCACAACGTCGCCCACGGCTTTACCGTGTCCGTCGACACGCCGCAGTTCTTCCCGTCCTCGGTCAGCATCATCGCGCTCTTGGAGACACTCCTGTCCTTCGTCGTGGCCGTCGCCAGTGATGAAATCCCCGACCGCGTCGCCACCTTTCACAAACGCCGCCACCAGCTTGGCCTCTACCATCAGGACCCCTGACATGGCGCCCATCCGCTCGCTGCCCGCGCGCTACTACACCGACCCGCAGGTGTTCGAGGTTGAAAAACAGGGCCTTCTGGCCAAGACATGGCAATTCGGCTGCCACGTCTCCGAACTCGCCGAACCCGGTGCCTACACCACGTTCGACATCGCCGGCGAAAGCCTGTTCGCCATCCGCGGCCGCGACGACGTGATCCGCGTCTTCTACAACGTCTGCCAACACCGCGCGCACCAGCTTGTCAGCGGGGCAGGGACCACACGCGTCGTCGTCTGCCCCTACCACGCCTGGACCTACGAGCTGACCGGCCAACTGCGCGCTGGCCCCAACATCAAGGCCGTCGAAGGCTTCGACAAATCCACCATCTGCCTCACCAAGGTCCGCTCCGAAGAATTCCTCGGCTTCCTCTTCGTCAACCTCGACCCCGACGCCGCCCCAATGGACGACTGGTTTCCGGGCGCCCGCGCCGAACTGGCCGAATGGGTGCCCAACTGGGCCGATCTGAGACCTCTCGAATGGGTCGACATCCCCGAGCGCTGCAACTGGAAAGTTTCGGTCGAAAACCACTCCGAATGCTACCACTGCGCGCTCTGCCACCCGACCTTTGCCAGCGGCGTCGTCAAACCCGAAACCTACGACATCCAGCCCCAGGGATACTGCCTGCGCCACACCACCGAATGCCAAAGCCTCGAGGACATGACCTACGACATCCACTCGGGCTTTGAGCACTTCGACGAATATTCCAGCTGGTTCCTCTGGCCCATGTTCTCGTTCCAGGTCTACCCGGGCAACGTGCTCAACACCTACCACTGGCGCGTGGTCGACGCCTCCCACGTGGTGGTCTGGCGCGGCTGGTACACGGCCCATGGCGTGGACGACCCGAAAATCCGCACACTCGCCCGCCAGGACCGCGACACCACGGTCGAAGAAGACATCCACCTCGTCGAAAGCGTCCAGCGCGGCCTCAACTCCCGCGGCTATGTCCCGGGCCCGCTGGTCGTCGACCCCAAGGGCGGCGTGAACTCCGAACACCCCGTCATGCACCTGCAGCGATGGATGCGCGACGGGATCGACGGGCCATGATGCCCCCCGACTGGCACCCCGAGCACAAGCTCTTCCCGCATCAGGTCGGCTTCACCTGTCCGCCCTTCGACTACGACGCCGCGCCGTCGGATTTCCTGCGCATGTGCCCCGACACCGTGGGCGTGCACGGCTGGATGCTGCACGTCCCCGACTACGCCCACGGCCTCGACCAGCGCCGCGCCAATTTCGGGATGATGGAGGACTTCGTCCACAACATGTCCCGCAACGGCGTCGACGTCTGCGGGCAGGTCGGCTCCAACTGGGTCCACGCCAGCGGCCTCGGCGTCGAGGGCATCCGCCAGCACTGCGCCGACCTGTCCGACAAGTACCAGACCCGGTTCCACATGGCGGGCTACGCCATGGTCGAGGCCCTGCGCGCCTTGGGCGTCGAAAAAGTTGCCCTCAACGCCGCCTACCACTGGCCCGACTGGTGGCAAGGCACCGCAGGTTTCCTGCGCGAGGCAGGCTTTGACGTCCTCTGGGCCGGCAATTTCGTCGACCAGGGCTGGTTCCCCGATCAGGACGCGGTCAATGCCCGCCGCTGGATCTTCGACGGCGATCTGGCACAGCGCAGCTTCGACTATGTCGCCGAACAGGCCCCGCACGCCGACGCGTATCTGATCAACGGCATGTGCAATTTCCGTACCGGCCCGGGTGGCCTGCCACAACGCCCCCTGCACCTCGCCCGCGACCTCGAAACACGCCTCGGCAAACCCGTCATCGGCCACGATATCGCGCTTTACTGGCGCATCATGGCCGACCTCGGCATTGCCCCCACGACGCCGCAAGGCACACTCCTCGAAACCCTCCGCCCCGCGCCCGCAAATGCATAAGATCATCGCTCTCTGGGCCGTCCCCCGCTCCACCTCCACCGCCTTCGAATGGATGATGCGCCAGCGCGGCGACCTCGACTGCCTGCACGAACCCTTTGGCGAGGCTTGGTACCAGGGTGAAGACCCGCTTTGGCCCCGCTTCCAGCCGGGCGACAAGACCACGCCGGGCCTCACCCTCGACAGCGTCTGGGCCGACATTCAGGCCCGCGCCAAAACC
>JBCBCR010000121.1:0-10195 GCA_038530495.1 Pseudomonadota bacterium | reverse complement strand
TGGCCAAACTGGCTGGCGGTGTTGCCGTGATCCGCGTCGGCGGCATGACCGAGGTCGAAGTGAAAGAGCGCAAGGACCGTGTGGACGATGCGCTGAACGCGACCCGCGCTGCTGTGCAGGAAGGCGTTGTTGTGGGCGGCGGTGTTGCCCTCGTGCAGGCTGGCAAGGCCCTCGACGGTCTGACCGGCGAGAACAACGACCAGAACGTCGGCGTGTCGATCGTGCGCAAGGCCATCGAAGCGCCGCTGCGCCAGATCGCTGAAAACGCAGGTGTCGACGGTGCCGTTGTTGCGGGCAAGATCCGCGAGAGCGACGACGTGACATTCGGCTTCAACGCGCAGACCGAGGAATATGGCGACATGTTCTCGTTCGGTGTGATTGACCCGGCCAAAGTGGTGCGTACCGCATTGCAAGACGCAGCCTCGGTCGCAGCGCTGCTGATCACCACCGAAGCCATGGTTGCCGACAAGCCCGCGAAAGAGGGCGCAGGCGCCGCTGGCGGCGGCATGCCCGACATGGGCGGCATGGGCGGCATGATGTAATCACCGCGCTATTGCGCAGAATGGAAAGGGGCCGCATCGCGCGGCCCCTTTTTTGTCGTCGGTCGGTCTGTTTTGCCCGATGCCGGGCAAAAAGCGCCCACCCGCCGACCCGACAACAGCGCTGGACCCAACCCTTTGGTTTGGCTACCCATTCCTCATGCGTCTTATTTTGTTAACCAGTTTGACCATGATCGCCTTTGCCGCCAATTCGGTGTTGAACCGTCTCGCGGTGGACAGCGGCGCCATTGATCCTTCGAGTTTTGCCATCATCCGTGTCGCGTCTGGCGCGCTGGCGCTGGGCATGGTGCTGACCGTGCGCGGCGGTGGTTTTCCGCTTTTTGCCAAGGGCAGGGGGATCGGTGCGGTGAGCCTTGCCACCTACATGATCGGCTTCTCGCTGGCTTATGCGTCGCTGGATGCCGGGCTTGGCGCTTTGATCCTGTTTGGCACCGTGCAGATTGCGATGTTTGCGTGGGGCGCTGTGCGCGGATCACGCCCGACGCAAAGGCAACTGGCCGGGGCAGGGGTGGCGTTTGCCGGTTTGCTTGTGGCGCTGTGGCCCAGCGACGGATTTGGATCACTTTGGGGTGCTATGCTGATGGTCGCCGCGGGTCTCGGATGGGCCGCATACACGCTCGTCGGGCGTGGCGCGGACGACCCCCTGGCCACGACGGCAGCCAATTTCCTTGTGGCGACGCCGCTTTTGTTGATCCTTCTGGCTGGACCGGCGCTTTATGCGGCGCCGTCCGGCATTGCGTTGGCGATGCTCAGCGGGGCGGTAACCTCTGGTCTGGGCTATGCGCTTTGGTACGCGGTGCTGCCACACCTCGCCGCGCAATCCGCAGCCGTTGTCCAGCTGAGCGTGCCGGTGATCGCGATGGCAGGCGGTGCGGCGCTGCTGGGTGAACGCGTGGGTTTTGATCTGCTGGCAGCTGCGGTTTTGGTACTGGGCGGCATCGCAGTTGCGATTACGGGCAAGACGCGGCACGCGGCGTAAGCGGTTCCCCTTGGCCGCCGGAACGACTATCTGGACCGTCATGCGATATGCGCTGATCATAGCCCTGACCCTTGCTGCTGGCGCGGTGCGTGCGGAATGCGTGATCCTTTTGCACGGGTTGGCGCGCAGCGAAGCATCGCTTCTGGTCATGGAAGCCGCGTTCGAGGCGCAGGGATACGAGGTGGTGCGTCCGGGCTATCCTTCGACATCCGAGACGGTGCAGGCACTGGCAGACGATGTGATGCCGCAGGCGCTGGCAGCCTGCGCGGGACGCGAGGTGCACGTGGTCACCCATTCAATGGGCGGCATCCTGGTCCGCTACTGGTTCGACCGGCATGGGGTGCCCGACCGGTTGGGGCGCGTGGTCATGATGGGCCCACCCAACCAAGGCAGCGAGGTTGTGGACGAACTGGGCGATCTGGCAGCGTTTGGCTGGGTCAACGGACCTGCGGGCGCACAGCTGGGCACCGGCGCGAACAGCCTGCCGCTGCGCCTGCCGCCGGTGCGTTATCCGGTGGGCGTGATTGCCGGGAACCAATCGCTGAACCCCTACTTTTCGTCTCTGCTGCCGGGGCCGGATGACGGCAAGGTGTCGGTTGCCGCGACCCGCGTCGACGGGATGACGTCGCAACTGATCCTGCCGGTCACGCATACGTTCATGATGAACAATCCGCGCGTGATCGTGCAGGCGTTGCACTTCATCGAGACCGGCACGTTCAAGAATGACCTGAGCTGGCTTGATGCGCTGGGTGCTGCGCCTTTAGACGGTGAGGGCGACGACGATGACGATCGAAATTGACCTGATCGGCGCGCAGGTTCTGGGGCCGGATGGGTTTGTGCTGTCCACGGTGAGCATCGCCGAAGGACGCATCGTTCCGGACCCGGTCGGACGTGCCGTTGATCTTGGCGGATACCGCATTCTGCCCGGCATCATCGACGTGCATGGCGACGGGTTCGAACGGCACGTGGCACCACGTCGGGGCGCGATGAAGGACATAACCGAAGGTCTGCGCGCAACCGAAGCGGAACTGGCCGCAAATGGCATCACCACGGGCGTTCTGGCGCAGTTTGTTAGCTGGGAGGGCGGGCTGCGCGGGCAGGACTTTGCCGATCAGGTCTTTGCCGGGGTGCGGGCGGTGCGCTCTTCGGTCGTGACCGACCTCATCGCGCAATTGCGGTTCGAGGTGCACTTGCTGGAGCTGTACGACAGCTTGCCAGAGCGCATTTCCGCGTGGCAGGTGCCCTATGTGGTGTTTAACGATCATCTGCCGCACGACCGGTTGGCCGAAGGGCGCAAGCCGCCGCGGCTGACCGGGCAGGCGCTGAAGGCTGGGCGCAATCCCGATGTGCATTTTCAGATGCTGCTGGATCTTGAGGCGCAGCGGGACGCTGTACCCGCAGCGCTCGACCGGCTGTGCCCACAGTTGCAGGCGGCCGGTGTTCGCATCGGCAGCCATGACGACGCCACCGCTGCGGGCCGCAGCGCATGGCACGCGCGCGGCGCACACGTGGCCGAGTTTCCCGAAACGGTCGAGGCGGCGCAGGCGGCGCGGGATGCGGGTGACACCATCGTGCTCGGTGCGCCGAACGTTGTGCGCGGCGGCTCGCACAAGGGCAACGCCTCTGCCATTGATCTGATCGCCATGGGCCTGTGTGACGCCATTGCCTCCGACTATCACTATCCGTCGCCGCGACGGGCGGCGCTGATGCTGGCCCATAGCGGCCTATTGAGTTTGGCAGAGGCTTGGGCGCTGGTCTCTTCGGGGCCTGCGGCGGTGCTGGGATTGCGCGACCGCGGCACACTGGCACCTGGTCTACGCGCCGATCTGGTCGTGCTCGACAAAGCTGATCGGGTCGCGATGACCCTATCGGGCGGGCGCGTCAGCTACATGAGCGGCGACATCGCCGCGCGGTTCATGCCCTAACGTCGAATGATGTTGACGTGGCCCATCTTGCGACCGGGCCGCGTTTCCGCCTTGCCGTAGAGGTGCACGCTGGTGTCGCGCGCGGCCATCAGGTCAGGCAGATCGTCCATGTCATCGCCGATCAGGTTTCGCATCACCACATCGGCATGCCGCTGCCCATCGCCCAAGGGCCAGCCCGCCACCGCGCGGATATGCTGTTCGAACTGATCGACGGCGCAGCCGGCTTGGGTCCAGTGGCCCGAATTGTGCACGCGCGGTGCAATCTCGTTCACGATCAGACCCTTGGCGGTGACGAACAGCTCGACCCCCATAACACCGACATAATCCAATGCGTTCAGTATCTTGGCGGCCAGCAAAACCGCATCGGTGCGTTGTGACGCGCTGAGACCCGCAGGCACGGTTGTGGTGCGCAAGATGCCAGCCTCATGCACGTTCTCGCCCGGGTCATAACAGGCCACGCTGCCGTCCATGCCGCGCGCGGCAATCACAGACACCTCGTGGCTGAACTCGACAAATCCTTCGAGGATCGCGGGCGCGCCCTTCAGGCTTTTGAGAGCGGCCTCGGCCTTGCGCGGGTTTTCGATGCGCACCTGACCCTTGCCATCATAGCCAAAGCGCCGAGTTTTCAGGATGGCGGGCGTGCCCATGTCGCTGAGCGCAGACACCAGATGCGCCAGCTCGGGCACATCGGCAAAGGGAGCGACGCGCAGACCAAGCTCGCGCAGGAACCCCTTTTCCACCAACCGGTCTTGACTGACCTGCAGCGCTTCGCGCCCGGGACGGATCGGGGCCAGTTCCTCGACGATGTCGAGCGCTTGGGTCGGGATGTTCTCGAACTCGTAGGTGACAACGTCCACGCTGGCGGCAAAGGCTTCGAGTGCGCCGGTGTCGCGGTAGTCGGCGGTGGTGACTGCGTGCGCCACGTCGCCTGCGGGCGGTTCGGCGCCCGGTTCAAAGATGTGCGTGCGGTATCCCAGTCGTGCAGCGGCCACCGATAGCATGCGCCCCAACTGTCCGCCGCCCAGAATTCCGATCACGGCGCCGGGCGCGAGTGGTTCAATCATCAAGCGGTGTCTCCGGGATCGAGGCGGACAGTTCAGCGCGCCACTGGTCCAGCCGCGCGGCCAATGCGGCATCGTCGTTGGCAAGGATCGCGGCGGCCATCAGGCCCGCATTGGCCGCACCGGCGGCTCCAATGGCCATCGTGGCCACGGGAAAGCCGCGCGGCATCTGCAAGATTGAATAAAGGCTGTCGACCCCGGACAGCGCCTGCGTTTGCACCGGCACGCCAATCACCGGCACACGTGTTTTCGATGCCATCATCCCCGGCAGATGTGCCGCCCCGCCAGCACCCGCAATAATCACTTTCAACCCGCGCTCCACCGCCGTTTTGCCATAGTCCCAAAGGCGATCCGGTGTGCGATGGGCGGATACGATGCGCGTTTCATAGGCCACGCTCAGCGCATCCAGCATGCTTGCCGCTTCGCGCATCGTGGACCAGTCCGATTGGCTGCCCATGATGATCCCCACCGGCGGTGCGGTGTGTTGCGTGGCTGAAGTCATAGTCCGGCGCCCCTTGTCGCGAAGCGCGCACTATAGAGGCCGCGCCCCTGATGGCAATGGGGAGGGCAGCGGCGCAAATCAGGCGATGATATCGGGGGTGAGCCGGTCTTCGATCAGGGCGATCTTGTCCTTCAGCCGAAGCTTTTTCTTTTTGAGCCGCTGAATGGTGAGTTGATCGCCGCCGGTCTGTTGCAAGGCGCGGATCGCCTCGTCCAGGTCGCGATGTTCGCGGCGGAACACTTCCAGTTCCACGCGCAACACCTCATCGGTTTTCATCGCAATGTCGGTGGGGGCGTTCATGGGCGTGATTCCGCAGTCGTCATGACACATGAGTATAATCACCGCGATGCCGTGCGACTAGGCCTTGTTCAAAGCGCGCCGACCTCCCATATTTGGTTCATCCGCTGCCGAGAACTGGGGCGGGTACTGACTGTCGCTTGACCCAAAGGACGTGTCGCATGACGAAAATGACCCTTGGCTCATACCCGCACATGCTGGGATTTGAGCAGCTTGAACGCCTTCTGGAACGCACCGCGAAGAACGCCGAAGGTTATCCACCGTTCAACATCGAACAGACCTCTGACCGGTCGTACCGGATAACGCTCGCCGTTGCCGGTTTTGCCGAGGCTGATCTGTCCATCACTGTCGAGGACCGCCAGTTGGTGATCCGCGGTCGTCAATCAGACGACGGCACGCAGCGCGTCTTTTTGCACCGCGGTATTGCCGCGCGGCAATTTCAGCGCAGTTTTGTACTGGCAGACGGGGTCGAGGTGGGTGAGGCCGTGATGGAAAACGGGCTCTTGCACATCGACCTGACACAGGCGCAGCCGGAAAAGATCGTGCAGACGATCAACATCAGGAAAGGATAAGTCATGCACACGCCATATGATTTGAACGCTGATGTGGGGCGGATGGTGTACGTAAAGCCCATCGCCGTCGAGAGCCTGCCCAAAGAGGTGCAGGACCAGGCCGACGGTCTCGACATGCTGTTTGCCGTGCACGATGCCGAAGGGCAGCAGCTGGCGCTGGTCGCCGACCGCCGTATGGCCATCGCGCTGGCACGGCAGCACGACTACGCACCGCAGCCGCTGCACTGACCGGACATCGGAACACATGAAATTTGACGTCGATTGGGTCGATGCGTTTACCGACCGGCCCTTTGGCGGCAATGGCTGCGCTGTTGTTCACGATGGCGCGGCCCTTGACGATAACACCTGCCTCGCCTTCGTGCGCGAGACATCTTTGGTCGAATGCACCTTCACCGGCCGTTCGGATGTGGCGGACGTGCGGGTGCGGTACTTTCTTGCCAGTCGTGAAATTCCGTTTGCGGGGCACCCGACGCTGGCCACCGTTGCCGCGCTGCGTCATCGCGGGATCATCGGTGACGGCGCACTGACGCTGGAAACCGGGGCGGGGATTGTTCCGATCGTGGTCGAAGGCGACCGCGTGACCATGACCCAGATCGCCCCCAGCTTTGGCGCGCGGCCTGATCCGGCCCTTGTGGCGGCTGTCGGGGGCGTGGATCCTGCGGACATCATCGCCCCGCCACAGGTGGTGTCGACCGGCCTGCCGTTTTGCATCACCGTTCTGCGCGACCGATCCGTGATCGAACGTGTCGAGCTGAGCCTACCGGCATTGGAACGGTATCTGGGGGCGCTTGGCGTGCACGGCACCGACATCATGGAACCGTTCTGGCTAACCATCGAAGACGCGGGCACCTTTGCCCGCCTGCTCATGGCGCCACCAAGCCCCGCCGAGGACCCGTTTACCGGATCGGCCACCGGCGCCATGGCGTCTTATCTGTGGGCCAACGGCCTGATCCCATCGCCCAGCTTTGTTGCGCGCCAAGGCGACGGGTTGGGACGACCGGGCCGGGCACAGGTCACCGTGCAAGGCCCGCCCGACGCGATCACAGGTGTGAAGATCAGCGGCCAAAACCACGTGCTGATGACAGGGCAATTGCGCCTCGGGGCCTAGACCGCCGCAGCTTCTTTACTGCCCAGAATGTCGGCCAACACCGCGGCGCCGTAGGCCGCGTTCATGTGGATCGTGTCCTCGCCCTGAACCTGCGCACTGGCCCGGTCCGATTTGATCCCCGCGGCCAATTCCTTGCCGCCGCGCACGAATTCGGAACGCGAAAACAGCCCAAGCGGTTCGAGAACGCTTGGCGGCGGTCGGTGGAACTTCAGGTTCGGCTCCAGATCGCTATCACCAAGCATGTCCGTGACCTGATCGGAAATGCCAACCACGCGCTCCCTTGTCCGCTCGCAAGCCCGCACGGCACCAAGCAGGACGCGCGCATGGTGGTCGTGTTCCGCGTTGAACGGACGGCCAAGAAACCACACCGGTCTGTCCCCCATCGCCCGCGCGATGTGCTGCGCAAGCTTGATGCTCCAATCGTTGAAAAACCCCTGGATCACCGCCTCGATCACCGCGGCGCTGATCGGTGCCGGCTGTGACTTGCCCAGGTAGGCACGGATGAAAAACGGTGAGTTGCGATAGGCAAGAACCACGCCGTTATAATGCGACAGATCGATTGTTTTCCGGCCCCCGGTGCGCAGAAACGACTGCCGCACGAGCTTGCGTTTGGCGGTGACTTGCGTGCCCACCACCTCGACATCCCGCAGGTTCGCGCGCACCGCGCCAAAGGTGTCAAAGCTGTAGCTGTCGGAAACACCATCTATCGCACCGGTGTCGATCGCCTGTTTCAGGGCTGCCAGATGGCTGTTGCCGATAACGCAGATCCGTTTCACTTGGCAAAAGCCTCGAGCATGGCTTCTTCGCACACCACGTCGTCATCGCTGTCTTCGGCTGGCAGCGCGGGCGCTTCGGCCAATTGGTGCGCGTTTTTGAAATGGCGCATCACGACATCGACCCCCTCGGGTGTGACCGACCGCAGGTTCGGCGCAAAGAACACGCCGCGCGCCGCCGGATTGGTGACGATTTCGAAGCTGGGAAAATAATCGATTTGCGCGTCTTGGGCAGCGACGTGACCCGCGACCGCGCGCAGAACCGATTTGGAATAGGTGCTGGACAACAGCACATGGTGGTCTTCTGCGGTGGCGGTCAGGGGCACGGGGCTTACGGTCAGCAGCACCCGCATCGGCGCACCGCGCATGTCCCGCAGCATGGCAATGGCTTGGGTCAGATCGGCGTGAACCTCCGGAAAGGTGAAATTCACGAAACGGTACTGGCCCGGGTCGCAATCACCCGCGATCACGCCGGGTGCGGTGGGATAGACCCTGCCGGTCGGGATATGTTCCCACGCTTCGGTCAGTCCGAGCGTGAAGATGAACAGATCGGTGGCCTCGATCATCGCGCGCACACGCTCGATATGCCACTGCCGGTGCGCGCGCACGTCTTCGGCGCTGGCCAGCCCGTCAGGTTCGACATTCGGGCGCAATGCATCGAAATAGCGGCCGTCCCGTTCCCATATATGTTCCGCGCTGGCGGTGCCGCTCTGCGCCTCTTCGATCAGTTGGCGCAGCTGTCGGGCCGTGTAGATATTGCCGTACCGCGCTGAATAAAGACCGTAGCCAAAACGCGCGCGCATGGCCGGGTCGACCAACCCGTTCGGTGGGGGCTCCACATCGATGACGCGCGCCCCGCTTTGCCGCAAATGCCGCGCGATATGCTGTGCAAAACAGGACCCGGCTGTGGCGATGGTCCAGCCCGGGTCCAGCGGCCATTTCGGTGTGAAGATGTCCGGCACTTCCAACGGGCTGTTCTGCGCGACCCCGTGGCGCCAAAAACTGCGCGGCGGACGATCACTGTAAGGGTTTTGCGGTGCGGACATTCACGTTCCAGCCGGGCTTTGGGACCTACATGGACAACGTGCCTTCTGGAGTGATCGAAAACAAGCAAGTGCATGCGCATTCTACGGCTGCGTTGTACCAGCCGCACGGTCTGCTGCGGCCTTTCACCACGCAGGTGCAGGCACTCCCAGCCTTACTTGTGCGATCTCGCCCGGGTCCAGCGCGTTGCGCCGACCGCAGCGCGATCAGAACGAAACGAAATACCCGACGCTGACGCCAATATCCGTTGTGCCATCCACCACTTCGCCCAGATCGGCATCAATGGCGAATGTGCCCGGGCCTGCCTGCACCTCGTAACCGGTGGACAGGCGCGGCGAGATGCTGTCGTCGTCATTGCCCAGCCCGTCGTCAAAGCTGTTGTGCTGCAACGCCAGCCCGACATAGCCGATGGCGGTTGTGCTGGGCTGGAAATAGGCGCGGCTGCCGATCGAAATCGTCGTGCTGCTGATGGTGCGCGCGGGCGTGATGCCAACCACGGGGTGGTCTTCGGAATAGCCGTTGATGCTGGCAAACCCGGTCACGTAAAGCGCGCCCATCTCACGTCCGGTGCCGACGGTCAGGCCACCTGCGGTCCTGTCGGCCTCAAAGGCATTCGCACCCACCACGTAGTCAGGGTCCGATTGCAGCGCAAAGGCCTGCACGAACCATGTCTCGTTGAATTCGGCCAGTGCGTACAGCCCATAGCTCAGCGCATCCGAATCCGCCTGCTGCGCGGTGGCGTCGGTCAGGTCATACGTGCTGTCGGTCAACAAAAGCCCGACCCGCGCCGCTCCAAAGGACCGGTCGATCCCAAGGGTCACATCACGCCCGTTGCCATCGACATCGCCCACAAACGTGCGCGCGTTGACCTGCGCAAACGCGTTCCAGCCGCTGTCGCCAGCCGCCTCGCGGGTGCGCAATTGCAGCGGTGCGCGCTGGCGGGTGCCGAAATAGTTGTTCGTCGGATCGCTGAGATGCCACAGCGTTTCGGACACGGCATTGTTGGTGGCCACGCCGGAAATGAACACGTCAGACGACGGCGGATCGTTTGTGGCCTGCGCAAGCACGGGGGTCACACTGACCATCACGGCAGGAATAAGCCCGGCCAAGGTGCGGGCGGCGGTTCGAAAGAATGTCATCACGGTCCCCAAATGATTACGGCAAGTTCATGCGTGTCCTCGGCAAAAACATGCGTGACCGCTCGGGTTTCCGCTACGCCGCTGCACCTACAGGGGCCTTGCAGGCAAAAACGCGCGCCCGAGGGCGCGCGTGTTGGCGATTTATCGCCGAATGTGGCGGTTTTGGTTTGGGCGCGGACGCCGATCAGGCTGCGACCAGACCCATTTCCTGCAATTTCAACAGCACCTGCTGCGC
>JBCBCR010000120.1:0-10203 GCA_038530495.1 Pseudomonadota bacterium | reverse complement strand
TGTAGGCGGCGGCGTGCAGCACGACCTGAATCCGGTGTTCTTCGAGCGCGCGGCGCACCTGCCGCGGGTCGGTGACCGATCCCAGAAGCGGCACGATCTCGACATCGCTGCCTTCGGCCATCAGTTGCAGTTCGGCGTTCACGTTGTAGAGCGCCAGTTCAGACAGTTCGAACAGCACCAGTTTGGCCGGGCGACATTCCAGCACCTGACGGCACAGTTCGGACCCGATGGAACCGCCCGCACCGGAGACCAGCACCGCCCGCCCGGAATAGGCGGCCAGTTGCGCCTCGGTATCGGGGCTCACCTCGTCGCGGCCCAGAAAGCTCTTGGCGTTCACGGTGGTGAGTTTGTCGACCAGTTCTTCCTCGCCGATGAGTTGGGCGAAGGAGGGCAGGGTTTGCACTTCGAGGCCCATCTTTTGCAGGCGGCGGGCCAGTTGCATCTGCTTGGGCTGGCTTTGCGATGGCATGGCCAAAAGGACCCTGTCCACCCGGCGTTCGGCGACAATCTCGGCGATGCGGACCGGGCTGAGCACCTGCAGGCGCATCAGGTATTGGCCCTGCAGCGCCTGGCTGTCATCGACAAAGGCGACCGGCTCGATTTCGCGGTGGTTGCGCAGGGCTGACACCAGTTGCATGCCCGTGGAGCCTGCGCCGTAGACCAGCACGCGGCAACAGTCGTCCCCGCGGCGGTATATCTCGAGCACGACGCGCAGCAGCACGGCGCGCAGCAGGGTGAACAGCAGGAAATAGGCGATGCCAAAGACGATTTGCGTGCGCAGTGGCACGATGTCGAGCACGACGCTGGTCAGCACGACCGACGCCACGGTCAACAACAGCGCCGCCAGCGCGGTTTGGCCGATCGAGCTGCCCTCGTAATCATTGAGCGGTGCGGTGGAGAGGCCCAGCCATACCGACAGCCCGCCCGCCACCAGCATCACGAATGGCAGCGCGGGCAGATAGTCGCGCATGATCGCAAAGGGATCGCCCAGCGGTGCCTGCAAGGTGAAGGCAAAGAGCAGGGCAAGGGGCACCAGCAAACAGTCAAGGGCCACGAACACATTCGTCTTTTGGGCGCGTGACATGGACGTGATCAGTCGGAGCATTCTTGCCTCTTGCGCGGGCCGTACGCCCGAGTCTTGACGAGACTTACACAGCAGATGGCTGTGATTGGAGTCGTTTTTTCGGGTTCAACGATATCGGCGGAAAAATGTGCATTGCTGTGAAATCAACGGGGTGGGGTGAATATTACGTTATCAATCCCTGGATTTGCGGCGAAACAGATTGCCGATGGTTTGGAAGACGAGATCGAAATCGTAGCACGTGTTCTGGTGCCGTTGATAGATCAGATCCAGTCGCGCCTTGCGGGGGATGCAGATGCGGCAATAGGTGTCGTCGGTCTCCTGCGCAGTGGTGCAGCGCGCGAGCAGGCGGTCTTCGTGCTTGTGAAAGCGGATGGTGGCGAGCCCCGTGACGCCGGGGCGGGATTTGAGCACCTCGGCATAGATTTCGGGAAAGCGGTCGACATATTCGCGCAAAGGCGGGCGTGGGCCGACAAAGCTGAGGTCGCCCTTGAGGATGTTCCAGAGCTGCGGGAATTCGTCCAGCCGTTTGGCCCGCAGGCGCGCACCCAGCGGGGTGATCCGCGCATCTTTGTGCGCGCCGGATACGCCGTGGTCGTCGTCCACCACCGTCATGGTGCGGAATTTGACCAGTCCAAAGGGGGTATCGGGCGTTTTCATCCGCTCGGCCACGTAAAAAATCGGGCGGCCCTGCAGGCGCCAGATCTTGTAGATCAGGTACAGGATGACCGGCCCAAGGATCACGACCAGCAGGCTGGCAAAGAACAGGTCAAAGATGCGTTTGCGCCATGTCATGCGCGTGCCCTTTGCCATTGGCGGACCATGGCCGCAACTGTGCGTTCGGCGGGGTCGATTGGGCACAGCGTCATCAGCGGGGTTACATCGAGCGTGACATCGGCAATCACATCCGCAGGCGCCGGGCGCGGGGTCCAGTCCAGCGCCGCGATTGTCAGCAGCGCGCCCATGGCGACACTGCCCGCGGCGACGTTCAGCACAAGTGGCAAATCCGGCGTTTGGGCAAGCGTTGTCAGCACGCGCGCCAGCGTGCCGGGGCCGATATAGCTGCGGGTCGGGGTGCTGCCGTCGGGCAGGGTGTCGAGCGTGAACCCCGGCTGCCAGCCGCCGAGGATCGCATCCGCGCCCGCCACATTGCCCAGCCGCAGCACCGTGTTGGGGTGCGGGTGGGCGCGGGCCATCTGCTCCATGGCGGCCTTGGCGTCGCCATAAGGCGCGGCAGGTGTCGGTGCTGCATCCGCGCAAAGCGGGCAGGCGCTGCGTCCGTAGACCGCCGCCGAGGACATGAGGAATACGCGCCCCGCGCCTGCCGTCGCGGCTGCTTCAAGCGTCAGTTGCGCCAGCGTGGTGTTGAGCGACAGCGGCCTGTCGCTGCCCGGTGTGACGCCCGCGAGGCACAGCACCGCCCCGGCATCCCGCAGCGTGGCGGTCAGCGCGGCGGTGTCGAGGATGTCGAGATCCTGGCGGGTCAGGCGCACAACCGTGTCGGGCCAGAACCCATCAAGCAGGCGGCCCAATCGCCCGCCCGCGCCCAGCACCACCAAGGGGGCCGTCATGGCAGCGGGATCTGCAGGTCGGCGGGCACCAGCGCATTGATCTGGCGCAGATGCTCGGGCAGGCAGACGGTCTGGAAGTCGTAGGTGTCCACCACGTGCTGGCGCGCGGCGGGGCCGATATGGGCGTAGGTTTCGGGATTGGCGAGCACATCGGCCACCTGTGCTGCCAGCGCCTCGGGGTCAAAGAAATCCACCAACAGCCCGGTTTCACCGTGGGTCATCGCCTCGCGCACGGGGGCCACGTCGCTGGCCACGATGGTCGCCTGCATCGCCATGCATTCCAGCATCGACCAGCTGAGCACGAAGGGCATGGTCAGGTAGATGTGGCAGGAACTGATCTGGATGATCTTCTGGTAGTCGTCATAGGGCACCCGGCCCAGAAAATGCAGCCTATCCCAGTCGATGAGGTGGCCGACCTCTTTTTCCATCTGGCCGCGCAGCCCGCCCGGATGCTTGTTGTCGGAACCATAGGAGGTCTCGTTGCCGCCGATCACGATGATGCGGGCACCCGGTCGCGCCTTTTGGATGTGGGGTACGGCGCGCATGAACTGGTGAAACCCGCGCGTGGTTTCGAGATTGCGCGCCATGTAGGTGACCACCTCGTCCGTGCGGGTCAGCGGTGTGTCAAGCCGGCCCAGCTTGACCCGCGCATTGGGGTCCGGACCGAGGAGATCGGTGCGGATGCCGTCGTGGCAGACATACATCTTGTCATGGAAACTGGCCGGAAAGCGGTCGCGTTGCCAGTAGGTCGGGGCGTGGCCCAGCGTCACCTGTTCGATGTTGAACAGCGGCACGGTGTTGTGCGCGGCCATCAGGTAGGGCGTGTGCGCGTTGGTCGGGCTTTCGGGGTCGAACCCCACCGGCCCGCCCGTGTCCGAGTAGTAGTATTCGAAAAACCCGATGATCGGCGTGTCGGGCAGTACTTGCCGGAAAAAGCTCATCTCGCCCCAGCCGACATGGCCAATGACGATGTCGGGACGGTATCCACCGTCCACGATCTGTTGCAGGGCCTGCACCGCGCCAAATCCGTTGCCCGCGGCGTTTTCCCATGTCTTGGCCAGCCCATAGGTTTTCTCGGCGGCCTTGTGGTGGGTCTTGTACTGTACCTTTTGCACGCCGGGCACGTCGAACGGGTTCAGGCGCTGTGTCAGGAACACCACCTCGTGCCCGCCTTGCGCCATGATCCACTCGACAAGGTGCCGGTACTGGCCCGGCATGTTCTGGTGGACAAAGAGGAATTTCATCAGGCCGCGAGGGCTGCGTCGAGCAGGGCGCGCACCGGTGCGGCGCGCGGGTCGTTTTCAAGGCGGGTGATCTCGGTGCGGCCTTTCATGACCAGCAGGGTCGAGCGGCGTTTCACCCCCAACCGTTCGGTCAAAACCGACCGGCCAAACGTGTCCCAATCCACGTCGATGAAGGTCAGGCTTTGGTATTCCGGCGTATCGGCGAGGGCCTGGGCGATCAGGTCCGCCTTGATCTGGCAGGTCAGCGACCACGCCGCGCGGTAGTTCAGGATGACCACGTCGCTGCTGTCGCGCTGGGCGGTCCAGAAACCGGGGGTGAATGCCTGCGACGGATAGGCCCGCGCATCCCAGGGCATCAGGGCGGCAACGGTCGACATCATGAACATACGGCGGTGCAATGCGGGCTCCTGCGTCATCAAATTGGCGCCAGAATATGGGCCTTGTGGCGGCGCGCAAGGGGTTATGTCTTTACCTGCCGCGACACCTGCACGGCGAGAATGCCACCAGCGATGATCACCACGCCGATGATGTCCTGCGGCCCAAGCCGTTCGCCCAGCAGCAGTGCTGCGATGGCGACACCGAAAAACGGGTTGAGAAAGTGGAACGTGGCGGCCTTGGTCGCGCCGATCCGTTCGACCAGCGCAAACCAGATCCACGTGGCGAGCAGGCCCGGCACAAACACGGTGTATGCGAACGCAACGACGAAGGTGGGGGTCACGGTCACGTCCCATGTTTCGGTCGCCAGCGAGGCCGCCCCCAGCACGATGGCGCCCACGAACATTTGCAGGCCCACCACCATCATCAGGTTGCCGCCCGATGACATGGTGCGCATCGAAAGCGTGGCGATGGTCAGCGCGATGGCGGCGATGGCGCACAGCCCCACGCCGACCACGTCGACGCCGGCATTCAATCGCGCGCCCATGATCAAAATCACACCGCCGATCCCAAGGATCAGCCCGGCCACCGCCAGCGCAGGCAATCGGTCGCGAAACAGCGCCCAACCCGCCGCTGCCACCAGCAGGGGCAGCGTGGAGGCGATGATCGAGGCCAGCGATGCCTCCACCGTCTGCATGGCGTAGAAGTTGAGACCCAGGTAAATCGCGTTTTGGCACAGCCCAAAAATCAGCGTCGCCCGCCACTGGTCCCGGGTCAGCCGCCAGCTTTGCCCCAGCGCACGTGCGATCAGCACCCCGATCACGCCCGCAATCAGGAACCGCACGGCCGACGCGGCAAAGGGCGGGGCATGGGTGACGATTATGCGCGCCGAGGTGAAGGCCGATGACCAGATCAGCGCAAAGGTCAGCCCCATGACGATCGCCCTGATATCCATACTGCCGCGCGTGGTGATCATGACGAAACGTTCCGTGAATTTGCGGATCAGTGCAAGGCGAGAAGTGCCGCCCGTGCCGGACAGGCCTGCTTCTTCTGGCCAAAAATACCTTCGGGGGTTTGGGGGCAGACAGCCCCCAATCCTGCCCGGGCAACCGGGACCGTCGGTCGGCAAAAGAAAAGGGCCGCCCGAAGGCAGCCCCGCATGTCAAGGATGTGCCCGGCCTTAGCCGTTCACGCTGTCCTTGAGGGCCTTGGCGATGGTCATCTTGACCACCTTGTCGGCCTCTTTCTTGAACTGTTCGCCGGTGGCAGGGTTGCGCACCATGCGCTCGGGGCGCTCGCGGCAGTAGATCTTGCCCACGCCCGGCAATGTGACTGCGCCGCCGCCCGAGACTTCGCGGGTGATCAGGCCGCAGATCGCGTCGAGTGCAGCGCTTGCGGATTTTTTGTCTGTCCCCATGTCTTCGGCCAAAGCGGCGACGAGCTGGGTTTTGGTCATTGGTTTTGACATATTTTTGTCTCCTTCGTCTGCCCGATCCCTTGGGCCTGTGCTCCGTTTTGTAACGGAATGTTGTGGGAAAACACAACGAATAGTGGCGTCTGGCAAGAGGAAAACAGGGTTTTTCGGCGATTTCGGGCCGCAAATCCGTGGATTTCGCGGGTGACGCGACGCTTTGCTCCGGAATGCTGCGCCTGCGTTGTCCGAAATTTTCCCCGACGGCGACCGCTTTGCGCCGCACCCGCGCCGCAAAACGCTGGCACAGGACATAGGTGAACCCGGCGTTAACCCTGAACCACTAAGCCGGGGCAGAGGTCGCGCGCAGGACATGCCTTTTTACATCGCGGTATATGACTGGTCGCTCTATACGACCCCGGCTGCGCTGTCGACGGCGGAGCTGGAAGGCGACACGCATCCCAACAACCCCGGCAACCCCGGCTACAATCCCGGTGATCCGAACTGGCTGGGTGAGACGTTTACCTTCAACGGTGGCGCCTCGACACTGCTGGCGATCAACGACGATGATGCCGCGTTCGAGGACGGCTATGCCGAGACCGGCGGGGCCGCCACGCTTGACCAGGACGTGGTCATCAACGGGGTCACCTATTTTGCCGGTGCAGTGATCGAAAACGAGTTTTCGATGCTCGATGCAGATGGCAACGAGGTTTGGGTCATCCGCATCGACGGGACCAATGTTGGGTTTGGCTATCCCTCTGGTGCTGCTCCGTCGCCGGGCGACGATTTCGTCGGTGTCACGGGGCGCGATGGCAGCCCGGCTGATTCCGATGACGCCACCGGGTCGACCGAAGATTATGCCACAATGATGTGCTTTACCCCCGGTGCGATGATCGCCACGCCACAGGGGCAGCGCGATGTGGCGGCGCTGGCGGTGGGCGATCTGGTCGAAACGGTGGATGACGGTGCGCAGCCCATTCGCTGGATATCCCGCCGGGTTGTTCAACTGACCGAAGCACCGGATGACGCGCGGCCGGTGCTGATCCACGCCGGTGCGTTCGCCCCGGGCCGTCCGGCGCAGGACATGGTCGTGTCGCCGCAGCACAGGTTCGTGTTTCAGGACCTGCGCGGCACCCCGACCCAGGCTTTTGTCGCGGCCAAGGCGCTGACGGCGCTGTCGGGTGTGCGCCACATGCGCGGGCGCGCGCAGATCGAGTACATCCACTTTGCCCTGCCGCGCCACGCGGTTGTGACGGCTTGTGGCGTGCTGAGCGAAAGCTATTTTCTGGCACCCGCTGTTTACGACGCTGCCAGCCTCGAGGACCGCGCGGCAATCTGCGCTGCGTTTCCGCAGGTCAACCGGTTCAGCGGGCGCGGATATGGCCCCATGGCCCGTCCCACCATCCGTGTCCGCCATGCCCGCGACGCGCTGCGGTGCGGGCGGCTGCGCTATGTGTCACCTGTGGGTGCGTTCGAAGAGGTTTAGTGCGAAACCCTTGGTCGATGGGTTGCGGTCGGAATAAGTAACGTTATAACATAACGTAACTGAATTCCCCGGCCACCGCACAAGGAAGCTGCCCCATGACCGATAGCCGTTTGCCCGTCACCGTCCTGTCTGGGTTTCTTGGGGCAGGAAAAACGACGCTTCTGAACCGTGTGCTGAACAACCGCGAGGGGCGGCGCGTGGCGGTGATCGTGAATGATATGTCCGAGGTGAACATCGACGCGGACCTCGTGCGCGCCGATACCGAGCTGAGCCGAACCGACGAGACGCTGGTCGAGATGTCCAATGGCTGCATCTGCTGCACCTTGCGCGATGACCTGCTGGACGAGGTGCGCCGTCTCGCGGCGGAGGGGCGGTTTGACTATCTGCTGATCGAATCCACCGGCATTTCCGAACCGCTGCCCGTGGCCGCGACATTCGATTTCCGGGACGAATTTGGCGACAGCCTATCGGATGTCGCGCGGCTGGACACGATGGTGACGGTGGTCGATTCCGTGAACCTTCTGCAGGATTATTCCTCGCACGATTTCCTGCGCGATCGGGGGGAAACGATGGGGGACGAGGATGAGCGGACCCTTGTCCATCTGTTGACCGACCAGATCGAATTTGCCGACGTCGTCATCCTGAACAAGGTGACGGATGCGGGGCCCGAGCGGGCCGATGCCGCGCGCAAGATCATCCGCAGCCTGAACGCGGATGCCGAGATCATTGAAACCGATCAATCGGTGGTGCCTGCGGACAAGATCCTCGACACCGGCCTGTTTGATTTCGAGCAGGCCCATGAACATCCGATGTGGGCCAAGGAGCTTTATGGCTTTGCCGACCACACGCCCGAGACCGAGGAATACGGTGTGGCGTCCTTTGTCTATCGTGCGCGGCGGCCCTTTGTGCCCGCGCAGATCCTTGAAGTGCTGAACGGCGATCTGCCCGGTGTGATCCGGGCCAAGGGGCATTTCTGGATCGCGACGCGGCCCGACTGGGTGGCCGAGTTTTCGTTGGCGGGCGCGCTGTCGAGTGTAACGCCGCTGGGCACGTGGTGGGCCTCTGTTCCCGAGGAACGCCGCCCCACCCATGACAGCGCGCGCGCCTACATGCAGGCGCATTGGCAAGAGCCGTGGGGTGACCGGCGGCAAGAGATCGTGTTCATCGGCGCGGGCATCGACTGGCCCACGTTGCGTGCGCGGCTTGATGCGTGTCTGGTGCCCGAGGACATCGCGTTGTCGCCCGACACGCTACCCGACTATCCCGATCCCTTTCCGCTGTGGCGCCGGGTGGAGCAGGCGGCATGAGCATGCTGGCGGATGCGCCACTAGCCCCGAGCGTTGATGCGGCAGCAGAATTGAAGCGGTTTCTGGCCCCTGACTGCGCCGCGTTGATCTGGCGGCGCACAACGCCGCCTGACGCCTTGGCGTGGTTGGAAGCACTTGACCCCGAGGCACTGCCACGCGGGCGGGTCATCGTGCCGGGGTATGCAGTACGGGACGTGGTCACGCAGTTATGCGACATGAGCGGGTTGGCCCATGGGGCCCATCGCGATTGGTTGATCGACGATGTCACCGCGCTCGCCGATGCGTTCGGCACCCTGATGGGCGTGCGGTATCTGCGTCTGCGGCTCGACGTGGTCACAACCAACGCCTGCCGCCGGTTTCACGTCGATGCCATTACCGCCCGGCTGGTCTGTACCTATCGCGGCACCGGCACGCAGTACGGGCGGGCGCAAGACGGTGACGTGCCCGAGATCGACACGGTGCCGACCGGTGCGCCGATCCTGCTGCGCGGGTCCAACTGGGCGCCGGAACCCGACCGGGGGCTGCTGCACCGCTCGCCGCCGATCGAGGGCACCGGCGAGACGCGGCTGGTCCTCGTGCTTGATCCGGTGTTGGACCCCGCCGAAGAGGCTGACCCCGTGGCGGTCGAGCGGGTTCACATCCACTGAGCCTGTGGGTCAGAGGAACGCGGTTTCGTCGAAGCTGCGCAATTTCCGGCTGTGGATGCGTTCCAGCGGCATGCCGCGCAGGTGTTCCATGGCGCGGATGCCGATCATCAGGTGGCGTGACACCTGGCTGCGGTAAAACTCGGACGCCATCCCGGGCAGCTTCAACTCGCCGTGCAGCGGTTTGTCCGACACGCACAGCAGCGTGCCATAGGGCACCCGGAAACGGTAGCCGTTGGCGGCGATTGTCGCGCTTTCCATATCCAGCGCGATGGCGCGGCTTTGGCTCAGCCGCTGGACCGGGCCGTGCTGGTCGCGCAGTTCCCAGTTGCGGTCATCATATGTGGCCACAGTGCCCGTGCGCATCAGCTTTTTCAGCTCGTACCCCTGCAGTTGCGTTTCCTGTGCCACCGCCTGTTCAAGCGCGATCTGGATTTCGGCGAGCGCCGGGATCGGAACCCAGGGCGGGAGGTCCGCGTCCAGCACGTGGTCCTCGCGCAGGTAGCCGTGGGCCAGCACGAAATCCCCCAGCGCCTGCGAATTGCGCAGCCCGGCGCAGTGGCCCACCATCAGCCACGCATGCGGGCGCAGCACGGCGATGTGGTCGGTGGCGGTTTTCGCGTTTGACGGTCCTACGCCGATATTGACCAGCGTGATGCCGGACCCGTCGGCCCGTTTCAGGTGATAGGTCGGCATTTGCGGCATCTTGGCCGCCTCATCGAGCGGCTGGTCACCCGCGGTGATCGTGGCATTGCCGGTGGAGACAAAGGCGGTGTAGCCGCTGTTGGGATCGTCAAGTTGCGCGCGGGCGTAGGCTTCGAACTCGGCCACGTAGAACTGGTAGTTGGTGAACAGGACATGGTTCTGGAAATGCGTTGGATCGGTGGCGGTATAGTGCGCCAGCCGCGCCAGCGAATAGTCCACGCGCTGTGCAGTGAAAAGCGCCAGCGGGCCCACGCCGTCATCGGATTCAAACACCCCGTTGACGATGTCATCATTGGTTGTCGTCAGGTCCGGCACGTCAAAGATGTCGCGCAGGGTAAAGTCGGAGGCGCCCTGTTGCGGCACGGTCAGTGTCGGGTCG
>JBCBCR010000119.1:0-10258 GCA_038530495.1 Pseudomonadota bacterium | reverse complement strand
GGCGTTTTCGACCGCGCGCAGGATGTCGGGCGGAAAGGCAGGCACGGTGTCGGGGAAATAGCTCCACTCCCACGGCACCGGCACACCCGCCAGTTCCCAGTGGCCCGAGGGCGTGTCCTTGCCCCGCGACACCTCGGTCGCCGCACCATAGCTGCCCGGTGTTGGCGTCCCGCCCCCCGCCAGAGACAACGCATCAAACAGACCCATCGCCACCATGTGCGGCAGGTGCAGTGGGCCGCTGCGCCCCGCGTCTGCTTGGCCCGCCGCACACGCCTCGACGATGTGGCCCAGCGTGTTGGCGCCGGTGTCCGGCACGTCGCCGTTAAAAAACGTGCCCGCATCAGGTGCGCCGCCGATGCCGACGGAATCCATCACCACCAGGAACGCGCGGGGCATCAGCCGATCCGTTCGGAGATCAGGCCCGGCACGTGCGGCGCCTCTGGCCCCAAGAGGATCGCGGCGCGCAGCGCCGCCTCCGCCCGGTCTGCGTCCTCGGGGCGGGCTGCGTGGATCACGGCCAGCGGCTGCCCGCGCGTGACGGCTGTGCCCAGCCGCACCACGTCCGAAAAGCCCACCGCCGGATTGATCGCGTCGCTTTCCACGGCTCGGCCTGCGCCCAGCGCCAGCGCCGCGTGGCCCAGCGCCTCGCCGTCCATGGCGGTCACAAACCCGTCCGAAGGGGCGGCCACCTCGCGGATCACTGTCGCCTCGGGCAGGAACCGCGCCCAGTTGTCGACAAACGCCACCGGTCCGCCCATCGCAGCCACCATCGTGCCAAACCGTTCGGCGGCATAGCCTTCGGCGATGGCGCGCACGATGGCATCGGCCCCGGTCTGCACATCATCCACCAGCCCGCCGTTTTGCAGCAGGATCCCGCCCAGAACGGCGGCGACCTCGACCAGCGGGCCGCGGGCCTTGCCGGTCAGCACCTGCATCACCGCGGCCACTTCGACCGCGTTGCCGATGGCCGGGGCCACGGGTTGGTTCATGTCGGTGATCAGTGCGGTTGTCTTGCAGCCTGCCGCATTGGCGGTCTTGACCAGCGCATCGGCAAGCGCCTTGGCCGCGTCCTCATCCTTCATAAACGCACCCGAGCCGGATTTGACATCCAGCACCAGCGCATCGAGGCCCGAGGCGAGTTTCTTGGACAGGATCGACGCCGTGATCAGGTCGAGGCTTTCGACTGTCGCGGTGACATCGCGCACCGCGTAGAGGCGCTTGTCGGCAGGCGCCACCTCGGCGCTGGCGCTGACGATGGCGCAGCCTGCGCGCGCCACCACGTCGCGAAATCGCGCCTCGTCAAGCTGCGTCGACAGGCCCGGGATCGCCTCAAGCTTGTCCAGCGTGCCACCGGTGTGGCCCAACCCACGGCCCGAGATCATCGGCACCACGGCCCCGCAGGCGGCCAGCGCGGGCGCGAGGATCAGGCTGACCGGATCGCCGATGCCACCTGTCGAATGCTTGTCCAGCACCGGACCCGCGTCCCAGCGCAGCACCTGCCCACTGTCGCGCATGGCGATGGTCAGCGCCACGCGCCCCACATCGCCCAACCCATTCAGGCACACCGCCATGGCAAAAGCGCCAGCTTGGGCGTCGGTGACTGTCCCGTCAGCAAGGCCCTGGGCAAACCAGATCAGCTCTTCCCGCGCGGGCGGCTGTTTGCGACGCAGCTTGGCAATGATGGAACGGGCGGACATCATTCTGCACCGTCCAGATGCGTATTGGTGAACGCCCCGGGCAAAAGCGCCGCCATAGTCGTCACCTCTTCGACGCCGTCGGGGGTTGCCATGGTCACGCGAACATCACCGCCTGCGAACTCCGCCAGTTTCTGCCGGCACCCACCGCAGGGTGGCACCGGCACCGTGCCGCTGCCGACAACGTAGACCTCGGTAATCTCGCGCGCGCCGGCGGCGACCATCGCGGCAATTGCGCCTGCTTCGGCGCAGGTCCCTTCGGGATAGGCCACGTTTTCGACGTTGCACCCGGCAAACACCGCGCCCGAGGATGTGCGCACCGCCGCGCCCACCAGGAATTTGGAATAAGGCGCATAGGCCCGTTCACGCACGGCCCGCGCCGCGTCTCTCAACTCATCCGCCATCGTCACCCCCCACTGACCACCCGCGTCTGAAACACGCCCGGCAGCGCCACCTCAAGCACCTCGAGATCGTCGCTGAGGCTGTGATACTGCACCGCTGCCCCCGGAGGGATAACAAAAGCGTCGCCAGCCTCAAGGATAAATGGATCGCGGTCCGGTGCCGTCAGGCGCATGCGGCCCTCAAGCACGAAGCAGAAAAAGATGTCGGCGTCGTGCGTCACCTCTGCTGCAACACCAGCGCCCGCGCGCGCCACCTGCACACCCGCAACGCCGTTTGTGCCGTCGGCAATGCCCGTCTCGCGCATGGTGAACCCGGGCAGACGGTGCGGCTGCCATGTCGCCTTCTCGGCGATGTGGTGGACAAACCGTTGACCATCGAACCGCCGGTCCGGATTGCCCGGGCCATTGGGCAGCGTCATGTCGTGGTCGATCGTGGTGATGTGCTCGGCAGGCACGCCGATCTCGATCACCTCGATATTGTCGCTGGCATAAAGCACCCGGTGCCGGATTTGCGGCGGCTGGATCACACAAGACCCCGCGGTCAGGCGAAACGGATCGCCCTGATCCTCGTACACAAGGTCCACCCAACCGCGATAGCAGTAGATCAGCTGAAACCCGACCGTGTGGTAATGCACCATGTCCGGCACCGGCCCGCCATCGGGAATGCGGATGTGGCTGGCGATGATCGACCCGCCAAGCCGGTCGGGGATCAGATCACGGTAGTGCATGCCTGCGCGCCCGATGACCCACGGCGCCTGATCGGCGAGCCTGCGGACCACGAAACTGTGCTGGGTCTCCGGCATCTCGAGCGGCGGGTCCAGCGGCACAATTTCGACCTGCGTACCGCCGGGCGCGGTCAGAGTGCGCTGGCCCGCCGCGAATGCATCAGGCGCCGCGGCCTCGATCAGCAGCGCGCCGGGCGCGCGGCCAACCTCCAGCCGGACCGCGATGCCGTGACCGGAAAATACCGCCACGCGCGGATCGTCGGCGGGATAGATCATGTCCATCCGAAGCCCCAACTTCTTGGTAAAAAAGCCGATATCACCGGACAGATCCTGCGTGCCCAGCCGCACCTGCGCCTTAACGTCCGTCATTCATCCCCCTTCACTTTGCCAAATAAACTCTGGGGGAATTGCAGATGCAATCTGCAATGGGGGCAACGCCCCCCAAAACATGGCGTGCGCGTCAGCGCGCATTTGGATTACACTGCCAAGGAAGCGCGGCGCTAACCTATGGTCAATCTTGTTGCCGCAATGTAGTTTAACGTTAAACCAAATTTACCGACCTCTGGACCCAAGGCTGAATTTACATGTCCGATACCCCCGATCTGCGCCAGCGCGCGCTTGATTATCACGAGCGTCCGAAACCTGGAAAGCTCGAGATCCGCGCCACCAAGCCGCTGGCCAACGGGACTGATCTGGCGCTGGCCTATTCGCCGGGCGTGGCGGAGGCCTGCCTTGAGATCAAGGACGACCCGTCCAATGCCGCCCGCTACACGGCGCGCGGCAATCTGGTGGCGGTGGTGTCCAACGGATCAGCAGTGCTGGGGCTGGGCAATATCGGGGCATTGGCGTCAAAACCGGTGATGGAAGGCAAGGCGGTTCTGTTCAAGAAATTCGCAAGCATCGACTGTTTTGACATCGAGGTGAATGAAAGCGATCCGGAAAAACTGGCCGACATCGTGTGCGCGCTGGAACCCAGCTTTGGCGCCGTGAACCTCGAGGACATCAAGGCCCCGGATTGTTTCGTCGTCGAACGCATCTGCCGCGAGCGGATGAACATCCCCGTGTTCCATGATGACCAGCACGGCACCGCCATCGTCGTCGGCGCCGCGGCGACCAATGCACTGCATGTCGCGGCCAAGCGCTTTGACGAGATCAAGGTCGTGTCGACGGGTGGCGGGGCGGCAGGGATTGCCTGCCTGAACATGCTGCTCAAGCTGGGGGTCAAGCGCGAGAATGTGTGGCTGTGCGACATTCACGGGCTGGTCTACGAGGGCCGCGCCGAGGACATGAACCCGGCCAAGGCGGCCTATGCGCAGGCCACGGAAAAGCGCACGCTGGACGATGTGATCGACGGGGCGGACCTGTTTCTGGGCCTGTCGGGCCCCAAGGTGCTGACCCAAGACCACGTGAAGAAAATGGCCGCGCGGCCGATTATCTTTGCGCTGGCCAACCCAACGCCGGAAATCCTGCCGGACCTCGCGCGCGAGGTTGCCCCGGACGCGATCATCGCCACGGGGCGCAGCGACACGCCCAACCAGGTCAACAACGTACTTTGTTTCCCGTTCATCTTTCGCGGGGCGCTCGATGTCGGCGCGACCACGATCAATGACGAGATGCAGCTAGCCTGCATCGACGGAATCGCGGCCCTTGCCCGGGCCACCACAAGTGCCGAGGCGGCCGCCGCCTACAAGGGTGAGGCGATGACCTTTGGCCCCGAATACCTGATCCCCAAGCCGTTTGATCCGCGGCTGGTCAGTGTCGTGTCCTCTGCCGTGGCCAAGGCCGCGATGGAGACGGGCGTGGCCACCCGTCCGCTTGATGATCTTGAGGCGTACAAGGCCAAGCTCGACAGTTCGGTGTTCAAATCCGCGCTGCTCATGCGGCCCGTGTTCGCAGCGGCCAAGGCCGAGGCGCGGCGCATTGTCTTTGCCGAGGGCGAAGATGAGCGGGTGCTGCGCGCCGCGCAGGCTATGCTGGAGGAAACCAACGAAAAGCCGATCCTGATCGGCAGACCGGATGTGATCGAAGCCCGCATCGAACGGGATGGGCTGAAGCTGCGGCTGGGCGACACGGTGGATTTCGTGAACCCGCAGGATGACCCGCGCTATCGCGATTACTGGCAGACCTATCACGACCTGATGTGCCGCCGCGGCGTGACGCCCGACCTTGCCCGCGCGATCATGCGCACCAACACCACCGCCATCGGCGCAGTCATGGTGCACCGGGACGAAGCTGACAGCCTGATCTGCGGCACATTTGGCGAGTTTCGCTGGCATCTCAATTACGTCACGCAGGTGCTGGGCCGCGACGGGCTGCACCCCGTGGGTGCACTCAGCATGATGATCCTCGAGGATGGGCCGCTGTTCATCGCCGACACCCATGTGCATTCAAAACCCGAACCCGACGCGCTGGCCGAGATCGTGCAAGGGGCCGCGCGGCATGTGCGGCGCTTCGGGCTGGAGCCCAACATCGCGCTCTGTTCGCAGTCGCAGTTTGGCACACAGGATTACGGATCGGGCAAGCGGCTGCGAGCGGCGATGGAGGTACTGGACACCCTCGACGTCGATTTCTGCTACGAGGGCGAGATGAACGTGGACACAGCGCTTGACCCCGATCTGCGCGTGCGGCTGTTTCCAGACAACCGGATGAAAGGGCCGGCCAATGTGTTGGTCTTTGCCCATGCCGATGCCGCATCCGGCGTGCGCAACATCCTGAAGATGAAGGGTGGCGGGTTGGAGGTCGGGCCGATCCTGATGGGGATGGGCAACCGGGCGCACATCGTATCACCGTCAATAACGGCACGCGGGCTTTTGAACATGTCCGCCGTGGCCGGAACACCGGTGCGACATTACGGCTAGCGGTCTTGGCCAATGCGTGGGCGCATGGTAGTTTGTCCGCCAACAAGGGCAGATGCAGCAACAAGGCCCGTCTATTACAGGCATGACCGCGCTCAGCAAATATGACCGGCTCGAAACCACGGGCCTGTGGCGCGCCTCGTCCGCGGGGCAGCGACGCGAGGTCGTGGTGTCGATTGGCGACGCGACGCTGGTGATTTCGGACCTCAATGACAGCGCATTGACCCATTGGTCGCTGGCAGCGGTCGAGCGCGCCGCCGATGCGGCAGGGTCGGCGGTGTTTTACCCCGATGGCGACCCCGGCGAGACGCTGGAGTTGCCCCCCGAAAGCGCCGAGATGATCGAGGCGATCGAAACGTTGCGCGCCGCCGTTGCCCGCGCGCGTCCTCATCCGGGGCGGTTGCGCTGGCTCGGGGCGGCGATTTCGGTCGCGTCGGTTGTTGCGATTGGGTTCTTCTGGTTGCCCGGCGCACTGGTGGAACACGCGCTGCGGGTGGTGCCGCCGGTGAAAGAGGCACAGATCGGCACTGCCTTGCTGGCCCGGATCGAACGCGTGTCTGGCCCACCCTGTATGACGCCGGAGGCGCGGCCTGCACTGGCCGCCCTGGCCGGGCGCACCGGCGCTGCACGGGTGCACGTGTTGCCGGGCGGTGTGCGCGAGGCGCTGGCGCTGCCCGGCGATGCCGTGCTGATCAATCGCGCACTGGTCGAGGACCACGAAGCACCAGAGGCGGCGGCGGGATACGTTCTTGCCGAACTGGAGCGTGTCCGGGAGACCCCTGCCCTGCGCGCGTTGCTTGAACATGCAGGCACTGCGGCGACCATCCGTTTGCTGACAACGGGCGCCCTGCCGCCTGCCGCGCTCGACGCCTTTGCCGAAAGCGCGTTGAGCAATCCGCCCGACGCCCTGCCGCCCGAGGCGCTGATCGACGCGTTTGCCCGCGCGCGGGTGCATGCGCAGGCCTATGGGCGGGCACGTGACATTTCGGGTGAAGAAACCCTCGAATTGATCGAGGCAGACCCGCTGGCGGGCCAGGACGCCAATCCGATCATGGCCGATGGCGCGTGGTTGCAATTGCAGGCGATCTGCGAAAGCTGACGGGTTAGGCCGCTGATATCGCCCGAACTTTGGTGATTTGATCCTCAGGCGGCGGCACAAGGACCGGCGGGATGACGCTGGCGCGGCGCGGCAGTTATCTACTCATACTTGAAAATCGTACGACTTTTGGTAGCATCTACCTGCGCGAAATTCTGTCGCGCAGCGGTCCTGTTGGCACACGCACCAAGATTAATCGGTGCAGTTTGGCCGGGCCGTCACACCGAAAATTTAGCACGCGTTGTTGCCAGCGAAAGGTATTTCCATGTCACATCAGAAGAGTTTCGGGGACGCCGTTCTTGCCCCCAGATCCAAGTTCTACCAAGGCCCGTTTGGCCGCCTTTGTCCCAACCTTGATCCATATGCACCGCCCGGCACTGAGGACGAGCAGGACGATTTCTTTCTCAATTTCGCGACCAAGCACATGGTCGAATTGCCGGGTGTCAGCCCCGGAGACATCGCCGCCGACCCCGGCACGATCGACGATTTGGAACAGAAATTCGGATCGAACATTCCCGCTGGCTATACCTATTTCGGGCAGTTCGTGGATCACGACATCACGCTGGATACCACGCCGCTGACCGCACGTCAGGTCGACCCGGACCGGATCCTGAATTTCCGCACGCCGCGGCTGGATCTCGATTGTGTCTATGGGCGCGGGATGGGGGATCAACCCTACCTGTATGACCGCACCGATCCGGGCAAGATGCTGGTCGGCGAAGTGGCCGGCACAAACCTGCCCGATCTGCCCCGCAACACGCAGGGTCGCGCGCTGATCGGGGACATGCGCAATGACGAAAACTCGATCGTGAGCCAACTGCAGCTGGCCTTTATCATGGCGCACAATACACTGGTGGACCGGGCGCGGGTTGCCGGTGCTGCCGACCCGTTTCAGGCTGCGCGCAAGACGCTGGTGCGGCTGTATCAGTGGGTCGTATGGAACGACTTTATCCCGCGGATCGTCATCGACGAGATCTGGAAATGCGCGCTGTCACTTGAGGGCAAGTGCGGCGGCCGCAAGGCGTGGGAGATGGGCCTGAGCGATGTCTACAAGTGGAAGCATCAGCCGTACATGCCGGTGGAATTCTCCGGCGCGGCCTATCGCTTTGGCCATTCGATGGTGCGCAACAGCTACCAGACCAATGATCCCCACCGCGGTTTCAACCAGTTTGCGCCGATCTTTGACAATACTGGCCCGGTGAACCCAGACGACCTGCGCGGCTTCCGCCCGATGAAACCGGAAAACGTGATCCAGTGGGATTGGTTCTTGCAGATGGCATCATCCGGCGGGCCGTTCCCGCAGATGGCGCGCAAGATCGACACCAAGCTGGCCAACGCGCTGGTCCATCTGCACGAAGGCCCCGCGGGCGTGGCCGACAACGTGCTGGCGTTCCGCAATCTCAAGCGCGGCGTGAACCTGCGTCTGCCATCGGGGCCGGATGTGGCAGCCAAGTTCTGCGTCAGGCCGGTCGAGATCAGCGACGAAGAACCCGCGTCGCTGTGGTACTACCTGCTCAAGGAGGCCGAAAAGTTGCCCGGCGGCAATGCGGGCCAAAGTCTCGGCCGCGTGGGATCGATCATTGTCTGCGCGGTCTTTGCCGGGTTGCTGAAGGGCGATCCGTGTTCCTACTTCAACACCGAACCGTGCTGGACACCGGACGACGATCCGCTGTTGCGCGGCGGTGAGGACAATCAGGACGACAAGAGCTGGACGCTGGCGTCGGTGATCCGGCTGTCGGGTCTGCCGGTCAGCGCGGGCGACTTTTGATCGGCAAGGGTGCGCAGTGAATGCGCACCCTACACACCCTTACTCTTTGGCGTAGCCTATGGTCTGCAGGGCCACTTTGATCTCGTCCAGAATGGCGGGATCGTCGATGGTGGCGGGCATCTTGAAGGGCTCGGAGTCGGCGATCTTGACCACGGTGCCGCGCAGGATCTTGCCCGACCGGGTCTTGGGCAGCCGGTCGATGACCACCGCCTGTTTGAAGGCCGCAACCGGCCCGATCTGGTCACGCACGCGCTGCACGCACTCGGCGACGATCTCGGGATGCGGGCGGTTCACGCCGGTGGTCAGGCACAACAGGCCCACGGGGCTTTGCCCCTTGAGCGCGTCGCTGACGCCGACCACGGCGCATTCGGCCACATCGGGATGGCCTGCCAGCACCTCCTCCATCGCGCCGGTGGACAGGCGGTGGCCCGCCACGTTGATCACGTCATCGGTGCGCGCCATGATGTAAAGGTATCCGTCCTCGTCCATCATGCCTGCATCGCCGGTCTCGTAATAGCCCGGGAAGGTGTTAAGGTAGCTTTTGGCAAAGCGGTCCTCGGCGTTCCAGAGTGTCGGCAGCGTGCCGGGGGGCAAGGGCAGCTTGACCGCGATGGCGCCCAGTTCGCCTGCCGCCACGGGGTGCCCCGCATCGTCGAGGATCTGCACGTCATAGCCGGGCATGGCCACGGTGGGCGACCCGATCTTGACCGGCAGCGCCTCAAGCCCCGCGGGATTGCCTGCAATGGTCCAGCCGGTTTCGGTCTGCCACCAATGGTCATAGACCGGCACGCCCAGCAGGTTTTGCGCCCACTCAATGGTGTCGGGATCGGCGCGTTCTCCTGCCAGATACAGCGCGCGCAGGCCGGACAGGTCATATTTGGCCAGCTCGAGACCTTTGGGATCTTCGCGTTTGACGGCGCGGATTGCGGTGGGGGCGGTGAAAAAGCTTTTGACGTTGTGTTCGGCGATCACACGCCAGAACGTGCCGGCGTCGGGGGTGCCCACGGGTTTGCCTTCGAACACGATGGTGGTGTTCCCGGCAATCAACGGCGCGTAGCAGATGTAGGAATGCCCCACGACCCAACCCACGTCGGAGGCGGCCCAGAACACCTCGCCCGGGTCGACCTGATAGATGTTCTTCATCGTCCAATTGAGCGCAACGAGATGCCCCGCGGTGGGGCGCACGACGCCTTTGGGCGCGCCGGTGGTGCCCGAGGTATACAGGATGTAGGCCGGGTGGTCGCCTGCCACGGGCGTGCACGGCGCGGGCGCGACGCCCTCCTGGGCTGCGTGCCAGTCGAAATCGCGGCCCGGGGTTAGCGGCGCCTGTTCTTGGGGGCGTTGCAGGATCAGGCAGACATCGGGTTTGTGTTCGGCTAGGTCGATGGCCGCATCCAGCAGTGGCTTGTAGGAGACGGTACGCCCAGGCTCCAGCCCGCAGGACGCGGCAAGGATTGCCTTGGGCGTGCAATCATCGATGCGCACGGCCAATTCATTGGCCGCAAAACCGCCGAACACGACCGAGTGGATCGCCCCTAGGCGCGCGCAGGCCAGCATCGCCTCAAGCGCTTCGGGCACCATCGGCATGTAGATGATCACGCGGTCACCCGCGGTGACCCCCTTGGCCGCAAGTGCCCCGGCAAGGCTGGCCACTCTGGTTTGCAACGCGGCATAGGTGAGCGTCGATTTGGTGCCGGTGATGGGGCTGTCGTGGATGAT
>JBCBCR010000118.1:0-10372 GCA_038530495.1 Pseudomonadota bacterium | reverse complement strand
CTCGCTGCAGATTTACAGAGTTTCGTGGCCGGTCGCCGGGTCGATGACAATGCACATGTGATGCTCAGGCTAGAGAGTGAGGCCCGCGGCATGCTGTGGTCAAGTCAGGTGGCCCCGGGCCATGAAAACAGCCTGCGCCTGCGGGTCTACGGCACCACCGGCAGCCTTGAGTGGGCGCAGGAGGATCCAAACGTGCTCTGGCACCGGCCGCTCGATGGCCACACGCAGCGCATCACCCGCGGCACCGGCGGCGCGGATGCGGCGCGCGTGACCCGCGTGCCGCCCGGCCATCCGGAGGGGTATGTCGAAGCCTTTGCTACGATCTATTCCGAAGCCGCCGAAGCGATCATCGCCGCGCGCAGCGGGGCAGCAGCACCCGACGGGGTGATCTACCCTACGGTACAGGATGGATTGAAAGGCGTGCAGTTCGTCACCGCCTGTGTCCGGTCGTCCCAGCGCAACGCCGCTTGGGTCCGGTTGGAGGGGTAGACCATGTATCTGGGCATCGATCTGGGCACCTCGGGGGTCAAGGTTCTGCTGATGGACGCAGGCCAGGTCGTGCTGGGCAGCGCCACCGCACCGCTCGAGGTCACGCGCCCGCATCCCGGCTGGTCCGAACAGGACCCCGCCACATGGATCACCGCGACCGAGGCCGCGCTGCGCCAGCTGGCGGGCAGCTTTGATCTGGGCGGCGTGCGCGGCATCGGCCTGTCTGGCCAGATGCACGGGGCGACGCTGGTGGACGCCGCCGATCAGCCCTTGCGCCCCTGCATCCTGTGGAACGACACCCGCAGCTTTGTTGAAGCGGCCGCACTCGACGCCAACCCGATCTTTCGCGCGCGCACCGGCAACATCGTCTTTCCCGGCTTTACCGCGCCCAAGCTCGCGTGGGTCAAGGCGCACGAACCGGATGTCTTTGCCCGCACCGCCAAGGTGCTGTTGCCAAAAGATTATCTGCGCCTGTGGCTGGTGGGCGAACCTGTGTCCGAGATGTCGGATGCAGCGGGAACGTCCTGGCTGGACGTAGGCGCGCGCGACTGGGATGACGACCTGCTGGCCGCCACTGATCTGGGCCGCGATCACATGCCCCGGCTGGTCGAGGGCAGCCAGTCCTCGGGCCTCTTGCGCGCGGCGGTGGCGCAGCAGTTCGGGCTGAACACCGGCATCCCGGTGGCTGGTGGCGCGGGTGACAACGCGGCCTCGGCCATCGGCGTGGGCGTGGCGCAACCGGGCCAGGGGTTTGTGTCGTTGGGCACGTCGGGCGTGCTCTTTGCCGCCGCCGACGGCTACAGCCCCGATGCCGCCAGCGCCCTGCACACGTTCTGCCACGCGCTGCCGGGGCAGTGGCACCAGATGGGCGTGATCCTCGCCGCCGCCGACGCGCTGGCGTGGTATGGGCGGCTGGTGGGAGCGGATCCTGCGACGCTGACGGGTGAGCTGGGGGCGGCCACCGGGCCGGGGCGGGCGCTGTTCCTGCCCTATCTCGGCGGCGAACGCACGCCGCACAACGACGCGCAGGTGCGCGGGGCGTTTCTGGGCCTCGCGCATGAAACCGACCGCGCCGCGGGCACCCGCGCGGTGCTCGAGGCCGTGGCCTTTGCGTTCCGCGACAGCCTTGCTGCGATGCAGGCCACCGGCACGCCGCTTGACGCGCTGATCGCCGTGGGCGGCGGGGCCGCGTCAGACGTGTGGTTGCAGACCATCGCGACCGTGCTGGGCCTGCCCATCGCCGTGCCGGCCCAAGGCGACTATGGCGCTGCATACGGCGCCGCACGTCTGGGCCTGATGGCTGCGGGCGATGGCGGGCCCGAGATCGCGACACCCCCCGAAACCGCCCGCACATTCGACCCTGACACCGCGCTCACCGCCGCCTTCGACGACGCCTACATGCGCTACCGTACCGCCTACACCGCCATCAAGGATATCTCATGACCGCCTATTTCGCCGACATCCCACCCGTCACCTATCAGGGCCCCGAGGCCACCAGCGAACTGGCTTTTCGCCACTACAACCCCGACGAGGTGATCCTGGGCAAACGGATGGAGGATCACCTGCGCTTTGCCGTCGCGTGGTGGCACAGCTTTGCCTGGCCCGGCGGCGATCCCTTTGGCGGGCAGACGTTCGAACGGCCCTGGTTCGGCGACACGATGGACGCCGCCCGGGCCAAAGCGGACGCCGCCTTTGACCTCTTTGCCATCCTCGGCCAGCCGTTCTTCTGCTTTCACGACCTCGACATCCGCCCCGAAGGCGCGACCTTCGCCGAAAGCACCCGGAATTTCGAAGAGATGGTCGATTACATCGCCGCCAAGATGGAACACGGGCCCCGCCTGCTCTGGGGCACAGCCAACCTCTTTACCCACCGCCGGTTCATGTCGGGGGCTGCCACGAACCCCGACCCGGACGTGTTCACCTATGCCGCGGCGACGGTGAAATCCTGCATGGACGCCACGCAGAAACTCGGCGGCCAGAACTACGTGCTCTGGGGCGGGCGCGAGGGGTACGAGACGCTGCTCAACACCGATCTCGCCGCCGAACGCGCCCATGCCGGGCGGTTCCTGCAGATGGTGGTCGAGTACAAGCACAAGATCGGGTTTCAGGGCACGATCCTCGTCGAACCCAAGCCGCAAGAGCCGTCCAAACACCAGTACGACTACGACGTCGCCACGGTCTACGGCTTCCTGAGGGAGTTCGGGCTGGAGGGCGAGGTCAAGATGAACATCGAACAGGGCCACGCCATCCTCGCCGGGCATTCGTTTGAGCATGAACTGGCGCTGGCCGCATCGCTCGGCATCCTCGGCTCCATCGACATGAACCGCAACGACTACCAGTCCGGCTGGGACACCGACCAGTTCCCCAACAACGTGCCCGAGGTGGCGCTGGCCTATTACGAGGTGCTGCGCGCGGGCGGGTTCATCACCGGCGGCACCAATTTCGACGCAAAGATCCGGCGCCAGTCGCTGGATTCCATGGATCTGGTGGCGGCCCATGTGGGCGGGATGGACGTGTGCGCCCGCGGGCTCAAGGCCGCGGCGGCGATGCTTGAGGATGGCGCGCTGGAGGACGCCCGCGCCGACCGCTATGCGGGCTGGCAGACGCAAGCGGCGCAGGAAATGCTGAAAGGCGGGCTTGAGGACTGCTTTGACCGGGCGATGCAGGACGGCTTTGCACCCGAACCGCGGTCAGGCCGGCAGGAACGGCTGGAAAACATAGTCAACCGCTACGTCTGACACCCCCCGCGCGGCCAAGATTTTTCGTCGAAAAATCGCGCCCCGCGGCACACGTCACCGCACCGGAAACCGCTCGCCCTTCTGCGTCAGCATCACCACCCGCGCCCCCGACCGCACATAGCGGTCGCAGCGCCCAAACCCGTTGCGAAAGGCGATGCACACCGCATCCCCGTCAATCCGCCACGCGCCAAAGGCCGTCCCACCCCCATTCGCATAGGTATAGGAATAGGAATAGGAACCACCGGCCGAAAACTTCGACCGCCCGTCATCGAAAAACACCAGCTCCTGCCCCTCGATCGCCGCGCGCAGCGCGGCCCCGGTCAGCGCCTCGTCGCCTGACCGCACGGCCCAGTCCTGCGCCACCGCGGGCGACACCATCATCATCAGAAATACCAGAATTCGCATGAGGCACAGCTAGCACGCGCACGCGCAAAGGCGCTTCACGTTTACGCCACCAGCGTCTCGGCCTTTTTCAGGTCCACCGAGACCAGCTGGCTCACGCCCTGTTCCGCCATCGTCACGCCAAACAGCCGGTCCATCCGCGCCATCGTCACCGCATGGTGCGTGATGATCAAAAACCGCGTGTCGGTGCGGCGGCACATCTCGTCCAGCAGATCGCAGAACCGCGTCACGTTCGCATCGTCCAGCGGCGCGTCGACCTCGTCCAGCACGCAGATCGGCGCGGGATTGGCCAGAAACACCGCAAAGATCAGCGCAAGTGCAGTCAGCGTCTGCTCGCCCCCCGACAGCAGGCTCAGCGTCGACAGCTTCTTGCCCGGCGGCTGGCACATGATCTCGAGGCCCGCCTCCAGTGGATCGTCGCTTTCGACCATCACCAAATTCGCCTCGCCCCCGCCAAACAGATGCGTGAACAGCATCGAGAAGTTCGAGTTCACCTGCTCAAACGCGGTCAGCAACCGCTCGCGCCCCTCGCGGTTCAGACTGGCAATGCCGCTGCGCAGGGTCTTGATCGCTTCTTCGAGGTCGACCTTCTCGCGGGTCAGCGTGTCGTGCTCTTCCTGCACGTCTTTGGCGTCTTCCTCGGCGCGCAGGTTCACCGCCCCCAGCGCATCGCGCTGTCGTTTCAACCGCGCCACATCCCCCTCCAGCGCATCAACACCGGGAATGTCGCCGGGCACCACGTCGAGCGACGTCAAAAGCTGGTTTGCCGTCATCTGGTGCGCATCCGCGATACGTTCGGCAGCGGCGGTGACCGTTTCGCGCGCGGCTTCGGCCAGCGCCTCGGCCCGCGCCCGCGCCTCGCGCGCCTCGGACGCCTCACGCTCGGCATCGCGTTCGGCCTGTGCGGCGGCACGCAGCACGTTTTCCGCGCCCGCGAGCGCATCAGCGGCATGCACCTTGCGCGATTCCGCCTTGGCGATCTCGGTCATCAGGCCCGCGCGGGTGTCTGCCAGTTCGCCGGGCAGCTTTTGTGCGGCCTCCAGATCGGTCTCTGTCTGCGCCTTGCGCGCGGCCAGTTCCGCGCCGCGCTTTTCCGCGGTCTCAAGGCGATGCTTCCAGCCGCTGATCTCCTTGGTGATCTCCTGCGCACGCTTGGTGCGCGCCTCGCCGGTGCGGCGCAGATCGTCATGGGCCGCGCGGCGCGACATCATGGTCATGCGCGCGGCCTCCACGGTCATGCGCAGGTCTTCGACCTCGGCCCGGGCCGCGGCCAGATCGGGCAGCTCGGCCAGTGCCGCCTCGGCCTCCTTCAGGCGTGCCCGCGCGCCCATCGCTTCTTCTTCGTGGCGGGTGACCGACAGGCCCAGCGCCTCCAGCCGGCTTTGCGCCAGATCACGATCCGCATCCGCCCGGCTCAACGCCCGCGCGGCATCGGCAACCATCCGGTCCGCAGCCCGGCGCGCCTCGCGCGCGCGCTTGTCCGCATCGGTCAACTCGGCCAGCCGCTTTTGCAACGCCTCGTGGGCATCCCGCGCGCCTTGTGCACGCGCGCCTGCGGCCTCCTGCGCCTGTTTCAACGCCTCCAGCCGGTTGATCTGCTCCAAGCGCAACGCCGCCGCACTCGGCGCATCCTCGGCCCATGCCCGAAACCCGTCCCAGCGCCACAGATCGCCCTCGAGCGACACAAGCCGCTGGCCGGGCTGCAAATCGGCATGGACGCGCGCCGCATCCTCGGCATCGACAAGGCCGATCTGATCCATCCGCCGCACAAGCGCATCAGGCACCGACACATGCGCCGACAGCGGCGTGACGCCCGCAGGCAGCGGCTGCACCTGATCGTATCCGGGCAGCGTCGCCCAACCCGAAGGCCCATCGGCGGCCACCTTGGGCGCGCGCAGATCGTCGGCAAGGGCCGCTCCCAACGCCTTTTCAAACCCGGCCTCGACCTGCAGATGGTCGATGATCTGCCCGCCCTCGGCGGTGTCCCGCTCCACCAGCTTAGCCAGCGCCGCGGCCTCGGCACGCAAGGTGCTCAACTCGCCCTCGGCTTCCGACCGTTCCGCCCGCGCCTCGGCCTCGCGCGCCTGCACATCCGCCCGCGCCTCTTCTGCGGCCAGCAGGGTCTCGTCGGCCCGCTGCGCGGTCTCCTCGGCCTGCACGGCAGCGGCGCTGGCCGCCTCCGCATCTGCCACGGCCCGCGCCAGTGCCGCCTCGCTCTCGGTCACGGCTCCGCGCGCCTTGGCCGCCTCGGCCTGCGCGCGCGCCTCCAGCTTACGGCTGTCATCGAGCAGCCGCTGGGCCGAGCTATGCCGTGCGGCCAGCCGCGCCACATCCTCGGTCTTCTCGGTCTGGTCGCCCTCGCGTGACTGCAGCACGGTGGCCGCCTCCCGCGCGCCCTCTGCCGCCTCGGCCAACAACGCATCATGCCCGTCCGAGGCCTTCGCGATCTCGCCCGCCTCCCATTCGAGCCGCCCGATGGTCTCGCCCGCGTCGCGGTTCAGCCCCGCCTCGCGCTCGATGTCGTGGGCCAGCTGCGCGATCCGCGCCTCGAATGTCTCGATCGACTGCGCGGCCTGCCGTTCCTGATCGTCGAGCGTATCGCGCTGCACCGCCAGCCGCTGCACCACAGCCGCCGCAATCGCGTCCTCCTCGCGCAGGGGCGGCAGCGCCTCTTCGGCAGCGACGCGCGCCTTCATCGCCTGCTGCACCGCGACCTCTGCTGCCGCTGCCAGCCGGGTGTGGTTGCCCAACGCCTCTTCAGCGCGCGCCCGCGCCTCATCGGCCTCGCGCCAGCGCACATACAGCAACTGCCCCTCGGCCCGCCGCAGCTGTTCACCGATCTCGCGATACCGCGCCGCCTGCCGCGCCTGCCGCGCCAGCTGCGCCAGTTGCGCGGCCAACTGCTCGATCACGTCATCCACACGGGCAAGGTTCTGTTCCGCGCCCTTCAGCTTCAGCTCGGCCTCGTGCCGCCGCTGATACAGACCCGAAATCCCCGCCGCTTCCTCCAGAATGCGCCGCCGGTTCTTGGGCTTGGCGTTGATCAGCTCGGAGATTTGCCCCTGCCGCACCAGCGCCGGGCTGTGCGCGCCCGTGGACGCATCGGCAAACAGCATCTGCACATCGCGCGCCCGCACGTCCTTGCCCGCCGCTTTGTAGGCACTGCCCACATCGCGCGTGATCCGCCGCACGATCTCCAGCGCGTCCTGATCGTTGAACCCCGCGGGCGCCAGCCGATCCGAATTGTCGATGTGCAACGACACCTCGGCAAAGTTGCGCGCGGGCCGCGTCGCCGCCCCGGCAAAGATCACATCCTCCATGCCGCCGCCGCGCATCGCCGTGGGCCGGTTCTCGCCCATCACCCAGCGCAGCGCCTCCAGCAGGTTCGACTTGCCACAGCCATTGGGCCCGACAACGCCGGTCAGACCATCGGCGATGATCAGATCGGTGGGGTCCACAAAGGATTTGAACCCCGTCAGCCTGAGTTTGGAAAAGCGCACGTGGCGGCCCTGCTCCTGAGTCTCTCTGGGCTGCAATCGTGGCCGGGCCACGCGGGTTATGTCAACGCATTCCCCCTAAAAGCTGTCGGTTCGGCGGGGTTATCCACAAGATATTGCGTCTGACCCTAGGGTCACCGCCCTCTGCCACTCCACCACGGGTGCCGCCGCCAGAATCACCGCCCGACCAAAACGCCCCCAGTCCCCGCGGGGACATGTACCGCAAAACGCGCGGCCGCCCTGCACCCCCGTGTCGGTAGATCAGAGCATCGTGCCTATGCCCTCGGCACACGCTCAGCCAACGACACCACCCGCCTCAGATCAAGGTACAGTCCAACTCCTGAAACACCTGATCCGTCGCACGGCTCACATAGCTGTCGATCACGTGGCAGTCATACTCGCCCTGCGGCTTCAGCCGGTCGATCCGCGGCCCGCCATTGCCGCAATCCAGAATGCCGGTCAGCTGCGCCTGATCCCCGCGCATCTCCTTGACCGCACAGCCGCTCACCATCTCGATCGCACGCTGCGCCCGCCCTTCGATGGGCCCCAGACGCGGGGCGTATTCCGGGTTGGTGCGGATCGCCTCGGCCAGATTCTCTCGCACCCGGATGTCAAAGGTCGACCCCTCGATGGTCAGCGTCGTCACCGGCGCGTCCCGGAAATAGGGATGCGCCGTATTGCACGCCGCCAGCATCACCATCAGACCCAAAAACCGCATGCGTCGACCCTGCGCGCAAAGCGGTTAACAACCGATGAACACCGCTTGCACGCGCCCACGCTGCCGGTCCACACTGGCTCGAGCCAGATCAGGACCGCCCATGCCCTTCCGCCCCGTCACCGCCGAAAAGCTGTCAGCCGCCGTGATCCGCCAGGTCGAAGAGTTGATCCTGCGCGGCATCCTGCGTCCCGGCGAACGGCTGCCCGCCGAACGCGAGCTGGCCGACCGGCTGGGCGTGTCCCGCCCGTCCCTGCGCGAGGCGCTCGGCGATCTGCAGGACACCGGCCTGCTGATCTCGCGCCCCGGCGCGGGTGTCTACGTGGCCGACGTGCTGGGCAGCGCGTTTTCGCCTGCGCTCACACAGCTCTTTTCCCGCCACGACGCCGCCGTCTTCGACTACCTCGATTTCCGCCGCGACATGGAGGGGCTCGCCGCCGAACGCGCCGCCCGGCTGGCCTCGGACACCGATCTGCAGGTGATCGCAACGATCTTTGACAAGATGGAAGCCGCCCACCCCAAGCGCAACAGCGAAGACGAGGCCCGGCTCGACGCCCAGTTCCACATGGCCATCATCGAGGCCAGCCACAACGTGATCATGCTGCACATGATGCGCTCGATGTATGACCTGCTGCGCGAGGGCGTGTTCTACAACCGGCAGATCATGTTCAAACAGCGCACCTCGCGCAAGGCGCTGCTGGCCCAGCACCGCGACATCAAGGATGCGCTGCTGGCCCGCGACCCCGCCGCCGCCCGCGCGGCAGTTGATGCCCATCTCGACTACGTCGCCCGCAGCCTGCGCGACCAGTACCGCGCCGACGCCAACGAAGACGTCGCCCGCCAAAGGCTGGACCACGCGCAGCAGTCCTGAGGCGCACAAGCTCCAGTGCCCGCGATCCGGCACATCCCGCGCCGCAATGGACACGCACCCCGCGTCCGGCGCGAAATTTCACGCCGCGCCGCTGCCAGCGCATGACCGGCGTCGCCCGCAAAAAATCGCACCACCGCGTCACAGCGACCGCATGCAAGTCACATCTCGGCGCGACGACCAGTTCCGCTGCCCCCGCGCCCATCGTTAAAGAAAAGTGAACGCGCGCGCCCAAACGTTAACAAACCCAAGACCTTACCAATGTCCTAACGCGCAACACCGGTCGGTTTTGTACAAAACCCACCCCATTTTCATCAAAACCCCAAATCCACCCCAAAACGCCCGGCAATCCACCCCCGCGTTTTGTACAAAACCCACCCCATTCTGAACAAAACCCGCCAAAACCCCCACCGCACGCCGCGTTAACCCCAGCGCACGGTCCCCCCTTCTCTGTTTCAAAAAAATCCCCCCCGGAGGGCCGATGTGCCACCCGCCCCCGGACGCATCATTCCGCGAAACCACCCGCGGGCAATGATCAGTAGGAATAGTCCGCAAACACCCGGTTCACGTCGCCACCCCAATCGCCGTGATAGCGCTCCAAAAGCTCGTCCGCAGGCACCATGCCACTCTCGATGCTCTCGTGCAGCGCGTTCAGGAAATGCGTCTCGTCTGGCACCAGTCCGCCCGCCCCGGGCCGCGCCCGCGCGGCCAGGCCCGCGGTGCTGATTTCCACAGCTTTTGCAGCCACTTGCGCCATGTCGATCCCGTCAACCTGCGCCTGCAACCCGTCCACCGATGCCGCCACCCGCAGCGCCTCGCGCTGCTCGGCAGTCCATGATTTGCAGAGGTCCCACGCCGCATCCAGCGCGCCTTGGTCGTACATCAACCCGACCCAGAACGCCGGCAGCGCGCACAGCCGCCGCCACGGGCCGCCATCGGCCCCGCGCATCTCGATGAACTTCTTGATCCGCGCTTCCGGGAACGCGGTGGTCAGGTGATCCGCCCAGTCGCTCAGCGTCGGCGTCTCCCCGGGCAGTGCTGCCAATTTGCCATCCAGAAAATCGCGAAACGACATGCCCAGCGCGTCGACATACTGCCCATCGCGGTAGACAAAATACATAGGCACATCAAGGGCATAGTCCACCCAACGCTCGAACCCGAACCCGTCGTCAAAGACAAACGGCACCATGCCCGCGCGCGCATTGTCGGTGTCCCGCCAGACCCGGCTGCGCCAGCTCTTGTGCCCATTCGGCTTGCCTTCGAAAAACGGTGAATTGGCAAACAGCGCGACCGCCACAGGCTGCAAAGCAATCGCCACGCGCAGCTTCTGAATCATGTCCGCCTCGGACGAATAATCCAGGTTCACCTGCACGCACGCGGTGCGCCGCATCATGCTGCGCCCCATGGTCCCGACCCGCCCCATATAGGCGTCCATCAGCTTGTAGCGCCCTTTTGGCATCAAGGGCACGTCATCATGCATCCACCCCGGCGCTGCACCCAGCCCGATAAAGCCCACGCCGATCTCGTCCGAGATGTCCTTGACCTCGCGCAGGTGCTCGTTCACCTCGTCGCAGGTCTCGTGGATCGTCTCCAATGGCGCGCCCGACAGCTCCAGCGCGCCACCCGGTTCCAGCGATACGTTCGCGCCACCCTATTGCAGGCC
>JBCBCR010000117.1:0-10449 GCA_038530495.1 Pseudomonadota bacterium | reverse complement strand
CAAACCCATCGGCGGCGGGTGGATGTCCGGGGTGAAGGACTGGTTCGCAAATATCTGGCTGTCGGTCCGATGTTCGATCATCGGCGTCGTCGTGGGCGTGATCCCCGGCCTTGGCGGGTCCGTGGTGGATTGGATCGCCTACGGTCATACGGTCCAGACGACCAAGGATAAGTCAGGTTTCGGCTCGGGCGAGGTGCGCGGCGTGAACGGGCCCGAAAGCTCCAACAACGCCAAGGAAGGCGGCGGGCTCGTGCCCACGCTGCTCTTTGGCATCCCCGGCTCGGGCTCCATGGCGATCTTCATCGGCGCGCTGGCGCTCTTGGGCACCGGCATCGACGTCGGCCCCAGCCTGCTCGAAAACCACCTCGACTTCACCTATTCCATCGTCTGGCTGCTGGCGCTGGCAAACGTGATCGGCACGGTGCTGTGCATCGTCGCCTCGGGCGGTATTGCCAAGCTGACGAACATCCGCTTTGCCCTGCTGGCGCCGTTCATCTTCATGATCATCTCGTTCGCCGCGTTCCAGTCGGGCCAGAACCTGATGGACCTCGTGGCGCTGTTCGCCATCGGCTTTCTGGGCATCCTGATGCGCCGCTTTGACTGGTCGCGGCCCGCGTTCCTGATCGGGTTCGTGCTGTCGAACCCGGTTGAAAACTATTCCAACAACGCCAACCAGATCGCCGGTATCCGCTTTCGCGACGGGTTCGAGGCTGGCATGGCCTATGTCGCGTCGCCCATCGTGATCATCCTGCTGATTATCACGCTGGTGTCGATCGTCGTGGGTCTGCGCCAGTCCAAGAACATCCGCGCCGAAGGCGACGTGGCTTCAGGCGGCAAGCGCGCGCCGCTTCTGTTCCTGCTGGCGGTGATCGGCTACGTGGGCTTTGCGCTGGTCAACGCAGGTCTGATCCCGGACTACGCCTCCAACGACCGCGTCTTCCCGTTCTTCATCGCCTGCGTCACCATCACCGGCGCCTTGATCCTGCTGGTGCAGATGATGCTGCGCCCCGAAACCGATCCGCTTTTCGCCGACCGCGAGGCCGAGGATGAGGGCAACACCTACGGCCTGTGGCAGACGCTGGCGTGGTTTGCGGGCCTGCTGGCGCTCACCGCACTCACAGGCTTCATCATCGCGCTGGCGCTGTTCCTGTTCAGCTTCATGCGCATCCGGGCGGGCCAGACCACGCCCTTTGCCGCTGCCTACACCGCCGCGGGGCTTGCCTTCATGATGTTCATGGCTTGGCTTCTGGGCCGCGATTTCCCGCCGGGGCTTCTGCAGGAATACACGACACTGCCCTGGCCGCTGGGATAAAGACCATGACACAAACCGGAATTCCTTACGTCTTCATGCGCGGCGGGTCGTCTCGTGGGCCGTATTTCAATGCCGCTGACCTGCCCGCCGACCGCGACAGGCTGGCTGCTGTGCTGGTGGCCGCCCTCGGCTCGGGCCACCCGCTCAACATCGACGGCATCGGCGGCGGCAACGCGGTCACGACCAAGGTCGCGATCCTGTCCGCATCCGATGATGACTGGGCCGATGTCGATTACTTCTTTGCCCAGGTCAGCGTGCTCGACGGGCTTGTCGATTTCAAACCGACCTGCGGCAACATCCTCGCCGGGGTCGGATCGGCTGCGATTGAACTGGGGCTGGTTTCACCCACCGGCGACACCACCCGCGTCAACATCCGTGCCGTCAACACCGGCGCCAAGGTCAGCGCCGACCTCGCCACGCCGGGCGGCACGCTGACCTATGACGGCACCGCGACGATCGACGGCGTGCCGGGCACCGCCGCCCCCGTCGGCCTCAGTTTCCTCGAGGTTGCGGGATCCAGCACCGGCGCCTTTCTGCCCACCGGCAACCTGATCGACACCATCGACGGGGTCGCGGTCACCTGCATGGATGTCGCCATGCCCATGGTCATCGCCCGCGCCGCCGATTTCGGCCTGACCTGCACCGAAAGCGTTGAGGAGCTCGACGCCAACCGCGAATTCTTTGCCCGGATGGAGGCGATCCGGATCAAGGCGGGCGCGCTCATGGGCATGGGCGACTGCACCAAATCGGTCACACCCAAGTTCGGCCTTGTGGCACCCTCTGACGCGCCCAACACGATTCTGACCCGCTATTTCATGCCGTGGACCACGCACCCGACGCTCGCTGTCACGGGCAGCCAATGCCTCGCCTCCTGCGCGCTGACCCCGGGCACCGTGGCCGACGGCATGATGACAGTGCAGGGCACGCCGCCGCTGACCCTGCAGCTCTCCCATCCCATGGGCCTGATGGATGTGATCGTGGATTACGCGCTCGACGCCACCGGGTTCACCCACAAATCCAGCGGCATCGTCCGCACCTGCCGCAAACTGGCCGAAGGCCGCGTGTTCGTGCCCTCCCATGTCTGGGACGGCACATGAAGGTTGCAGTGCTCGACGATTGGTTCGACACCCTGCGCCACCTGCCGTGCTATGCGCATCTGGACGGCCACGACGTCACTGTCTTTACCGACCACGAACCCGACACCGACCGGCTTGCCGCCCGCCTGCGCCCCTTCGACGCCATCACGCTGTTTCGCGAACGCACCGCCATCACGGCGGAGCTGCTCGCGCAACTGCCGAACCTGCGCCTGATCTCGCAACGCTCGGTCTATCCGCATGTGGATGTCGATGCCTGCACCGCGCACGGCGTGCTGCTGTGCTCGCGCATGGGCGGGGGCGCACCGCCGCACGCAGCGGCTGAACACAGCTTTGCCCTGATCCTCGCGGCCATGCGCCAGATCCCGCAACAGATGGCCAGCCTGCAGGCGGGCGGCTGGCAAATCGGCGTGGGCAAGACTCTGCATGGCCGCCGCCTCGGCCTCTATGGCTATGGCCGCATTGCCAAGCTGGTCGCAGGCTACGCCCGCGCCTTCGGGATGGAGGTGATCTGGTGGGGGTCCGAAGACGGGCGCGCGCGCGCCACAGCCGATGGCCAGACCGTCGCCGACAGCCGCGCGGAGTTCTTTGCCACCTGCGATGTCGTGTCGATCCACGTCCGCCTGAAACCCGAAACCCGCGGCCTGATCACCGCCGCTGATCTGGCGCAGATGCGCCCCGATGCGCTGCTGGTCAACACCTCGCGCGCGGGCCTGATCGAGGCGCGCGCGCTCAAACCCGCCCTCGACGCAGGCCGCCCCGGCATGGCCGCGCTAGACGTCTTTGACACCGAACCGATCACTTGGGCCGATGACCCGTTGGCCACCCATCCCCGCGTCACCGCCACGCCGCATATCGGCTTTGTCACCGAAGATGAACTGAACGTGCAGTTCTCAGACATCTTCGCCCAAGTCGCCGCCTTTGCCGCCGGCGCGCCGATCCACATGATCAACCCCGAGGCGCACGCCACCCCCTGACCCCCGCAAATCCACAGCGCATTGCGCCGCCGTTTAAAATTGTATACACGCGGATACAAAATCAGCAAGGAGCCAAATCATGCACTGGGATGTCGTCATCGTCGGGTCGGGTAACGCAGGGCTGGCCGCGGGCATCGCCGCCTGCGAGGCGGGCAAACGCACCCTGATCGTGGAAAAGGCGTCCGCCGAACTGGCAGGCGGCAATACCAAGTACACGGCAGGCGCCATGCGCTTTGCCTATGAGCGCAGCGACGACCTCCTCCCGCTTCTGGCCACACCCGATGACCCCCGCGTCGCGATCTCGGATTTCGGCAGCTACACGGCCCAGAAATTCGCCGACGACCTGCGCGGCTTTAACGATGGCGAAGACCTCACGCCCGAACAGCGCACGCTCGTGGACGACAGCTATGACGCCGTGCGCTGGCTCGCCGGTCACGGCGTCACCTACGAGCCGATCTATGCCCGCCAAAGCTTTGAGAAAGACGGCAAGCTGATCTTCTGGGGCGGTTTGACACTGGCCGCGGAAAACGAAGGGGTCGGCCTCTTTGACATGGAACTGGCCGCCTATCAGCGCCTCGGCGGCGAGATTCGCCATGGCGCGGGCCTCGCCGATCTGATCACTGACGGCGACCGGGTGACCGGCCTGCGCCTCGACACGGGCGAAGAGATCACGGCCACCTCCACCATCCTCGCCTGCGGCGGGTTCGAGGCCAACGAAGACATGCGCGCCGACATCATGGGCGCCGAATGGGCCCACGCCCGCACCCGCGGCACGCCCATGAACCGCGGTGACGGGCTGCGCGCGGCATGGGCCGTGGGCGCGCAGCGCTATGGCCGGATGACCGGCTGTCACGCCACGCCCATGGACCTCTATATGAAACCCTACGCCAACCTCGGCCTGCCCCATGGCGAGCGCAAGAATTATCGCAAGATCAGCTACTTCCTCGGTGTGATGCTGAACGCCGACGGCCAGCGCTTCGTCGACGAAGGCTACGATTTCCGCAACTACACCTACGCCCAGTTCGGCGGCGCCGTGCTGCGCCAGCCGGGTCACAAAGCGTGGCAGATCTTTGACGCCAAGACCGCCGATCTGCTCTATGCCGAATACCGGTTCCACGACGCGTCCTATGTCGAGGCGGAGACACTCGAAGACCTCGTGCTGCAATGCGAGGGGCTGGACGGCGCTTCCGCCTTGGCGACCCTTGCGGCGTTCAACGCCGCCGTGGACGATGCCACGCCGTTCGATCCCACGATCAAGGACGGCAAGGGCACCACCGGCCTGACCCCCGCAAAATCCAACTGGGCGCAGAAACTCGACACCGCCCCGTTCCGCGCTTACCCGGTGACGGGGGGCATCACGTTCACCTATGGCGGGCTCAAGATCTCGGACACCGGCGCGGTGCTGGATGACGCGGGCGCACCGATCCCCGGCCTCTTTGCCTGTGGCGAACTGGTCGGCGGCGTGTTTCTGGGTGGCTATCCGGGTGGCTCGGGCCTGACCTCGGGTGCCGTGTTCGGACGGCTTGCGGGCCGCAACGCCTGAGGTACTCTGCCCCCGTCGCAACAGGGGGGGAACAAGATGCACACAAGGGCCAGACCATGAACCCGGCGGAGTGGCTGCACCGCACCGCGCTGCGCCATGGCACGCGCGACGCGCTGTTCACCGGTGCAACGCCCATTGCCGACTACGCCCGCTTTCGCGCGCAGTCCGCCAGCCTCGGCGCGGGCCTTGCCGCCCGCGGCATCGGGCGCGGCGACCGGGTGGCGGTGTTCATGGGCAACCGCGTCGAATACCTGATCGCGCTCTACGGCATCTGGTTTGCCGGGGCCGCCGCCGTGCCGATCAACGCCAAGCTGCACCCGCGCGAGGCCGACTGGATCATCGACAATGCCGACGCCGCCCTGACCCTCAGCGATGCAGCCCTCGCCCCGGACCTCGCCCGCCCCGCGATCCAAGTGGGCGACGCCGACTGGCACGCACTCTTGGCCGACGATCCCATGCCCCAGCCCGCGACGCTTGATCCCGACGACATGGCGTGGCTGTTCTACACCTCCGGCACCACGGGCAAGCCCAAGGGCGTGATGATCACCTGCGGCAACATCGCGTCGATGGCGCAGTGTTATTTCATCGACGTGGATGACGTGTACCCGACCGACGCGATCCTTTATGCCGCGCCGATGTCGCACGGTGCGGGCATCTACAACTTCATGCACGTCATGCGCGGCGCGCGCCACGTGGTGCCCGAAAGCGCCGGGTTCGATCCCGCCGAAATCCTGTCGCTGGGCCAAACCGTCGGCAACATCTCGATGTTTGCCGCGCCCACCATGGTCCGCCGTCTGGTCGATCATGCCAAGGCCACCGGCCAGACGGGTGAAGGGCTGCGCACCATCACCTATGCCGGCGGCCCGATGTACGAGGCGGACATCCTTGATGCGGTCGCCACCATGGGCCCGCGCTTTGTGCAGGTCTACGGCCAGGGCGAATGCCCCATGGGCATCACCGCCCTGCCGCGCGACGCCGTCGCCGACCGCGACCACCCGAACTGGCGCGCGCGGATGAACTCCGTGGGCACCGCGCAAAGCGCCGTACTGGTGCGTATTCTCGACCGTGATGGCACCGAACTGCCCGCAGGCGAAACCGGCGAGATCGCGGTGCGCGGTGCCACCGTCATGAAAGGCTACTGGCGCAATGACGCTGCCACCGCCGACACGATCCGCGACGGCTGGCTTTGGACCGGCGACATGGGCGCGATGGATGCGGACGGCTACGTGACGATGCAGGACCGGTCCAAGGACATGATCATCTCGGGCGGCTCCAACGTGTACCCGCGCGAAGTCGAAGAGGTGCTTTTGACCCACGAACAGGTGCACGAGGTCGCGGTCGTCGGCCGCCCGCACCCCGATTGGGGCGAAGAGGTCGTGGCCTTTGTCGTGGGCGACGCCGACCCCGCCGCCCTTGATGCGCTGTGTCTCGACCAGATCGCCCGGTTCAAACGGCCCAAGGACTATATCCGCGTCCCCGACCTGCCCAAGAACAACTACGGCAAGGTGCTGAAAACCGACCTGCGCGCCCGCTTGCGCACAGGCGAATGACCCGCCGCCATTGACGGCAGGCAAAACCGCCTCACCTCAAATAGGGTCAGACCCCCCGAGGTGACCCATGCGACTATGCCTTTGCGCTCTGCTGCTCGCCACGCCCGCCACAGCGCTCGAACTGGTGGAAACCGGGCGCTACGCGCTGAACCGCCCCGCCAGCCTCGACTATGACCCGACCTTTTGCGGCCTCTGGATCGCGAACGAAGGACCCGAGGCGATCCTGGTTACGCTTCAGGGCGACGAACTGCGGCGCGTGCGCAGCGACATGTTCCGGATCAAGGCCATCGCGATCGAAGGCGAACACCTGATCGTCGGCGACGGCATGGGCAACCTGCAGCGGCTGACCAAATCGGGCGAACCGCTCGGCGCGCCCTTTACGCTGGCGGGCGGCTGGGCCGATACCGAAGGCATCGCCATTGCCGCCAACGGCGACATCGTCACGGTCGAGGATGACCCCGAACGGCTGACATGGTTCACTGCCATGGGTGAGATCAAAACACAGATCGACACCATGGACCTGCAGCCGCCCCTGACCGAGGCCCAAGGCATCGCCATCGACCCGCGCACCGGCCACATGCTGATCGTCGACGACTGGGAAGGCACCAACAGCCTGTACGAATTTTCCGAACAGGGCGATCTGCTGGGTCAGGTGAGCCTTTATGAATACGGCACCGACCCCGAAGGGATTGCCATCCGGCCCGGGTCGAACCAGCTCTTCATTGCGTTCGATGGCGGCGCGCAGATCGTGACCTTTGACTACACACCGACCCTGCCCGAAGGCGCCGCAGCCCTGCCGCCCGGGGCCGATTGCATGATGTTCTGAACGCTTTCTTAACGGCGCAAAAGCCCCCTTGATTCCAAACGCAAATCTCGATTGTCAGCTGACAACTGATGCGGGTATCACTCGGCCTTGATGGCTTCGGTCTCGATGGTGATGGCCACCTCGTCCCCCACCAATCCGTTGTCCACCGCGTACATCATGCCGAAATCGCTGCGTTTGATCGTGGTGCTCATCGACAGGCCCAGCGTCTCGCGCTTGTGGCCAAAGGGGTAGTCCGCAACCTTGTTCAGCGTCACGTCCAGCGTCACCGGCTGGGTCACACCCAGAATGGTCAGGTCGCCCGTCACCGTACCGCGATCCGCGCCCTGTGCGGTGCCGCCATTGGCGACAAAGGTGATCTCGGGGTGCTGCGACACGTGCAGGAAATCGCGGTTCTTCACGTGTTTGTCGCGGGCCTGGTTGAACGTGTTGACCGAAGCGGCGTCGATGGTCACCGACACCGGCCCCAGTTCGCGATTGTCCACGTCATAGGAAAACCCGCCCTCCAGATCGGTGAAGATGCCAAGCGTTTTCGAATACCCGATATGGGTCACGGTGAAATAGACCGCCGTATGCGTCGGATCGAGGTCATAGCGCGCCATGTCGGCGAAGGACGGCGTGGCAAGGGCGGCAAAGGCTGCGGCGGCAAGAAACGGTTTGGTCATGGCAGGCTCCTCAACAGGGGCGCAGGGCAGGGGTCGCCCTGCGGCGGGCGAAATCTAACTGTGACCCAAGACATAGGGCGGAAAGGCAGGCACACCATGCACGACAGGCATCTGCGCTGCGCGACATGGAACGTGCACCGCGCCCGCGGCACCGATGGCGTGGTCGATCCCGACCGCGTCGCACGGGTGATCGAGGCCGATCTGGCGCCGCGCGACCTGCACGTTCTGGCGCTGCAAGAGGCCGATGGCGATTGCCCGCCGCATGCCCGCATCCTTGACGTCGCCCGCATCGCGCGGGCCACGGGTCTCGATTATGCGCATGATGCCGCTTTGCGCTGGGGGCCGGACAGCGACGGGTTTCTGGGCACGATCCTGTTTCTGGCGCCGACGCTGATCCGCACCCATGCCGACACGATCGACCTGCCGGGTCATTGCCACCGGGGCGCGGTCAGCATCGAAGTGGACCATGAAAACCGCCCGCTGCGCCTGGTCTCGACCCACCTGTCGCTCAGCCAGCCGCTGCGCATCGTGCAGATGCGCATCCTTGGCCAATACCTGCGCCGCCGCCCCGCGATGCAGACCATCCTTTTGGGTGATCTGAACGAATGGCGCCCCTGGGGTGGCGCGATGCTGTCGTGGCGTCTGGTGGGCACGTCCCTGCGCGGCCCGGCCCGCGCCAGTTTTCCCAGCACGCGGCCCATCCTGCCGCTCGACCGTATCCTGACCGATGCTGGCACGGTCCGCGACATGCAGGTTCTGGCAGGCGCCGAAATGATCCGCGCGTCGGACCACCGGGCGCTGGTGGCGTCGGTCACAGTTCCGTGACCGGCTGAATATTTTTCCGCGCTGTTGGGTTAGCCTGCTGTGCGACGTCCCATTTGGCGCTAACTGACGGGGATCAAAGGAAACACCGATGCTCAAAGCTGCACTTGCCCATATCGAACCGGTCCAAGGCCCGCTGCCCCGCCTTTTGGCGCTGGCGCTGGTCTTTGGTGCGGTTCTGGCTGTGGCTTCCGTTGCGTTTCTCGGCACGGCAATGGTGGCGCTGCCGGTCTTTGCCGCGATCACCGTGTTGACCGCCCAAGGCATCGCGACAGGCTACCCGCACGCCGTGCTGGGCACGTGCAATGCGGTGACGCTGGCGCGGGCAGGGATGGTCGCGTTTCTCGCAGGGGCCGTGGCAGCCACGGACGTGTCGGGCTGGCTGGTCTTTGCGGTGGCAACCGTGGCCTTTGCGCTGGATGGCGTGGACGGCTGGCTCGCGCGGCGCGCCCGGCTGGTATCCGATTTTGGCGCGCGCTTTGACATGGAGGTGGACGCGAGCCTTGCCGCCATGCTGGCGCTGTGGCTCTGGACCAGCGGTACCACCGGACCCGAAATTCTGTTACTGGGGGGCATGCGTTACGCGTTTGTTGCCGCCGCGATAATCTGGCCCGCGCTGCAGGCCCCCTTGCCCCAAGCCTTTCGGCGCAAGGCGATCTGCGTGGTACAGGTGAGCGCGCTGATCCTGCTGGCCTGCCCGCTGACCCCGACGCTGCTGGTGGCCCCCGTGGCCGTGATCGCGGTGGTGCTGTTGGCGTGGTCTTTTCTGGTCGACATCCTGTGGCTGACCCGGCGCTCCGCCTGAGAAAAGCCCTGTGGCTGGCCGCCGCGGCGGCGCTGATCTTTGCAGCCCTCGTGCTGCCCAATCACCCCGGCACGATGAAGTGGAGCGCGCTGAACCGCTGGCCGCTGGAACTGCCCGTGCTGCTGCTCGTGATGCTCGCAGTGGGGCGGCAGCGGGTGCTGGCCGCGGTCCTGTCGCTGCTCTTGGTGGTGGTGGTGGTGATCAAGGTGGCGGATTACGCGATGTTTTCGGCGTTCAACCGCACCTTCAATCCGATCCTCGACACGTTCCTGATCGGCGCGGGGCTGCGCATCCTCAACGACAGCATAGGGCTGGTGCTGACGGTGCTTGCGAGCCTTGCGACCGTAGCACTTGTCGCCGGGCTCTTCTATGCGTTCTGGCGCGGGCTGCTGGTGTGGGGCGCGCTGGCGCCGCGCCGCCCGTGGCGCATCACCGCCGGGGCCACGGCGCTGATCTGCGCCGGGTGGGCCGCTGCGGATGTGGGTCACCACCTCGACTACTGGCGGTTCGACCGCAGCCCGCCCGGCACGGCGTGGAGCATGCGCCACACCCTCAAACGCGGGATCGAGATGCAGGCGACCGCCGCCGACCTGATCGTCTTTGCCCGCGAGGCCGAGAGTGACCCTTTTGCCGATACGACCGGCTGGCTTGATGCGCTGGGCGGGCGCGACGTGGTGCTGATCTGGATCGAAAGCTATGGCCGCGCCAGTTTCGACAACCCGCTTTACGCGCCCACGCATCTGGCCACGCTCGCCACCGCGCAGGACGTCATCGCACCCTCAGGCCGCGCCATGCGCTCGGGCTGGCTGACCTCGCCCACGGCCGGCGGGCAAAGCTGGCTCGCCCATGGCGCGCTGG
>JBCBCR010000116.1:0-10512 GCA_038530495.1 Pseudomonadota bacterium | reverse complement strand
ACGGCGCGTGGATCAAGCCCGATGGCCCGCCGACATCACTGACCCTGGCCGAGATTTACGACTGGATCGACGCGACCCCGGGCATGCCACACGCCATCGGACGCTACCAGTTCATCCCGCCCACATTACGCCGCCTTGTCCGCGCGCTTGATCTGCCCCTGACGACGCGCTTTAGCCCGCCGGTACAGGACGCGTTGGCAGGCCTTCTGCTGGTCGAGGCGGGGATGGACGCCTTTCTGGCGGGTGAGCTGTCGCGGCACGGGTTCATGAACAACCTAGCTAAGATCTGGGCCGGTCTGCCCAACGACACCGGCAAGTCACACTACCATGGCTATGCCGGGAACAAGGCGACGATGACATGGGCCTATTTTGACAAACGCATGGCCCAGATGTTCCCCGGCTGACGTCCCCAACCCGTTCGGGCAACAAAAAGGCCCCGCATCGTGCGAGGCCTTTTCCGTTTTCCTCAGGTGCCGCTTACTGCGGAATGTCGCCTTCGATGCCTTCGACATAGAAGTTCATGCCAGCCAGCGTCCCGTCATCAGCGGTTTCGCCCTCGGCCAGCCACGGGGTGCCGTCCTGCTTGTTCAGCGGGCCGGTGAACGCGTGGTAGGACCCGTCCGCCAGCGCTGCGATCATCGCTTCAGCCTCGGCCTTCACATCCGCAGGCACGGCATCAGTAATCTCACCGATTTTCACCATGCCGGGCCCAATGCCGTCCCACGTGTCCATCTGTTCCCACGTGCCGTCGATAACGGCTTGGGTGCGCGCGATGTAGTACGGTGCCCAGTCGTCGATGATCGACGACACCCGCGGGAACGGGCCGAACTGCGCCATGTCGGACGCCTGACCAAAGGTGACGACATTGCCCGCCTCTTGCGCGGCGGCCTGTGGTGCGGTCGAGTCGGTGTGCTGCAGCACCACGTCCGCCCCCTGATCGATCAGCACCTTGGCGGCGTCGGCCTCTTTGGCCGGATCAAACCAGGTGTAGACCCACACCACTTTCATCTCGACATCCGGGTTCGCCTTCTTGGCGTGGATAAAGGCCGAGTTGATGCCGCGGATCACTTCGGGGATCGGGTAGGACCCGATATAACCGATGATGTTCGATTTGGTCATCTTGCCCGCGATGTGGCCCTGCACGGCGCGCCCTTCGTAGAAACGGGCCGAATAGGTCGACACGTTGGGGTGCAGACGCTTGTAGCCAGTGGCGTGCTCAAACTTCACATCCGGGAACTTGGCTGCGACGTTGTTGGTCGGGTCCATGTAGCCGAATGAGGTGGTAAAGATCAGATCCGCGCCATCCAGCGCCATCTGCGTCATCACGCGTTCGCTGTCCGGCCCCTCGGCCACGTTTTCCACGTACACCGTTTCGACCGCGTCGCCGAAATGCTCTTCAACCGCGAGGCGGCCCTGATCGTGTTCATAGGTCCAGCCGCCGTCGCCCACCGGCCCGACATAGACAAAGCCGACCTTGGTCTTTGCATGCCCGTCGGCAAGCGCGCCGCCAGCAAGGCCCAGAGCCAGCGCAGCGCTGGCCAAAAGCGTGTGTAGTTTCATTGGTCTGTGTACTCCCCAGTGGTGTTGGCCCCATCATTGTGAGGCATGGAATGGGCGCCCGAGCGAGCCGGGGGCGCCGGATTTGTCCGCGGACAGGATCACCAGCACGATGATGGTGACGATGTACGGCGACATTGCCAGATACTCCACAGGTACTGCAACGCCCGCGCCTTGCAGGTTCAACTGAAGCTGGGTGATTCCGCCGAAAAGATAGGCACCCAGCAGCACGCGCCACGGCTTCCACGACGCGAATACCACCAGTGCGAGAGCGATCCAGCCGACACCGGCGGACATGCCTTCGGTCCACTGCGGCACGCGCACAAGGCTGATATAGGCGCCGCCCAATCCTGCGCAGGCCCCGCCAAACAGGATCGCCAGCGTGCGGATGCGTTTCACCTTGTACCCCAGCGCGTGCGCGGCGTCGTGGTTTTCCCCCACCGCCCGCAGGATCAGCCCCGCGCGGGTGTAGCGCAACACAGCCCACGTGCCCGCCACGATCGCAAGACCAAGATAGACGACCAGGTCCTGGCCAAAGACGATCGGGCCCACCACCGGAATGTCCGCCAGCGGCCCCAGCGGCGTGGACGGTGTCGAGGGCGGTTTGATCCCCACATAGCTTTGCCCCAGCAATGCCGACAGGCCCAGACCAAAGAGCGTGAGCGCAAGGCCCGAGGCCACCTGATTGGCCAGCGCCACCTGTGTCAGGAACGCAAACAAAAGGCTGAGGAGCGCGCCGCCGACGGCGGCGGCAACGAAGCCGACAGTGGGCGAGCCGGTGTTCACCGCGATGATGAACCCGCACACAGCCCCGGTGATCATCATCCCCTCGACCCCGAGGTTCAGAACGCCCGCGCGTTCGACCACCAACTCGCCAATGGCTGCCAGCAGGATGGGGGTGGCGGCCGCGATCATGGCGGCAATCAGCAAAACAGGATTGATGGCGCTCAGGTCCATGCCATTACTCCAGCGGATGGGTGAGACAGCGCAGCCCCGTCCCGGGATGTTCGTCAGACGACAGTTCGAGCATGAGCACGTCGCTACGGGTCTGCGTGGCCATGGCCCGCAACTCTCCCGCCGGTGCCACGCCGAATGTGCGCCCGCGCGTCTTGCCGATCATCACGATCTGCCCGTCCAGTTCGGTCCACGTACCGGTCCAGCCAAAATCATGCGCCTCGCCTTGCGGGCGGACGGTGCCTTGGGCCGTGAACCCGCCGTCCGGGTCCAGCGACACGTCCATTTCCAGCTTGGAAAACGGTTGCACCATCCCCGGCACTAGCCCGCTGGCGCAATACCAATCCGCCTGCGCGCCGCCTGCGGCGAGGATCAGTGCCGCCATAAGCATCACGCCCCCTCCCGGACGGCTAGCCGCAGCCGGTAGTTCGTCATCACATCCAGCGCCAGAAGGAAAAACAACAGCATCCCCTGAAACACCTGGATCGCCGCGGCGGGCAGGGCCAGTTGCGACTGTGCGATGTCCCCACCGATGTAGGTCAGCGCCATCAGCAATCCCGCCAGCACGATCCCGATGGGGTTCAGCCGCCCCAGAAAGGCGACGATGATCGCCGTGAACCCGTAGCCCACGTTGAAATCAATGGTCACTTGTCCCGCAGGCCCCGACACCTCGAACATGCCCGCCAGCCCCGCCAGCAACCCCGACATCCCCAGACAAAACAGCACCAGCCGCCCCGGATGCACACCGCCGAACTTCGCCGCCCGCGGCGCCTCGCCCGTGACCCGAATGGCAAACCCCAACCGGTGCCGGCTGAGCAAAACATAAGCCAGGATCACCGCGATCAGCGCAGCCACCACGCCCCAATGCATGCCGGTGTTGGCGATCAGATCGGCGTTATGCGCGCTGGGATACTGCTGCAGATTGCGCGAGCCGGGAAAGCCGAACCCTTCAGGATTTTTCAGCAATCCCAATGACATGGAGGCCAGCAGCTGCTCGGCCACATAAACCAGCATCAGGCTCACAAGGATCTCATTGGTGCCGAACCGCACTTTTAGAATCCCGGGGATCATCGCCCACGCCCAGCCCCCCAGCGCGCCCGCCAGCACCATCGCCGGAAAAATCAGAACGCTTTCCGCCGGGTAAAACGCCAGCCCGACACCCGCGCCACACAGGGCACCCACGATGTACTGCCCCTCCGCGCCGATGTTCCAGATGCCCGCCCGAAACCCCAGCGCCAGCCCAATGGCAATCAGCACCAGCGGCGCGCCCTTGATCAGCAGTTGCGGGCGATAGAAAAACGCAAACTCACCAAATAGCGGCTCCCAAAAGATGGTGATGATCGCATCCACCGGATCCTTGCCCAGTGCCGCAAACAGCGCCCCGCCCGCCAGCATGGTCAGCACCACCGCCAGAAGCGGTGTCAGATACGCCATGACCGCCGATGGCTGCGGCCGTCCTTCCAGACGCAAAGTCCTTCTCTGTTTCAAAAAATCCCCCCCGGAGGGCCGGTCTGCCGCAGGCTCATACATCGGCCACCTCCATCCCGTGGGCTCCGCCCAGCATCAGGCCAATCTGCTCCACATCAAGCTCGGCGGTGGCCCGCGGCGCGCTCAGCCGCCCCTCGTTCAACGCCGCAAACCGGTCCGAGATTTCCATGAGTTCGTCCAGATCCTGACTGATCACCACCACCGCCGCACCGCCCGCGGCCAGATCGACCAGTGCCTGCCGGATCGCGGCGGCAGCGGCTGCGTCTACACCCCATGTGGGCTGGTTCACCACCAGCACTTCGGGCCGCTGCAGCACCTCGCGCCCGATCACGAATTTCTGCAGGTTGCCGCCCGAAAGCGACCGCGCGGCGTTCTCCGGTCCCGGCGTGCGCACGTCAAAGGCGTCGATGATCCGCTCGGCAAAGCCTTGCGCCTTGCGCCAGTTCAACATGCCGGACGTTGCAAGCCCCTCGCGTGTGGCCCCGGTCAGCATCGCGTTTTCCGTGAGCGACATGTTCGGCGCCGCGGCATGGCCCAACCGTTCTTCCGGTGCGGCCAGCATGCCCATCTCGCGCCGCGCCTCTACGCCCAATGGTGCCAGATCATGCCCGTCAAATTGGATCATCCCCGGGCCACTGCGCAATTCGCCCGACAGGGCGGCCAGCAATTCGTCCTGACCGTTCCCGGCCACACCACCGATGCCCATCACCTCGCCGGCACGCACCTCCAGCGCGATTTCGCGCAGCGGCATCCCGAAGGCCGATGGAGACGGCACCGACAGCCCGGTCAGCGCCAGCCGCACATCGCCCACGGCGTGCGCCTTGGGTTTCGGTGCTGCCAGCGAACTTCCGACCATCATCTCGGCCATCTCGCGCGCCGAACTTTCGCGCGGAATGCAGGACGCGACCACCTTGCCGCCGCGCAGGATCGTCGCTGTGTCACAGAGCGCGCGGATCTCTTCCAGCTTGTGCGAGATATACAGGATTGCGGTTCCATCGGCCTGCAACCGCCGCAGGGTTTCGAACAGGATGTCCACCTCCTGCGGCGTCAGCACACTGGTGGGTTCGTCCATGATCAAAAGCTTCGGTTCCTGCAGCAGGCAGCGGATGATCTCGACCCTCTGCCGTTCGCCCGCCGACAGGTCGCCCACCACGCGCTCCGGGCTCAGCGGCAGGCCATAGGTTTCGGATACAGCCTGAATCTGCGCCGACAGGGTCCGCAATGGCGGAGGGGTTTCCATGCCCAGGGCGATGTTCTCGGCCACGCTCAGCGCGTCAAACAGCGAGAAATGCTGGAACACCATCCCAACGCCCGCCGCACGCGCGGCGCGTGGATCGGCAGGGGCAAAGGGCGCGCCGCGCATCTGCATGTGGCCACTGTCGGGTTTGACCAGCCCGTAAATCATCTTGACCAGCGTGGACTTGCCCGCCCCGTTTTCACCCAAAAGCGCATGGATTTCGCCCGGCGCGATAGCCATGCTCACACTGTCATTGGCGAGAACGCCGGGATAGGCCTTGGTCAGCCCATCCAATGACAGCAGCGCCACGCTCACGCGCGCGCCCTGTGGTCAGCCGCTGGCCTGCGGCGGGTCAGGTCGTGCAACACCCCCAGCGCCACCATGTGCGGTGCCTTGCCTAGGGTCGGGTCGCCGATAGGGCATTGAATGCGCGCGATTTGCGCGTCCGTGTGGCCGAGCGCGGCCAGCCGTTTGCGAAACCGCGCCCATTTTGTCTTGGACCCGATCAGCCCGCAGCCCGCAAACCCGTGGCTGAGTGCTGCGTGGCACAGGGCAAGGTCAATCGCATGGCTGTAGGTCAGGATCAGGTGCTGCGCGTCCGCAGGCGCGCGCGGCATCAGCAGCGCGGGATCGGCGGCGACGATATCCTGCACGCCCTGCGGGATCGCATCCGGAAACCGGTCCGCGGACGTATCGACCCAGGTGATCTGAAACGGTTCAAAATGCTGGAACAAATCGACCATCGCCCGGCCCACATGCCCCGCGCCCCAGATCCACAGCGGCTGTGGCGCCATCTGCACCGGTTCGACCATCCACCCATCACGCAGTTGGGGTGCAGGTTGTTGGCCTTGATTGCGCGCCGCACGCATCAATCGATTGACCGACAACGGCATCTCGCCCGTGCCCCGTGCGATCACGTCTTCGGGCAAGGCCAAGGCGCGGTCCAGATCATAGACCTCGCTCAGCACTTCAACCGCGCCACCGCAACACTGCCCCATCTCGGGACCCAGTGCATGACGCGACAACCGGTCGCCCGACAACGTGCGCGCCAGCGCGGCCAGTTCAAACTCCAACTGCCCGCCGCCAATCGTGCCGCTTTGCCCGCCGTCCCAGACCAGCATCGCCGCCCCGGCTTCTCGCGGGGCCGAGCCATGCACCGCGGCCACCACCACGCGCACCACGCGCCCATGGGCCCTGCAGGCCGCGATCAGGGCGTCGCGGTCAAACATCGCCGCGCGCCCGAGCCACGGCATCCAGCACCGCCTCGGCAGTCGCGGGCGCCTGCAAATCCGGATAGTGCGCGCCGCAGGCCGCCGCTGCATCGCTCAGCGCCAGAAAGGCCGAAATGCCCAGCATCAGAGGCGGTTCCCCCACGGCTTTGGATTTGTAAATCGTGTCGGCCAGGTTCTCCCCCTCCCAGAGCGCCACGTTGAAAATGTCCGGCCTGTCGCCACAGGCTGGGATTTTGTAGGTCGACGGGGCATGGGTGCGCAAGCGGCCATGATCATCCCAGACCAATTCTTCGGTTGTCAGCCAGCCCGCGCCCTGCACGTATCCACCCTCGACCTGCCCGATATCCAGCGCGGGGTTCAGCGATGCGCCCGCGTCATGCAGGATGTTGGCGCGCAGGATGCGGTTTTCGCCGGTCAGCGTGTCGATCACCACTTCGGTCACTGCCGCCCCGTAGGCAAAGTAGAAAAACGGCCGACCGTGTCCCTTGATCCGGTCCCACGCGATCTCGGGCGTCTTGTAGAATCCGGTGGACGACAGGCTGACCCGGCCTTGGTAGCACTGTTGCGCGGCTTCGGTGAAGGGGATCTCTTGCGCGCCCACGCGCACCATCCCGCCCTCAAAGGTGATGTCGGTGGGCCGCGCCTGATACATCTGCCCCAGATGCTCGGCCATCCGGTCGCGAATGGTGTCACACGCGGCTTTCACGGCCATTCCGTTCAGGTCCGACCCCGACGATGCGGCGGTGGCCGAGGTGTTGGGCACCTTGGCCGTGTCCGTCGCCGTGATCTTGATCGACGCCAGCGGCACGCCAAAGCGCGACGCTGCCACCTGCGCCACTTTCTGAAACAGGCCTTGCCCCATCTCGGTGCCACCATGGTTCAGGTGGATCGATCCGTCCGCATAAACATGCACCAGCGCGCCTGCCTGGTTCAGGTGTGTCAGCGTAAAGCTGATCCCGAACTTGACCGGCGTCAGCGCGATGCCGCGTTTCAGCGTCTCGTTTTCCGCGTTCCACTGCGCCACTGCGGCGCGCCGCGCGTCATAGTCGGCACTCTGACGCAGCTGCGCGACCAGCCCGTCGAGAATGAAATCCTCGACCTCTTGACCGTACGGCGTCGTTTGCTTCTTCTGGCCGGAAATACCTCCGCCGGAGGCATAAAAGTTTGCTTTGCGCACGGCCAACGCATCAATGTCCAGCGTCGCCGCGATGTGGTCCACGATCCGCTCCATCCCCAGCATGCCCTGCGGGCCACCAAAGCCGCGAAAGGCGGTGGCGCTTTGGGTGTTGGTGCGCAGACGGTGGCTTTCGATGCGCACCGCAGGCAGGAAATATGCGTTGTCAGCATGCAGCATCGCGCGGTCGGCCACCGGCAGGCTCAGGTCCATCGCCCAGCCGCAGCGGGTATAGTGGCGCACATCCAGCGCCATGATCCGGCCCGCATCATCAAAACCCACGTCGTAGTCGATGCGAAAATCGTGCCGCTTGCCGGTGATCACCATGTCATCGTCGCGGTCATAGCGCATCTTGCAGGGTCGCCCGGTGGCGCGGGCCACGATGGCGCAGGCTACGGCCAGCGCGTTGCCCTGGCTTTCCTTGCCGCCAAACCCGCCGCCCATGCGACGTGTTTCGACCCGCACGGCGTGCATCGGCAGGCCGATGGCATCGGCCACTTTGTGTTGGATCTCGGTCGGGTGCTGGGTGGATGAGATGACGTGCATGTCGCCATCTTCGCCGGGAAGTGCAAGGGCCGCTTGCCCTTCAAGATAGAAGTGCTCCTGCCCGCCGATCTCGAACCGCCCTGACAGGCTGTGCGGTGCGGCGGCCAGCGCAGCAGCTACATCGCCTCGCCCGTAGATGCGCGGCCCGTCTTCGAACCGGCTGTCGGCGGCCATCGCCTGTTCGATGGTCAAGATCGGCGTCTCCGCCGCAATCTCGCACCGGGCCAGCCGTACCGCGTGGCGCGCGGCCAGATGCGAGGTGGCCGCCACCAGAAAGATCGGTTGCCCGACATAGTGCACCTCGCCCATCGCCAACAACGGTTCATCATGGGCCGAGGGCGAGACATCATTGGCAAAGGGCAGATCTTCCGCCGTCATCACCGCGACAACGCCGTCCGCCGCGCGCACTGCATCCAGATCGAGCGCTGTGATCCGCCCCCGCGCGGTGTCGCTGACGCCGAAACACAGGTGCAGCGCACCCGCCGGCACTGGCACATCGTCGACATAGCGGGCCGCTCCTGTCACATGCAGGTGGGCGGCATCATGGGGCAGGGCGCGGGCGACACTCATGGCGTTACCTCCAGCACATTGGCTGCATGCCCCTGATCCTCGCGCCACGCGCGCAGCAGCATGTTTTGCGCGGTTTGCATCCTGTAGGTCGCGGACGCCCGCATGTCCGACAGCGGCGTGAAATCCGTCTCCAGCGCGGTCATCGCGGCGCGCACGGTTGCCTCGGTCCACGGTTGCCCGCGCAACGCCGCCTCGGCGGCCGCGGCCCGTTTCGGCGTGCCCGCCATGCCGCCAAAGGCCAACCGCACCGCGCGCACCACGCCATCCGCCACGTCGATCCAGAAACAGCCGCACACGGCGGAGATATCCTGATCGAACCGCTTCGACAGCTTGTAGCAGCGCAAGGCGTCCGGCGCGCGCGGCACAGTGATCGCTTCGAGGAATTCATCCGGCGCGCGGTCCTGCTTGCCATAGTCGATGAAGAAATCCGCAATCGGCAGCGTGCGCACCCCACGCACGCTGCGCAGGTGCAGCGTCGCATCCAGCGCGATCAGCGCGGGCGAGCCATCTCCGATGGGCGAGCCGTTGGCGACATTGCCGCCGATTGTGGCAGCGTTGCGCACCTGCACTGACCCGTAGCGCCGGATCAACTCGCCAAAAGCGGGATGCAGCGGCGCGATGGCGTCGCTCAGCTCGGTCAGCGTGGTGGCCGCACCGATCCGTATTTCGTCGTCGGACACCATCACACCGCGAAGCGCCGGGATGCGGTTGAGAAAGGCAACCGGCCCCAAATCGCGGAACCCCTTGGTGACCCACAGGCCAACGTCGGTGGCGCCTGCGATCAGGGTGCCGCTGGGGTTTGCGTGCAGCCATGTGGCCAATGCTTCGGGCGTTGTTGGGGGCGCTGCCCCCGTCGCCTCTGGCGACTCCCCCGAGGTATTTTTGGCCAGAAGAAGCGGGACGTCGTTTATGTGGTAAGGGGCCGGTGCTTGAGCGGCGTTTTCGGCAGCGCGGACGATGGGGGCGTAACCGGTGCAGCGGCACAGGTTGCCCGCCAGTTCGGTGTCGTAGTCCGTCACGCCGTTCAGGTGCGCGGTGGCCATCGTGGTCACGAACCCAGGCGTGCAGAACCCGCATTGCGACCCGTGGCAGTCGATCATCGCCTGTTGCACCGGGTGCAGCGTGCCATCAGGGGCCGCGATCCCTTCGATCGTGCGCACGGCTTTGCCCGAAAGCTGTGGCATGAAAAGGATGCAGGCGTTCAGTGCCTTTGCCCCGTCGGCATCGGTCACCATGACCGAACAGGCACCGCAATCGCCTTCGTTGCAGCCCTCCTTGGTGCCGGTCAGAATCTGCACCTCGCGCAGCCAGTCAAGCAATGTTGTGGTGGCAGAGGTCTCTGCCGTGATCTCGCTTCCGTTCAAAAGGAAGGTGGTCTGCATGGATGTTGCCTGCCGCGGTACCAAGCCCCTGTTCACGGCCCCGCGTTTCGATGCGGCGTAGAAACACGAGGCGGGCGATCGGACCACAGGCTACGGCGGCTGGCCGTGGTTTTGCAAGTGGCAGCGCGCGTGACCGGGCGGAACAGGATTTGGTGTGCATAACTATGCAGCACCGCTGGATATGGACGCACGCGCGGCCTAGGATCAGCGCCATGACCGATGCCCCACGATTCATCCACCTGCGCACCCACACCGAATATTCGCTGCTCGAAGGGGCGCTGCGCCTGAAAAAACTGCCCCAGATGGTGCGCGATGCGGGCATGCCGGCCATCGCCCTGACCGATACCAACAACATGTTTGCCGCGCTCGAGT
>JBCBCR010000115.1:0-10617 GCA_038530495.1 Pseudomonadota bacterium | reverse complement strand
GCTTCACGGGATCCTGGGCGGCATGGACCAGCCGTCTTTTGATGTCAGTAGTCGCGTCCCACTTGCCCCCTTGTTGCAGGCAACTCAATTGCACTTTGCGCTCAGTCCCGCCTTTCCACCGGTTGATCGCACCGGACACGTGCTGGCGGCAGCACAAAGCGTCTTTGTCTTTTTCTTTGCCACTTTGATTATCGCGCTGTTCGTTTCGCTTTTGAACATCCGGAGCCGAGAGGATCGTGGGTACTGAAATCGCGACAGTATCGTGAGTGACGCTGTGCAGGCAGCCCGCAATACGCGACCGATTGGCATTGTGCGTAAGTGCCAAAGCCTGCGTGTGCGCGGCCAAGCCTATCAAAATCCGGTCAAAACCCGTCGCGCCCCGTTGCCCCCCGCGCGCCCCTGTCTTAACCTTTCGGCAACCACATGCTGGAAAGGTGTCTGATGCTCCGTCCTGGACTGATTTTTGCGCTCGCCCTGAGCCCGCTTGCCACCCCTGTCTTTGCCCAGTCTGCGCAGGTGCAGACCAAGCAATATGATGACGGCGGCATCTACGAGGGGACGTTCCGTGGTGGCCTGCAACACGGGATCGGCACCTACAAGCTGCCCAATGGCTATGAATATTCCGGCGAGTGGGTGGACGGCGAGATCAAGGGCGAGGGCGTCGCGACCTTTCCCAGCGGGCACATCTACGAGGGCACCTTTTCCAAGGGCAAGCCCGACGGGTTCGGCAAGATCACCTATGCCGATGGCGGCACCTATGAAGGCATGTGGGACGCGGGCGCGATCACCGGCGAGGGCGTGGCGATCTATGCCAGCGGCACCCGCTATGAAGGCCAGTTCCGCAATGGCAAGCACCACGGCAAGGGCGTCATGCAGACGCCGGATGGGTACGAGTACAAGGGCGATTGGCTGGATGGCAAGAACACCGGCATCGCCACCATCACCGAGGCCGATGGCACCGTGTACGAAGGCGCGCTGGTCGACGGTGTGCGCAACGGCCAAGGCACGCTGCGCACCGCGGACGGGCTGATCTACGAGGGCAACTGGAAAGACGGCAATTTCCACGGGGCGGGCAAGCTGACCCAGTCCAATGGTGACGTCTACGAAGGCAATTTCGATCAGGGTCAGCGCGCGGGCGCGGGCAAGGTGACCTATGCCAATGGCGATGTCTACGAGGGCAACTTTGCCGACGATCAGCGCAATGGGCAGGGCACGTTGACCGGTCCGGACGGGTACAAATATGTCGGCAGCTGGCAGGACGGGATCATCGCGGGCGAAGGCACCGTGACCTATCCCGATGGCTCGGTCTATGTCGGGACGGTGTCGAACGGGCTTGCCCATGGCACCGGCAAGATCACGCTGGCAAGCGGCATCACCTACGAGGGTGGCTGGATCGAGGGTGTGATGGAGGGCGAGGGCCGGTCCGTTTATCCCGATGGCGTGGTCTATGAAGGCGGGTTCAAGAACGGGGCCAACGAAGGGTTTGGCGTGATCACCTATCCCGATGGCTACCGGTACGAGGGCGCGTGGCTGAACGGCAAACGGCATGGGCAGGGCAAGACCACCTATGCGGACGGGTCGGTCTATGAGGGGCAGTTTCTGGACGGCAAACGCCACGGCACCGGGTCGGTCGTGATGGCCGACGGCTTTACCTACGAAGGGTCGTGGGCCGAGGGCAAGATCGACGGCACGGGCATTGCGACCTATGCCAATGGCGATGTCTACGAGGGCACGTTCAAGGCCGGCAAGCGTCAGGGTGAGGGCACCATGCGGTTCGCCACCGGCGAGGAAGCCAGCGGCACATGGGCCGAAGATGAACTGTCTGACGGCAGCTAGTGCGCTGGTGCTGCTCTGTGCGCAGGCGGCTGCGGCGGAGTGGATATTTCAAGAAGACTGGACCGACCCTCTGGACGGGTTTGAAACCGATGTGGCGCGGGTCGAGACGGACGGCTTTGCCCTGCATCTTTACCGCAATCCCGGCGGTCGGGTGATGGCGCTGTTCACATGGCCGGACACCGTGGGCGCGGTCCTGCAATCCGGTGAAGTCGCGGTTCTGACGCCCGAGGGGTTCCGGCCCAAGCGCATCGAGGCGCGCGCCGAACAGGGCCGGATCGTGGAATATGCGCGCATCGAGGGGCAACAGTTGCGCGACCGGCTGTGGCATGGCGAGGGTTCGGTGCCGGTGGGCACGCTGGCCGACATTCTCGCAGCGCCATCGGTCCGTTTGGACTTGCAGCGCGAAGGCGCAGATCCCGTGACCGCCACGTGGTCGATGGACGGGGCGGGCCTGCCGGTGGCGCGCGCCCTTGGCCTGACGCTCGAAGGTGTGCCCGCCGGGGCCGAATGGGAGGATCGCGCCGGTGCGGCCATGCTGGCCGCGATGAGCGCCTGCCAGTTCCCCACCCTCGACATGGAGTGCGTGTCCAAGGTGACCGCCTGCGCGCCCCGGATCAGCGAAGCGCGCGATATCGACGGGTTCGAGGCCTGCGTCGCGAACTGACCGCTACCACGGCACCGCCGCACCGGAATAGTCGAAAAACTGCCCCGATTGCGCAGGCGATAGGCCGTCGAGCACCGCCATCAGGCTGCCCGCTGCCTCTTGCGGCGACACCGATGGGTGCCGCCCGAGGTATTTTTCGGTGAAGGCGGTGGCCACGGTGCCGGGATGCAAGGCGACGACCGCCGCCTCTTTGTGCGTGCGCGCCAGTTCGATGGCGGCGGTGCGCACCACCTGGTTCACAGCGGCCTTGGCGCTGCGGTAGCTGATCCAGCCGCCGATCCTGTTGTCAGCGATGCTGCCCACCCGCGCCGACAGCACCGCAAACTGGCAGGCCCGGTCGCGGGGCAAGAGATCATGGGCGTGCGACAGGATCAGGGCAGGCCCCACCGCATTGAGCGCGTATTGGTCCAACATGGCGCGGGACGACACTGCCTTGATGGTCTTTTCCGGCGCCGCCCCACCGATTTCGAGCGCACCGGTTGCGACGATCACCCGGTCAAAAGGCCCCTGCCCCGCCAATGCGCGCTGGACGCTGGCCTCATCCGTGACATCAAGCCCGTCGCCCGACCGCGACAGCCCCGTCACCCGGTCCCCGCGCCCTGCATGCACCGCAGCCAAGGCCGAACCAATCCCGCCCGACGTGCCTATGATCAAAACATCCATGGCAGTGCCAGCTAGCTGACCCCACCCACAGATCAACACGCGCCAAGACCCCCTTGCTTACTTCGCCAAATAAACCGCACTCGCAGGGCCGATCCGCACCCAACCGTCCCGTCCAACTTCATCTTGCAAAATAAACTCCGCCCCATTGCCCGACAGGCGGCTTCCGCCGCCGAGAGGGGAGGGCCGATCCGCCACATCGCGCGAGGTCAGAAATTCCTGCCTTCCCTTCTGCCAAAGTCGCGGTATAACGGCCGTATGATCACGCACGCACATATCTTGCCTGCCCCGAGCTGCGTCTCGGGTGCCCTGCGTGGTCTCCTGCTCCTAGTCCGCCTCTGAGCGTGCCCCTTGGCGCGTCCGCTCAGAGGTAGTTTCGCGCGCCGCGACTTGGACCAGACATAGAAAGACAGACCCATGGCACATGACAGCACCCCCAAAGATCGGGTTGTGATCTTTGACACCACCCTGCGCGACGGCGAACAAAGCCCCGGCGCCACCATGACCCACGATGAAAAGCTGGAGATTGCCCAGCTGCTCGACGAGATGGGCGTGGACATCATCGAGGCGGGCTTTCCCATCGCGTCCGAGGGCGATTTCGCCGCGGTCAGCGAGATTGCCCAGCGCAGCCAGAACGCGGTGATCTGCGGGCTGGCGCGGGCGCAGCTGCCCGATATCGACCGCTGCTGGGAGGCGGTGAGACACGCGCGCCAGCCGCGCATCCACACGTTTATCGGCACCTCGCCGCTGCACCGGGCGATCCCGAACCTCGATCAGGACCAGATGGCCGAGCGGATCGAACAGACGGTCACCCACGCGCGCAACCTGTGTGACAACGTGCAGTGGTCGCCGATGGACGCGACCCGGACCGAGATCGACTATCTCTACCGCGTGGTCGAGATCGCGATCAAAGCGGGCGCCACCACGATCAACATCCCCGACACCGTGGGCTACACCGCCCCCCGCGAAAGCGCTGATCTGATCGCTAAGCTGATCGAAAACGTGCCGGGCGCGGACGAGGTCGTGTTTGCCACGCATTGTCACAACGATCTGGGCATGGCCACGGCCAACAGCCTTGCCGCCGTTGAGGCGGGCGCGCGGCAGATCGAATGCACGATCAATGGCTTGGGCGAACGCGCGGGCAATACGGCCCTCGAAGAGGTGGTGATGGCGCTGCGCGTGCGTGGGGACATCATGCCGTTTGAAACCGGCATCGACACCCGCAAGATCATGAACATCTCGCGCCGGGTGGCCACGGTCAGCGGTTTTCCGGTGCAGTTCAACAAAGCGATCGTGGGCAAGAACGCCTTTGCCCACGAATCCGGCATCCATCAGGACGGGATGCTCAAGAACGCCGAGACGTTCGAGATCATGCGCCCCGAGGATGTGGGCCTGATCGGCACGTCCCTGCCCTTGGGCAAGCATTCGGGCCGCGCGGCCCTGCGCGCCAAGCTTGAAGAGCTGGGGTTCGAGGTGGGCGACAACCAGCTCAAGGACATCTTTGTGCGGTTCAAGGAACTGGCCGACCGCAAGAAGGAAGTGTTTGATGACGATCTGATCGCGCTCATGCGCACCTCGTCCGACGGGGAAGATGAGCGGCTGAAGATCGAAAAGCTGGCCGTGCGCTGCGGCACCGAAGGCCCGCAAGTGGCCGATCTGGTGATGGAGATCGACGGGGAAAGGCACATGACCACGCAAACGGGCGATGGCCCCGTCGATGCGACGTTCAACGCGGTCAAGGCGCTGTTCCCGCATGCCGCACGGTTGCAGTTGTACCAGGTGCACGCGGTGACCGAAGGCACGGACGCGCAAGCCACTGTCAGCGTGCGGATGGAAGAAGACGGCAGGATCGTCACCGGCCAGTCGGCGGACACCGACACGGTTGTGGCATCCGCCAAAGCTTATGTGCATGCGCTGAACCGGCTGCTGGTGCGCCGCCAAAAGGGCGGCACCGACCGGGCCGAGATCAGCTACAAGGACGTCACCTGAGCCACGGTGCGCCGTAAAGGCGCACCCTACGCCGCCCGCCGACGCGGGCGGCAAAGGTAGGGAATTCCAACCTATGGGACCCGGCACACGGCTGTTAGCGTGACCGGGTATTTTTGACCCAAAGGATTTTTTTTATGGCTCTTCCCACCTTGCAGGGCGACAGCGGCCAGCGGCTGTCGGATTCGCTGATCACCGGCATGACCCGCAGCTTCACCCGCGCGCGCTACCAGCTGTTTCACACCACGCTGAACCCGAACGGCGCGGGATACGTGAACGTGCCGCGGCATGATCTGAGCGGGCCCAACGCGATTTACGGCGCCAAGCGGCGGCTGATGTCGCTGACCGCGGGGGCCGACGGGAACTTTACCCATTCGCTGAACACCGGGCTGCAGGGCGGCACCAGCTATCCGATCCTCGAATTTGCGCTGGCCACGGGCACGGGGCTGATTTCGGGCGGTGCGGGATTGCTGTTTTCGGTGGCCACGCTGGGGCTGAGCCTGTCGCGCACGGCACAGCGCGTGCTGGCGCGCGGGGGCGACGAGATCTGGCAGGTGGAACAGATCGGCCTTGTGAACGGCGAGACCGTGCATGTGGGCGGCTATTTCCTGTTTGACCCCTACCGCAACAACGGTTTCAGCGGCGGCAATGGCTGGCTGATCCACGAAGAGCGCCATACGCTGGACACCTGATCGGCACCGGCAGGCAATCGCCGAAGCGATATCGCCCGTAGCGTAAGCGGCGCAGGCCCCTTTTATCCGCTCCCGCGCCCCCCTATAAGGCGCAAAATCTCCGCGCCCGACTCGGGCGTGACAGTTGAGGCGCGCGCGTATGTCGACTTTCGGAAATCTCGGTGGGCTGTTTTCGTCGGATATGGCGATTGATCTGGGCACCGCCAACACGCTTGTCTACGTCAAGGGCAAGGGCGTGATCCTGTCGGAGCCGTCGGTGGTGGCCTATCACGTCAAGGATGGCGTCAAGAAAGTGCTGGCCGTGGGCGAGGATGCCAAGCTGATGCTGGGCCGCACGCCCGGCAGCATCGAGGCGATCCGGCCGATGCGCGAGGGCGTGATTGCCGACTTTGACACCGCCGAAGAGATGATCAAGCACTTCATCCGCAAGGTGCACAAACGCTCGACTTTCTCGAAGCCGAAGATCATCGTTTGCGTGCCGCATGGGGCGACACCGGTGGAAAAGCGGGCCATTCGCCAGTCGGTCCTGAGCGCAGGCGCGCGGCGGGCGGGGCTGATTGCAGAACCCATCGCGGCGGCCATCGGCGCGGGCATGCCCATCACCGATCCCACTGGCAACATGGTGGTCGATATCGGCGGCGGCACCACCGAGGTGGCGGTGCTGAGCCTAGGTGACATCGTGTACGCACGGTCCGTGCGCGTCGGGGGCGACCGCATGGACGAGGCAATCATCAGCTATCTGCGCCGTCAGCAAAACCTGCTGGTGGGTGAGACGACTGCCGAGCGGATCAAGACATCCATCGGCACCGCGCGCATGCCCGATGACGGGCGCGGTACGTCGATGCACATCCGCGGGCGCGATCTGCTCAACGGTGTGCCCAAGGAGATCGAGATCACGCAGGCGCAGGTGGCCGAGGCGCTGGCCGAACCGGTGCAGCAAATCTGCGAAGCGGTGATGACAGCACTTGAAACCACGCCACCCGATCTGGCCGCGGACATCGTGGACCGAGGCGTGATGTTGACGGGCGGCGGGGCTTTGCTGGGTGATCTGGACCTTGCCCTGCGCGAACAGACGGGTCTGGCGGTGTCCATCGCAGACGAAAGCCTGAACTGCGTGGCCCTTGGCACCGGCAAGGCGCTGGAATACGAAAAACAGCTGCGCCACGCCATCGACTACGACAGCTGAGCCGTGACAGGGCGCCACTTGCCCTGAGACCGCAAATCTAAGACCATGACGCAACTCGAAAGAGGGCTGACGACTTGGCCAAGGACCGCAACAGCGTAGACTATGGGGGGCCGCTGCGCCGCCTGATCCTCGCCGTGCTGATCTTGTGCCTGGCGGGGACATTCCTGCTGTGGCGCATCGACAGCCCGCGGGTCGAACGGTTTCGCGCGCAGGTGACGGATGCAATTGTGCCCAACATGGATTGGGCGATGGCGCCGGTGACGGGCACGATCAACCTTTTCCGCGATTTCCAGAGCTATCGGCGCATTGCCGAACAGAACGCCGAATTGCGGCGCGAGTTGCGGCAGATGGAGGCGTGGAAAGAGGCGGCGTTGCAACTGGAACAGGAGAACGCGCGGCTGCTGGATCTGAACAACGTGCGGCTGGACCCGCGGCTGACCTACATCACCGGCGTGGTGCTAGCCGACAGCGGATCGCCGTTCCGCCAATCCGTGCTGCTGAACGTGGGCGCGCGCGACGGGATTGTCGAAGGCTGGGCCACCATGGACGGGCTGGGCCTTGTGGGACGCATCTCGGGCGTGGCGCAGAACACCAGCCGCGTGATCATGGTGACGGACGCCTCCAGCCGGGTGCCTGCAGTGATCCAGCCATCGGGGCAAAAGGCGATCATCGCGGGCGACAACACCGCCGCCCCGCCGATTGATTTTCTGGAAAACCCCGACCTCGTGCGGCCCGGTGATCTGGTGATCACCAGCGGCGATGGCGGTGTGTTTCCCGCGGGCCTGCTGATCGGTCAGGTGGCCGAAGACCCCGGTGGCCGGTTGCGTGTGCGCCCGGCGGCGGATTTCGAGCGGCTCGAGTTTTTGCGCGTGCTGCGCCACTACGGCACCGAGCCGGTGTCGGATACCGCGCAGGTGCTGACCGGAACCGAAGCGCTGGTGGCACAGGATCAGGAGGCCAGCGAATGAGCGAACCGTCTCCGTCCCGGCTGTGGGTGATGCGCGCGGCCTTTGCGGGCCTCGTGATGGCGTTGATCTTTTTTCATCTGCTGCCGCTGCAAACGGCAACAGGCGGCTGGATCTGGCCCGACCTGATCCTGGCCTTTGCGCTGGCGTGGTCGGTGCGGCGGCCCGACTATGTACCAGCCGCATTGCTGGCGGCGGTGTTCCTGATGGCGGACCTTTTGTTGCAACGGCCCCCGGGGCTGTGGGCCGCGCTGGCGCTGGTGGCGTGCACGCAGATGCAGATGCGCGCCCGGTCGCTGCGCGATGCGACCCTGTCGACAGAACTGGTGTCTGCGGCGGCGTGGATCATCGGCGTCGGCATCGGGTATCGCATTGCGTTGGCCATATTCCTGATCGACACCCCCGCGCTGGTGCCGTCGGCCATTCAGATCATGGTCACGGTGCTGGCCTATCCGCTGGTGGTGGCCGTGACCCATGCGTTGATGGGCGTGCGCAAACTGGCGCCCGGTGATTTCGACAGCACAGGGGCCCGGGTATGAGACGGCCGCGCGTGGATGTCGAAGCCGGGCACCGCCTGGTCAGCCGCCGGGCGGCGATTCTGGGCGGGTTGCAGCTGGCCTTTGTCGCCGGTTTGGGCGTGCGGATGCAGTACCTGCAGGTTGACCAGGCCGACCAGTTCCGCCTGCTGGCCGAGGAAAACCGCATCAACATCCGCCTGATCCCGCCCGCCCGCGGCGAGGTATTCGACCGCAACGGCGTACCGCTGGCGCGCAATGTGCCGAGCTACCGCATCGTGATCGTGCGCGAGGATGCGGGTGACGTAGATGACGTGCTGGCGCGGCTGGGCGACGTGGTGTCGCTGGAGCCCGAGGCGCTGGAACGCGCGCGGGCCGAGATCAAACGCTCACCCCCCTTCCTGCCCGTCACCGTCACCGACGAGGTCAGCTGGGAAGACCTGTCGCGCGTGTCCGTCAACGCCCCTGCCCTGCCCGGCATCACGCCCGAGGTGGGCCTCAGCCGCGTCTATCCGCGCGGGTCGGATTTTGCCCATGTGCTGGGCTATGTTGGCCCGGTCAGCGACTTTGACCTCGAACGGATCGAGGACCCGGATCAGCTCTTGCGCATCCCGCGGTTCCAGATCGGCAAGGTCGGGGTTGAGACCAAGCTGGAGGACAACCTGCGCGGCAAGGCCGGTGCCCGCCGGGTCGAGGTCAACGCCGCGGGCCGCGTCATGCGCGAACTGGACCGCCGCGAAGGCATTCCCGGCACCGACCTGCAACTGACCATCGACGCTAAGTTGCAAAGCTATGTGCAGGCGCGGCTGGGCGAGGAAAGCGCAAGTGCGGTCATCATGGATGTGGAAAGCGGTGATTTGGCCGCAATAGCGTCCTCGCCGACCTATGACCCGAACCTGTTTGTGCGCGGCATCTCGACCCGCGACTACGCCACGCTGACGGAAAACAAGTACCGCCCGCTTGCGTCGAAATCGGTGCAGGGCACCTATCCGCCCGGATCGACCTTCAAGATGATCACCGCGATGGCCGCGCTCGAAGAAGGGCTGATCGGCCCGGACGAGACGGTCTACTGCCCCGGACATCTGGAGGTGTCGGGCCGCAAGTTCCACTGCTGGAAACGCGCGGGCCACGGCTGGGTCGATCTGCAGAATTCGCTGAAACAGTCCTGCGATGTCTATTACTACGATCTGGCGCTCAAGGTTGGGATCGAAAAGATCAGCGCCATGGCCCGTCGCTTTGGCCTGGGCGTGCGGCACGATGTGCCGATGTCGGCGGTGGCGCGGGGCCTGATGCCCACGAAAAAGTGGAAGCTGGAAACTCGCAACGCCGACTGGGTGGTGGGCGACACCGTCAACGCCTCCATCGGGCAGGGCTTCCTGCTGGCCTCGCCCTTGCAGCTCGCGGTGATGACCGCGCGGCTGGCCACCGGGCGCAGTGTGAGCCCGCGGTTGATCAAATCGGTGGACGGGGTCGAACAACCCTCGCGCGGCGGGGTCGATATGGGGCTGAACACCAACAACCTCGCCAAGATGCGGCGCGCCATGTACGCGGTGGTCAATGACCGGCGCGGCACGGCTTATGGCAGCCGGGTCATCGACGATCAAAACCGCATCGCGGGCAAGACCGGCACCAGCCAGGTCCGCAACATCACCGCCGCTGAGCGTGCGCGCGGCGTGATCCGCAACAGCGATCTGCCGTGGGAACGGCGCGACCACGCGTTGTTCGTGAACTACGCGCCTTATGACAACCCACGCTATGCCGTGGCCGTCATCGTGGAACATGGCGGCGGCGGATCGACCGCCGCGGCCCCCATCGCGCGCGACATCACGCTGCAGGCGCTTTATGGCGATGCGCCGCCCGTGGAGGCCTATCCGCCCAAGGACCGCGCCCGCATCCGCGAACAGCAGCGCGTGCTGCGCGACGTGCAGCCCGTGGCCGACATCGACGGGAGCGATCAGGCGTGAGCTATCTTGAATACACCGTCAAATACGTTCCCACCGGGCGGCGCAAGATCCTGTACCTGAACTGGCCCTTGGCGATCCTGCTGGCGGCTGTCGCAGGCGTCGGGTTCCTGATGCTGTATTCCGTGGCCGGTGGATCGATGAGCCCGTGG
>JBCBCR010000114.1:0-10638 GCA_038530495.1 Pseudomonadota bacterium | reverse complement strand
GCGTGGCCGTATTCGGGGTGGCCTGCGGTGATCGCGCCGAACTGGCGGAAGTTTTTCACCTGCTCCAGCGTCATGTCAACATAACCCGTCAGGTGCAGCAGCGAATAGAGCAGCATCGAGCCGTGGCCCGCCGACAGGATGAACCGGTCGCGGTCGGGCCAGTTGGGGGCGGAGGCGTCGAATTTCAGGTGCTTTTCAAACAGCACGGTGGCCACGTCGGCCATCCCCATGGGCATGCCGGAGTGGCCTGAATTGGCCGCGGCCACGGCGTCGAGGGTGAGCGCGCGGATGGCGCTGGCCTTGGCCCAGTGGTCGGGGTGGGCGGTGCGAAGAGATGTCAGGTCCACGTGTGGGCGTCCTTAAACTGCGTGAGCGTTGCACCGGGACATACCAGCCAAGGCGCAAAGTGCAAGGCGGGCCCGGGTTTGGGGCGTGTGGCACTTGGCGTGTCACTTCAACCGCGCGGGCCAAGTGGTTGGAAGCAAAGGGGGCGCAATTATCGCGCGTATTGATTAGACTGAGCGTTAGGGGTGCCGTGGCGATTCGCGCAGCCCCCGGAGGATCAGTGGCGGCCCAAGGCCGCGAGGTGAGGGGACAGGCACAATCATGAGCGAGATAGACGCGCTGCACAGCCGCCTGAGCGCTGCGATGGACCGCATTGCGGCTGCGGCGGCGGGGGTTGAGGCGTCCGGGGGCGCGGACGCGGATGCGCTGCGGGCCGAGCTGGAGGACGAAAAGCTGGCCAATGCGCAGTTGACCGAGCGGGTGAAGAAGATGTCGGACCAGCTTGAGACCGCTGTGGCCGAGGCCCGCGGTGAGGCCGATGCGGCCGGCGAGCGGATGAAGGCGCTGGATCTGGAATTGCAGCGCCTGCGGCAGGCCAACACGCAGTTGAGCGCATCGAACGAGGCACTGCGGCGGGCCAACGAGGAAGGTGTGGGCGAGCCGCACCTGATCAACAAGGCGATGCTGGCAGAACTGGAAGCGCTGCGCGCGGCACGGGCGGCGGACATCGCCGAGGCCGACAGCATCATCGCCAGCCTGACGCCGCTGCTGGCGGACAACGCGGGAGGGGCCGATGCCTGAGGTATCCATCAACATCGGAGGCCGCAGTTTCGTGGTGGCCTGCCAGGAGGGCGAAGAGCATTACCTGCAGACTGCCGCCAAGATGCTGGACGACGAGGCGCAGGTGCTGTCGGATCAGGTGGGGCGGATGCCCGAGGCGCGGATGCTGCTGATGGCGGGGCTGATGCTGGCCGACAAGACCGCGAGTGTCGAGGACCGGGTGCAGAGCGTGGAGGCGAAGCTGGCCGAGCGCGAGGCCGAGCTGGAAGGCTTGCGCAACATGGGCGCGCCCGAGCCGGAACGCGTGGAGGTGCCCGTGGTGCCCGAAAGCGTGACGGATGCGCTGGCCGAGATGGCGGCGCGGGCCGAGGCTGTGGCGGCAGAGCTGGAGGAAAAGGCGGGCTGAGGCCTGGACCTTTTTTCGTCGAAAAAGGGCATCTGGCGCGGGTCAGGTGCCTTTTTTGATGCGCCGCCGCGCACCTTTTTTCGTCGAAAAAAGGTTACGCGCGGGCGGCGGTGACGGTCCGCCAGATGGGGGTGATGATCTTTTCGCCCAGCGGGATCAGCAGAACGCCGAGTGCCAGGCCGAGGATGCCGTCGAGCACGGCCTTGGTGGCCCAGTTCACGAAGCCCGCCGCCTGCCCTGCCCCGGCGCTCACGGCCTTGCCTGCGGCATAAATGATGTCTTCGGGCGTGTGCCAGCCCATCTCGGCCAGCGCGTGCACGATGATCGACCCGCCAACCCAGAGCATCGCCGCGGTGCCCACCACCGTGAGCAGCGTCATGAAATGCGGCATCACCCAGACGATGCCGCGCCCCAGTGCGCGGATCGGGGCAATCCCGCCGCGTGCGGCAAGTGCCAGACCGACATCGTCGGCCTTGACGATCAGCGCGACCGATCCGTAGACGGCGATGGTGATCATGATGGCCACGGCGGCGAGTGTCGCGGCCTCGAACCAAAAGTTGCTTTCGGGGATTGCGGCCAGCGCGATGGTCATGATCTCGGCCGACAGGATAAAGTCGGTCTTGATCGCGCCCTGGGCCTTTTGTTCTTCGAGATGCGCGGGGTCCTGCACTTCGGTTTCCTTGCCCGCGTAATCCTCGTGCCCGTGGCCGAGGCCCAGCACGTGCATCACCTTTTCCGCGCCTTCAAAGCACAAGTAAGCCCCGCCCAGCATCAGAAGCGGCGGGATCATCCACGGCGCAAAGGCCGACAGCGCAAGGCCCACGGGCAAGAGGAACAGCAGCTTGTTGCGGAACGACCCCTTGGCGATGCGCCAGATGATCGGCAGTTCGCGGTCGGCGGAAAATCCGGCGACGTATTTCGGCGTCACGGCGGCGTCGTCGATCACGGCCCCTGCGGCCTTGGCGCCCGCTTTGGCGGCTTGGGCCACCACGTCATCGACCGATGCGGCGGCGACCTTGGCGATTCCCGCCACGTCGTCCAAAAGCGCCAACAAACCACTCATTCCGTCGCCCCTTTTTCGCAATAGGCCCAGTTAGCGCATAACATGTCGCAGCGGCGGCGCAAACCGTTCGCGCTAACGGCATACAATTGCATATTTTTATCGCTAACACTCTGAAATTGTGTCTGCTTTGACCTATGCGGCGCGCGGCCCAGCCTGTAGACAAGCGCCAACAGCAGCCATGGCGAGGGACAGGGCATGACGGTCAAAGTGGGCATCAACGGATTTGGCCGCATCGGGCGCTGCACGCTGAGCCATATCGCCACCTCCATGCGCAACGATATCGAGGTGGTGGCGGTGAACGCCACCGGCCCCTTGGAGACCACCGCGCATCTGCTGAAATACGACAGCGTGCATGGGCGGTTCCCCAACCCGGTGACGATTTCGAACGACACCATGGACATTGGCCGTGGGCCGATGCGGATGATGTCGACCTATGACATGGGCGAGCTGGACTGGACCGGCTGTGACGTGGTGCTGGAGTGCACGGGCAAGTTCAATGACGGGCAGACCGCCAAGGGGCATCTGGAGCGCGGCGCACGCAAGGTGCTGCTCTCGGCGCCCGGCAAGAACGTGGACAAGACCATCGTCTACGGCGTGAACCACCGCCAACTGGCAGCCAATGACGTGATGGTGTCGAACGGGTCGTGCACCACCAACTGTCTGGCCCCGCTGGCCAAGGTGCTGGACGCGGCATTCGGGATCGAGCGCGGGGTGATGACCACGATCCACAGTTATACCGGCGATCAGCCGACGCTGGACCGGCGGCACAAGGATCTCTATCGCGCGCGGGCCGCGGCGATGGCGATGATCCCGACCTCGACCGGGGCGGCCAAGGCCTTGGGCGAGGTGTTGCCGAACCTTGCGGGCAAGCTCGACGGCACCGCGATGCGGGTGCCCACGCCGAATGTGAGTGCCGTGGACCTGACATTCGAGGCGGGCCGTGACGTGAGCGTGGACGAGGTTAACGCCGCCGTGGCCGAGGCCGCCGCGGGCCAGATGGGCCGCGTGCTGGCCTATGATGACGAGGCGAAGGTGTCGATCGATTTCAACCACACCGAACATTCGTCGATCTTTGCGCCGGACCAGACCAAGGTTGTCGGCGGGCGCATGGTGCGCGTGCTGGCGTGGTACGACAACGAATGGGCGTTTTCGGTGCGCATGGCGGATGTGGCAGCGACGATGGGGCAGCTGGGCTGAGGTTGGGATGCGTTCAAACGCACCGTATAAACTAGAACTTACCGCCTGACAGGCACTGTCAGGCCGCGCCGTTCCGCCCCCCCGGGGCGGCGCGGGGGCGCCACCCCGCGGAACGGCGCGTGCGGAGACCTTTCCCCTCGCTTGGGTTTCGACCTATTCCAGTTGCCACCTTCCGGGACACCTGCCACAACAGCGGCACGAAAAAGGTGCCGCATGACCAATTCCATCGCTCTTGTCCTCGGGCTGCTGATCCTTGGCGGCATTGCGCTTGACGTGATGATCTTTGGCACCGAGCACCTGATCTTTCTTGGCAAGAAGCTGGCCGATCTGATCGAATGGTTGGCATTCTGGCGTTAGACCCTTTCCCTTCGTGACCATCAGAGCGCGCAGTGGTTGTTGACAAGCGGCGTTGCTTGGGTTTGTTAGCGATAACACGCGGGCACGGCCCGGGACGCATAATGACGAAAGGACATTGCCATGGCGATCAAGGTTGCAATCAACGGGTTTGGTCGGATCGGCCGCAATGTGCTGCGCGCGATTGTGGAAAGCGGGCGCACGGATATCGAAGTGGTCGCGATCAACGATCTGGGCCCGGTCGAAACCAACGCGCATCTGCTGCAATACGACAGCGTGCATGGCCGGTTTCCCGTGCAGGTGAAGACGGGCGCAGACAGCATCGACGTGGGCCACGGGCCGATCAAGGTCACGGCCGAGCGCAACCCCGCCGATCTGCCGTGGGGCCATGTGGACATCGTGATGGAGTGCACGGGCATCTTTACCTCGAAAGAGGCGTGTCAGGCGCATCTGGAAAACGGATCGTCCCGCGTGCTGATCTCGGCGCCGGGCAAGAACGCGGACAAGACCATCGTCTACGGTGTGAACCACGACACGCTGTCGGGCGATGACGTGGTGGTGTCGAACGCGTCGTGCACGACGAACTGCCTGACGCCGGTGGCGAAGGTGCTGCAGGACAGCTTTGGCATCACGCGCGGGTTCATGACGACGGTGCACAGCTATACCGGTGATCAGCCGACGCTGGATACGATGCACAAGGATCTGTATCGCGCGCGGGCGGCGGCGATGAGCATGATCCCCACCTCGACCGGCGCGGCCAAGGCGGTGAGCCTGGTGATGCCGGAACTGGAGGGCAAGCTGGACGGTGTGGCGATCCGGGTGCCCACGCCGAACGTGTCCTGCGTGGATCTGACGGTGGAACTGGATCGCGACGTGACCGCGGACGAGGTGAACGGCGCGATGCATGCCGCTGCCGCCGGTGCGCTGAAGGGTGTTCTGGGTGTCACGGACGCGAAGCTGGTGAGCATGGATTTCAACCACGATCCGCATTCGTCGATCTTTGCCACCGACCAGACCAAGGTGATGACCGGCAACCTCGTGCGGGTGCTGAGCTGGTATGACAACGAGTGGGGCTTTTCCAACCGGATGGGCGACACCGCGGTCGAGATGGGCAAGTACCTATAGGATCAGCAGGCTGACCTTGTCGTGACCTTTACGGAAGCGCGCGGTGGCCTGTTCCAGCGTGCTTTCGCGGATCATCTGAGGTTCGATCCAGCGCAGTTTGCGGTCGTCGCCGATAAAGACGAAGTTTAGCGAATGGAATTCCTGCGGGCTGAAGCTTGAGAAATAGCCCCAGGCGATACCGATCGCGAAGGGCAGATCATTTGGCCGTTTCTTGCGGTACCAGTCGCTGACCAGCCCTTTGAAAATGAATGAGTAATCATCACAGTCGAAAAAGTTGACCTTGGTGAACTCGTCCTTGCTTGGCATGTTTGGTTTGATGTCGTCGACGATCTCGCGCAGGAGGGTTATCGCGGGCAGTTCCATCTCTTGATCTGACGCGCGCACGCGGGTCACTTTGCCGTTGTGGTCCCGCATCTTGTCCCGGGCAAAGTTCTTGAGCGTGGTTCGGGTCACGGTCTCGACCATGGGTTCAAATCTCTTCGTCGTCGCGGTTTGTGTCGTCGTCTTCTTCTTTGTCTTTGTCTTTGTCGTCTTCTTCCCCGATCTTACCGGCGGGCAAAGCGTCGTCATCGTCGTCGTCCACCGCATCGGGTGTGCCCAGCACGTCGTCTTCAACCGCGCGATATTCTTTCAGCGCCTTCAGGAAATTGGCCTGCGCATTGAGTAGGGCGGCCGACGAGTTTGCTTCATTCTGGCCCAGACCCAGCAGCGCGGTGACGGCCTGATTGGTGCCTTCGAACACTGCGGTGACGATGCTGAGGGGCAGAAGTGCGGCCGCCGCAAGTTCGCTGGGTTTGGTGATGTCCACGGCGGACAGGGAACCTTCGGTGAAGGTATAGACCGTGTCGCGTTTGACAAAGGTCGAGCGTTCAATGTCGAGACCGGTGATCTGGTGCGGATCCGGCACCTGAACCACGTATTCAGTCACATTGCCCGAGCGTTTGTCGACAAATGACAGCGTGACCGAGATTAGCGGTCGGTAACACACTGCATAGTCGCAAGCCGGGACAATGGTGACCGGACGCGGCGCCGGGGTCACCTGAAGAGATACACCGTGGGTCGCATTGTGGCTGAGGATGTGCTGTGTCCGCGCAACGCTGACAGGATCGGTGGGATCCATCCGCAGCTTGGCGATCAGGGTGTCAGGGCTTTTTTCGACGCCAGCGCCGGGCACCGGATCGGTCTCCAGCCCACCGCGCACCCGCGCCAGATTGCCGAGCGACTTGGCAAGGTTGACCAGCGCGGTGGCTGTCTGATCCTCGGTTGAGACGGTCACCGTTTTCAGGATTTGGTTTTCGATAATGAAATCGACTTCGTCCTTGGAAAACCGGTTGGGAACGTAGTTGACCTCATAACGAAACAGCGGTGATGGATCTGGACCAAGGACCTCTTCTGTCTTTTTGCGGTCCACTCGAAAACGGGTGGAGCTGCGCATGCTGTCAGCGTTGCCGAAGACTTCGAAGCTGAGATAGCGCCGTGGCAGCGAATATGTGGCCGTGATCTGCGTGCGGCGTTCCGCGCCATTCGGTGAGAGAAAAGGTGCACCTGCCCTGTTGCTTTCCAATGCAACACAGCCGGACAAGACAAGACACGTGAGCAAAGCGAATACGGTGCTGAACGGTTGCATCATCGCAAATTCAATCCTTTTCAAGCGGCGGCGACAGTTCGTCATCGCCAATCTCTGGCCGGTTTTCTGGCTTGTCCCGCCCGATCTCTGGGCCGATCAGGATGTCATCGTCGGTCTGTGTGGTGTCTGTGCGGGCCGTATCACCGGCACCATCCGCATCCGGAAAGCCCGAGCCGCGGCTGCCGAACCAGAAGCCGGCGATGCCTGCGGACAGGGTCGCGAGGCCGTTGAAGACCGACAGGGCAAGTTCGTTTTCGCCTTGGGTAAAGAGGTAGATAGTGATGCCCACTGCCGAGACGGTGTACGCGAAGACCACGAAATAGGTCACGACGATGCGCACGTAGCTTTTGTTGATTTTATGCTGAAGCTTGGAATCTGCGTCCATTTGAGCCCCGCTGTCGTTTGCTGCCTGTTCTTATTTTATCCACAGGGCATAGCACAGACGGGCGCAAAAATACACGATTGCGGTGTATTTGACTACATATGGTAGAAAGTGTGGCTTTTGCGCCTAACCAAAGCGGGCGATGAGCGCGTCGCGCACCGCGGGCGGGACGAATTTCGACACGTCGCCGCCGAGCCGCGCGATTTCCTTGACCAGTTTGGAGGCGATGGCCTGGTGTTCGGCCTCGGCCATGAGGAACACGGTTTCGACGGTGTCGTCGAGTTTGCGGTTCATGCCGACCATCTGGAATTCGTATTCGAAATCGGCCACGGCGCGCAGGCCGCGGATGATGATCTGGGCACCCACGTCGCGGGCGCAGTCGATCAGGAGGTTTTCGAACGGGTGGGCGACAATTTCGGTCCCGGTCTGTGCAGAGAGCTTGGCGCATTCGGCCTCGATCATGGCCACGCGTTCTTCGAGCGAAAAGAGCGGGCCCTTGTCGCGGTTGATCGCCACGCCGATCACCAGACGGTCCACCATGGGCGAGGCGCGCCGGATGATGTCCATGTGGCCCAGGGTGATGGGGTCAAAGGTGCCGGGATAGAGGCCAATGCGCATGACGCGGCTCCGTGATCGTGTTCGGGGACGTATCGAGCATTATCCGTGCGTGATTGCAAGCCGGGGGCGTCAGTGGCCCATGATCATCCCCTGCAGGGCGTCGTTTTCATGCGCCAGTTCGCGCAGCCGCGCCTTGACCACGTCGCCGAGGGTGATGAGGCCCACAAGCTTGCCATCCTCGACCACCGGCATGTGGCGAAAGCGGCCATCGGTCATCATCGTCAGCACGTCGTCGGCGGTTTGCGCGCGTCCGCAGGTCACGAGGTTTGCGGTCATCAGGGTTTCGACCTTGTCCTGCATCACCCCTGCCCCGCGTTTGCCCAGTTCGCGCACGATGTCGCGTTCCGACAGGATGCCGTCAGCGCGTTCGCCATCGGACGACACGACCACGGTGCCGATGCGTTTGTCGGCCAGCACCTTGGCGGCCTGGGCCACGCTGGTGCCGGGGGTCACGGTGACCACGCCTTCGTCCGATTTGGTTTTGAGAATTTGCAAGACCTGCATGGCAATCTCCGCTGGGTGGGTCCGTAACCCTAAGGTTGGCCGGGGACCGCTGTCTGTCAAGTTTTGCGAACCGGTGCGGCGCTGCGGGCGGACTTGCGCGTGCGGCTTGAGTTTTGGCGAGGCGATTTTGTCGCCCTGCCCCTTTTGCCCGCGATTTTGCCAGACTATACAAACGCCAACGGAGTTGTGGGAGGATGAGATGCAGGAACTGACACATTACATGGACGGCGCGCATGTGGCCGGGACCTCGGGCCGGTTTGCCGATGTGATGAACCCTGCCACAGGCGAGGTGCAAGCGCAGGTCCCGCTGGCGTCGACCGACGAGGTGGGCCGCGCGGTCGAGATTGCCGCCGCCGCCCAGCCCGCGTGGGGCGCGGTGAACCCGCAGCGGCGTGCGCGGGTGCTGATGAAGTTCGTGGATCTTCTGAACCGCGACATGGACAAGCTGGCCGAAGCGCTGAGCCGCGAGCATGGCAAGACGCTGCCGGATGCGGCAGGCGACGTGCAGCGCGGTCTGGAGGTCGTGGAATACTGCATCGGCGCGCCGCAGATGCTGAAGGGCGAGTTTACCGACAGTGCGGGGCCCGGCATCGACATGTATTCCATGCGCCAGCCCTTGGGTGTGACGGCGGGGATCACGCCGTTCAACTTTCCTGCGATGATCCCGATGTGGATGTTTGCGCCCGCGATTGCCTGCGGGAATGCGTTTATCCTGAAGCCGTCCGAACGCGATCCGTCGGTGCCGCTGATGCTAGCCGAACTGATGGAGGAAGCGGGCCTGCCCAAGGGCATCCTGCAAGTCGTGAACGGGGACAAGGAAGCGGTGGATGCGCTGTTGCATCATCCGGTGGTGCAGAGCATCGGCTTTGTCGGGTCGACGCCGATTGCCGAGTACATCTATGGCACCGGCTGTGCCAACGGCAAGCGCGTGCAGTGTTTTGGTGGGGCCAAGAACCACATGATCATCATGCCCGATGCGGACATGGATCAGGCTGCGGACGCGCTGGTGGGTGCCGGGTACGGTGCTGCGGGCGAGCGGTGCATGGCGATCTCGGTCGCGGTGCCCGTGGGGGACGAGACCGCCGACCGGTTGATCGAAAAGCTGGTGCCCCGGATCGAAAAGCTGAAAGTTGGCCCCTATACCGCCGGGACGGACGTGGATTACGGACCCGTGGTGACGGCGGCGGCCAAGGCCAATATCGAACGGCTGGTGCAGTCGGGTGTGGATCAGGGTGCCAAGCTGGTGGTCGACGGGCGCGGCTTTGCCCTGCAAGGCTATGAGGACGGGTTTTTCGTAGGCCCGCACCTTTTTGACAATGTCACCAAGGACATGGACATCTACAAGACCGAGATCTTTGGCCCGGTCCTGTCAACGGTTCGCGCGCAAAGCTATGAAGAGGCGCTGGGGCTCGCGATGGACCATGAATACGGCAACGGCACCGCGATCTTTACCCGCGACGGCGATGCGGCGCGCGATTTTGCCGCCCGGGTCAACGTGGGCATGATCGGGATCAACGTGCCGATCCCGGTGCCGCTCGCCTATCACACCTTTGGCGGCTGGAAGAAATCGGTCTTTGGCGATCTGAACCAACACGGCCCCGATGCATTCAAGTTCTATACGCGCACGAAAACCGTGACATCGCGCTGGCCTTCCGGCATCAAGGAAGGCGGGGAATTCAACTTCAAACCGATGGAATAGATGCCGCTTGATTTTCGCATTTTCCCGGAACGCGGTCTGGTCGTGGTCCGGTACGAAGGGATGGCGCGCGTGGCCGATACCATGCGCGTCTTTGGCGAATATGCGGCGCATCCCGACTTTTCGCCCGGACAAAAGCAGCTGGTCGATCTGACCGCCCTGACCGATTACGAACGCGACTTTGCCGCGGTCATGGAATTGCAGGCGGCCAAGGCCGATCACCTCGCCGGTCCCGGGGCGCAGTCGTTGATCGTGTATCTGGCCCCCGGCCCCGTCGCGCGCGAGATGAGCGCGCTGATCACCCGGTCGTGGGAGGATGTGGATGCCGTTATCGCCTGCATCCTGGAAAGCGAGGCCGAGGCGCTCGAAGTGCTGGGCCAGAAAGAACGCAGTCTGGCCGAGCTTTATGCCGCGACCGGTGGCGACGCGCTGCAATAGTCCTGCAAGGATCGGGCCGTAGAGCATCCCCCAAGGGAGGATACAGATGGATTTTGCACTGACCGAAGAACAATCGGCGATCTTTGACATGGCCTTTCAGTTTGGGCAGGCCGAGATTGCACCGCACGCGCGCGACTGGGAAGCAGCGGGCACGATCCCCAAG
>JBCBCR010000113.1:0-10669 GCA_038530495.1 Pseudomonadota bacterium | reverse complement strand
CGGCGATGACTACATCGGCCTGAAACCCCGAATTCTCGTTGCAGAAGGGGACGTTGTGGGCGCTGGCACGCCGGTGATGCATCACAAGGACAACCCCGAAGCGATGATCGTATCGCCTGCCGCAGGCCGCGTGCGCGCGATCAATCGGGGCGCCCGTCGCAAGCTGATTTCGATTGAAATCGACGTCGATGACAGCGCTGCCGAGTCGGTGGATTTCAGCGCTGTGGGCGATGTGTCGACGGTCGATGGATTGGTCGAGCGACTTTGTGCCGCAGGAGTTTGGACGGCGTTTCGAACGCGCCCCTACTCCAAGGTGCCGATGACCACGGACCGCCCCGCGGCGATTCTGGTGACGGCGATGGATACCGAACCGTTATCCGCCGACCCCGCACCGATCATCGCGGCGGAACCTGACGCCTTTGTCGCGGGCCTCGAAGCCATCTCGCGGCTGACCGAGGGCAAGACCTATCTATGCCACGAAACCGGCGCCGCAGTGCCGAGCGCGGACGGGACCGACGTTGCGACATTTTCCGGCCCGCACCCGGCGGGTCTGGCCGGGACGCATATCCACTTTCTGGAGCCCATTTCAGGCGACAAGGTGGTGTGGACGATCAGCTATCAGGACGTGCTGATCATCGGGCGTCTGATGCGCACCGGGCGCTATGATCCGTCGGTCGTGATTGCCCTCGCCGGCCCGCGCTGCGCCGACCCGCGGCTGGTGCGCACAATCATGGGCGCGTCGATGACCGATTTGACCGAAGCCGATCGGCCCGATGACGTGCCGGTGCGCCTGATTTCAGGCTCTGTGCTTAGTGGTCGCGCAGGTGCGGGTAACGACGCCTATCTGGGCCGCTATGCGCGCCAGATCACCATCATCGAAGAGGATCACAAGCAGATCCCGATGGGCTGGATCCGGCCCATGTTTGAAAAATACGCGGTGCAGCCGGTTCTGGGCTCGACCCTGACCAAGGTGCTGTCGAAACCGACCTTTGCGCTGACATCGAACCTGAACGGCGGGCGTCGCGCGATGGTGCCACTTGGCACGTTCGAAGGGCTGATGCCGCAGGATTTCCTGCCCACGCAACTGTTGCGCGCGATGCTGGTGATGGACACCGACGTCGCCCAGCAACTTGGCGCGCTGGAACTGGACGAAGAAGATCTCGGGCTGTGCGCGTTCGCCTGCCCTGCCAAATACGAATACGGCCTCGCCCTGCGCGACTGCCTGACCAAGATTGAAAAGGAGGGCTGAGGCATGGGAATGCGCAGCTTCTTTGACGGAATCGAGCCTCATTTCGAAAAGGGCGGCAAGTGGGAGAAGTATTTCCCTCTCTACGAAATGGTCGAGAGCTTCCTTTATACGCCCAAGACGGTGACGACCGCCGCCCCGCACGCGCGGTCGTACATCGATATGAAGCGGATCATGACATACGTGGTGCTGGCCACAGTGCCCTGCATCATGATGGCGCTCTATAACACCGGATATCAGACCAACCTCGCGCTGCAGGACTTTGAACCGTCGGGCTGGCGCGCCGCGATCATTGGCGGGCTGGGCATCGGCTTTAACCCCGCGAACCCATTTGCCAACATGATGCACGGGCTGATGTATTTCCTGCCGATCTACATCACGACACTGGTCGCCGGTGGCGTTTTCGAGGTGATCTTTGCCACCATTCGCAAACACGAGGTGAACGAGGGGTTCCTTGTCACCTCCATGCTCTACACCCTGATCGTGCCCGCCACGACGCCGCTGTGGCAGGTGGCGCTTGGCATCATCTTTGGCGTGGTGATTGGCAAGGAAGTGTTTGGCGGAACCGGCAAGAACTTCCTCAACCCGGCGCTGACCGGGCGGGCGTTTTTGTACTTTGCCTACCCCGCGCAGATGTCCGGCGACAGTGTGTGGGTGCCCGTTGACGGGTATACCGGCGCGACCGCCCTGGCCGTGTCCGCCGCCGACGGGTTTCAGGAACTCGCGGCCCGCGGCATGACGTGGTGGGACAGCTTCATTGGCGTGGTGCCGGGCTCCATGGGCGAAACCTCGACCCTCGCGGCGGCCTTGGGGCTGGTGTTCCTGCTTGCCACGCGGATTGCGAATTACCGCATGGTGGTCGGCTGTCTGGGCGGCATGATCGCCTTTACCTTGCTGCTGAACGCAATTGGATCGGACACAAACCCGATGTTCGCGATGCCGTGGTACTGGCATCTGGTGTTGGGCGGATACGCCTTTGGCCTTGTCTTCATGGTGACAGAACCTGTGTCGGGCGCGCACACCAATATGGGCCGCTATATCTACGGCGCCTTGATCGGTGTGATGGTGGTCATGATCCGCGTGATCAACCCGGCCTTCCCCGAAGGCATGATGCTCGCCATCCTGTTCGGCAACGTCTTTGCCCCGCTGATCGACCACTTTGTCGTGCAGGCAAACATCAAGCGGAGGGCCAAGCGCTATGCCTGACGACAACAAGGGCGCGATCCGCCGGTTTCTCGAACTCTCTCCGGACTCGGTCCCCAAGACGATCTTTGTCGCGGTGGCTGTTTGCCTGGTGGCGTCGATGGTGGTGTCTGCCGCGGCCGTGGCCCTGCGCCCACTGCAGTCGGTGAACGCGCTCAAGGACAAGCAGATCAACATCCTGCAAGTGGCGGGCATCTATGAACCTGGCGTTGACGTGCTGGAAGCGTTTGGCGCGTTTGAACCGCGGGTGCTGGACCTGAACACAGGCACCTTCACCGACCAGTTCGATCCGGCCAATTTCGACGACCGCGCTGCCGCCGATGATCCGGCAACATCCGTCGCGCTCGAAGATGATCCGGCCGGCATCGGACGGCAAAGCATGTTCGTCACCGTCTACCTGCTGCGCGACGACGCCGGTGACGTCGACAAGGTGATCCTGCCGATCCACGGCTATGGCCTGTGGTCGACGCTTTACGGCTTTATCGCGCTCGAAGAGAACGGCAACGACATCTTTGGCCTGCAATTCTACGAACACGCCGAAACCCCGGGCCTGGGCGCCGAGGTCGACAACCCGCGCTGGAAGGCGCAGTGGTCCGGCAAGCGGCTTGAGGATGACAGCGGTACACTGCAGATCACCGTGGCCAAGACAGCACCGCCCGCAGGCGACGACTACCACATCGACGCGCTGGCGGGGGCAACGCTGACTTCGGTCGGTGTCGACAACCTTGTCAAATTCTGGATGGGCGAACGCGGCTACGGTCCGTTCCTCGACAACCTCAAAGCGGGGAACGTGTAATGGCGCATAAACGCAGAGAGATGCTGGTTGACCCGCTGGTCGACAACAACCCGATCACCTTGCAGGTGCTGGGTATCTGTTCGGCGCTTGCGGTGACCTCGTCGCTGCAGGTGGCGTTCGTGATGTCCATCGCGGTGATCTTTGTCACCGGTTTTTCGTCTATGTTCATCTCGATGATCCGCAACCAGATCCCCGGATCGATCCGAATTATTGTGCAGATGGTGGTAATCGCGAGCCTCGTGATCCTGGTGGATCAGTTGCTGAAGGCGTTTGCCTTTGAGATTTCCAAGACACTGTCGGTGTTCGTGGGCCTGATCATCACCAACTGCATCGTAATGGGCCGCGCCGAAGCGTTTGCGATGAAAAACCCGCCTATCGAAAGCTTTATCGACGGGGTCGGCAACGGACTGGGCTATGGCCTGATCCTGATGCTGGTCGGCGTGATCCGCGAGCTGTTTGGTGCGGGCAGCCTCTTCGGCATCACCATCCTCGAGACCGTGAACAACGGTGGCTGGTACGTGCCCAACGGGATGCTGCTTCTGCCACCTTCGGCGTTCTTTATCATCGGGCTGATCATCTGGGCCTTCCGCACATGGAAGCCCGCGCAAGTCGAAGAACGTGAATACAAAATCCAATCGGTCGAGGCCCACTGATGGAAGAGCTCCTCTCCCTCGCCGTTAAGGCCATCTTTGTCGAGAACCTCGCGCTGTCGTTCTTTCTGGGCATGTGCACGTTCATCGCCGTGTCCAAGAAGATTTCGACAGCTATCGGTCTCGGGATTTCGGTCATGATCGTGCAGGCGATCACGGTGCCCGCGAACAACCTGATCCTGAACTATCTGCTGGCGCCCGGGGCCCTGTCCTGGGCCGGGTTCACCGACGTGGATCTGACGTTTCTGGGCCTGATCTCCTACATCGGCGTCATCGCGGCCTTGGTGCAGATCCTCGAGATGGTGCTCGATAAGTACTTTCCGCCGCTCTACAACGCGCTGGGTGTGTTCCTGCCGCTCATCACGGTGAACTGCGCCATCCTCGGCGGGTCGCTGTTCATGGTCGAACGCAGCTATGACTTTGCCGAAAGCGTGACCTACGGCATCTCGTCCGGCTTTGGCTGGGCGCTGGCGATCACCGCGATGGCGGGCGTACGCGAAAAGCTGAAATACTCTGACATCCCCGACGGCCTGCAGGGCCTTGGGATCACCTTCATCACCGCGGGGCTGATGGCGATGGCCTTCATGTCCTTCTCCGGCGTGAAACTCTGAGAGGTTACAAATGGCAACTTTCTCACTCGGCATTCTTCTGTTCACCCTGATCGTGCTGGCGCTGGTCACCGTGATCCTGGCCGCGCGCTCGCGGCTGGTATCGTCGGGCAACGTCAACATCACGATCAACGGCGAAAAGACCATCAGCGTGCCCGCCGGTGGCAAGCTGTTGCAGACGCTCGCCGAACAAAAGCTGTTCGTGCCCTCGGCCTGTGGCGGTGGCGGCACCTGCGCGCAATGCCGCGTGCGCATCCATTCCGGCGGCGGGTCGATCCTGCCCACCGAAGAAAGCCACATCACCAAGCGCGAGGCGTCCTGCGGTGACCGCCTGTCCTGCCAGGTCGCGGTGAAACAGGATATGGAAGTCGAAGTCCCCGAAGAGGTGTTCGGCGTCAAGAAATGGGAATGCACCGTCCGGTCCAACGAAAACGTGGCCACCTTCATCAAGAACCTCGTGCTGGAACTGCCCGAAGGCGAAGATGTCAACTTCCGCGCCGGTGGCTACATCCAGATCGAAGCGCCCGCACACGCCCTGTCCTACGAAGACTTCGACGTGCAGGAAGAATATCGCGAAGACTGGGATCGGTTTAACCTGTGGCAGTACAAGTCCACCGTCGCCGAACCGATCGAGCGTGCCTATTCCATGGCCAACTACCCCGAGGAAAAGGGGCTGATCATGCTGAATGTGCGCGTGGCCTCGCCCCCGCCCGGATCGGACGGTATCCCACCGGGACAGATGTCGAGCTACATCTTCAACCTTAAACCCGGCGACAAGGTCACCATTTCAGGCCCATTCGGCGAATTCTTTGCCCGCGACACGCAAAAGGAAATGGTGTTCATCGGCGGCGGCGCAGGCATGGCGCCCATGCGCAGCCACATCTTTGACCAACTCAAGCGCCTGAAAAACCGCGATCGCAAGATCACGTTCTGGTACGGCGCACGGTCCAAGAAAGAGATGTTCTTTGTCGAGGATTTCGACGAACTCGCCGCCGAGTTCCCGAATTTCACTTGGCACGTCGCCCTATCAGACGCGATGCCCGAGGATGAATGGACCGGTTACACCGGCTTTATCCACAACGTGCTGCACGATGAATACCTCAAGGATCATTCAGCGCCCGAAGACTGCGAATTCTATATGTGCGGCCCGCCCATGATGAACCAGTCCTGCATCAACATGCTGCTGGATCTCGGCGTGGACCGTGAAGACATCATGCTCGACGATTTCGGCGGCTGACAGGACATAACCCCCGCAAAAAGGCCAGGTGCGCATACCGCCACCTGGCCTTTTTCACGTCCCACCGAAGAAAGCGCGCGCCCGCAGGGTGGCGCTTGATGAGGCATCGCGTTACATAATTTCTTCATATCGCGACAAATTCGTAACAATTTTCTTGCCGCAGCCCCGCCCCGCCTGATATCTGCACGACAGGAGGCGCAGCCATGTACGCTCAGATGATCACATCCGAGGCAAGCCAGGACGATCCGGACAAGCTTGCCGCATTTCAGGCCCGCATAGACGCGGGTGAAAAGGTCGAACCCAAGGATTGGATGCCAGCAGGCTATCGCAAGACGCTGATCCGGCAGATCGGCCAGCACGCACACAGCGAAATCGTCGGCCAATTGCCCGAAGGCAACTGGATCACCCGCGCCCCCAGCCTTGAACGCAAGGCAATCCTGCTGGCCAAGGTACAGGACGAGGCCGGGCACGGTCTTTACCTCTATTGCGCCGCGGAAACGCTGGGCGTCAGCCGTGATGAGCTGACGGAAATGCTGCTCGATGGGCGGATGAAATTTTCGTCGATCTTCGCCTATCCCACGCTCACATGGGCTGACATGGGGGCCGTCGGCTGGCTGGTTGACGGCGCCGCGATCATGAACCAGGTCCCGCTGCAACGCACATCCTACGGTCCCTATGCCCGCGCGATGGTGCGCATCTGCAAAGAGGAATCGTTCCACCAACGCCAAGGCTTCGATGTCATGATGAAGATGGCCAACGGGACCGCCGCGCAGAAACGCATGGCACAGGATGCGCTCAACCGTTTCTGGTATCCTGCGCTGATGATGTTCGGCCCGTCTGACGCCGACAGCGTGCATTCCGCGCAATCCATGGCCTGGAAAATCAAGATGAACAGCAATGACGAACTGCGCCAGAAATTCGTCGATGCGACCGTGCCACAGGCGGAATATCTCGGCCTTACGGTGCCCGATCCCGATCTTTGCTGGAACGATGAAAAGGGCGGCTACGACTTTACCGAACCGGACTGGACCGAATTCTTTGAGGTGCTCAAAGGCAACGGCCCCTGTTCAGTCGAACGCATCGAAGCGCGACAAAAGGCATGGGATGATGGCGCATGGGTGCGCGAGGCCCGCCTCGCCCACGCCGCCAAGAAACGCAGCCGCAAACTCGCGGCGGAGTAATCGCATGTCCGCCGAATGGCCCCTGTGGGAAGTGTTCATCCGTGGTCAACACGGGTTAAGCCACCGGCACGTTGGCTCGCTGCACGCCGCCGACGCCGCGCACGCATTGCAAAATGCCCGCGACGTGTACACCCGCCGCAAAGAGGGCGTCAGCATCTGGGTTGTGCCTGCCGCACAGATCACCGCGTCCGATCCGGGCGACAAGGATGCGCTGTTTGACCCGGCCGAGGACAAGATCTATCGCCATCCCACCTTCTTCGACATCCCCGACGACGTAGGCCCGATGTGAGCGTCGCAGGACTAATACGGATGGGCGACAACACGCTGGTTCTGGGCCAGCGCCTGTCGGAATGGTGCGGCCACGCCCCCGCGCTCGAAGAAGACATCGCACTTGCCAATATTGCGCTGGACCTGATCGGTCAGACGCAGCTTTGGCTGGGTCTCGCCGGTCAGCGCGAAGGACAGGATCGCGACGCCGACAGGCTCGCATTCCACAGGGACGCCTGGGATTTCCGCAATGTGCTGTTGGTCGAACAGCCAAATCGCGACTTTGCAGTGACAACGATGCGCCAGTTCCTGTTCGACGCATGGCATTTCGAAGCGCTGACAGCCCTGACCACGCACCCCGATGCAGAGATCAGCGCCATCGCGCAAAAGTCGCTGAAGGAAGTCACCTACCACCGCGAGCGGTCGACCGAGACGGTGATCGCGCTTGGCGATGGGACAGACGAAAGCAACGCGCGGATGCAAGGGGCACTTGATCGGCTGTGGTCTTATGTGGGCGAGATGTTCACCACCGATGATGACGATCTTACGGATGTCGGCGCGTTGCGCGCAGGGTTTGATGCGCATGTGCAACCAGCCCTGGCCGAGGCGACATTGCAAAAGCCCGACAGCGATTTCGCACATCTCGGTGGCAAGACCGGGGACCGACACAGCGAACACCTCGGGCACATGCTTGCAACAATGCAAGTGCTGCCGCGAAACTATCCGGACGCGACATGGTAAACCTGTTGCCGGATATCGCACAGGTGTGGGACTGGCTGTCTGACGTTCCCGACCCGGAAATTCCGGTGCTCGCGCTTGTGGACCTTGGCATCATTCGCGATGTGTCCTGGCAGGGCGACACGCTGAACGTCACTCTGACACCAACCTATTCGGGCTGTCCCGCCACTGCCGTGATCGAGATGGACGTGGAACAGACCCTGCGCGCCCACGGCATCGAGCAGATCAAGATCACCCGGCAGATCGCCCCGCCCTGGACCACCGACTGGATCACCGACGCAGGCCGGGCCAAGCTCGAAGCATACGGCATCGCACCGCCGCAAGCCGCAGGTGGGCCCGCGCATTGCCCGCTGTGCAAATCGCGAAACGTCGAGCAGATCAGTCAGTTCGGCTCGACCCCGTGCAAGGCGCAGTGGCGCTGCACCGACTGTCTCGAGCCCTTTGACTATTTCAAGTGCATATGACCCGGTTCCTGCCCCTCACTGTCACAGATATCCATCGCACGATCCGCGACGCGGTTGTGTTGACGCTGGCGCCCGATGACCCCGAAGCTTTCCACTTTGTCCAAGGACAGTACCTGACCTTTCGGCGCGATTTTGACGGGGTCGAGGTGCGGCGGAATTATTCGATTTGCGCGGGTCTGGATGACGGCGTGTTGCAGGTCGGGATCAAGCGTGTCAAAGGCGGCGCGTTTTCCACTTTTGCAAATACCGAACTTGCGGTCGGCGACCGGCTTGAGGCAATGCCGCCTGTCGGAAAATTTCACACACCTTTGACAGGCGTCCCGCGGCATTATCTGGCTTTCGCCGGGGGGTCCGGGATCACACCCATCCTGTCGATCCTGCGCACCGTGCTTTCGCGCGAGCCGGACAGCCGATTTACCCTGATCTACGCCAATCGCGCAGTGCACACGATCATGTTCCGCGAGGAACTCGAAAGCCTCAAGAACCAGCACATGGGACGGTTGACGTTGATCCACGTGCTGGAGACGGGGCAGGACATCGACCTGTTTTCCGGCCGGATCGACGGTGACAAATGCGCGGCGCTGTTCAAATCGTGGATCAATATCGCGTCGGTCGATCAGGCCCTGATCTGCGGACCCGAGCCAATGATGCTGGCCATATCCGCCGCCCTGCAGGAGCATGGCATGGCAAAGGATCAAATCCGCATGGAACTGTTTGGTGCCAGCCAACAGGGGCGGTTGGCGCAGTCCAAGGTCATGACCGATACCGCGCGCACGGCCGAAATATCTGTCACCATCGATGGCACCGCGCACGTCGTTCCGCTGGAACCGGGGCAATCGCTGCTGGATGCAGCGATCGCCGCGCGGCTTGATGCGCCTTATGCCTGCAAGGCCGGGGTGTGTTCAACCTGCAAGGCGCGCGTCACTGAAGGTGCCGCCGAGATGCGCAGCAATCACGCGCTCGAGGATTACGAGGTAACCGCAGGTTACATTCTGACCTGTCAAAGCCACCCGACCACCGACCACATTTCCATCGACTACGATCTACACTAGGAGCCGCCCATGCGCCCTGTTCACAGTTTCGCAATGGGCGCTTGGGTGGGTCCCGGATCGGACGCGCGCGAGATTGAAAGCGCCATTACCGGCAAGATCATTGCCCGCGCAGGCGGTGCACGTTTGGATATGGCGGCAATGCGCGACTTTGCCATCAGCCGTGGCGGTCCGGCGCTGCGCGCCATGGGGTTTCACGACCGTGCGCGTATGCTCAAGGCCGTGGCCCTGCATCTGCGCGCGCACCGCGAGGCGCTGTACGATCTCAGCTTTGACACAGGCGCCACGGCCAAAGACCACCTGATCGACGTCGATGGCGGCATTGGCACCATGTTGGTCTATGCCTCGAAGGGGCGGCGCGAGATGCCGGATGGGCACGTCTACCTTGATGGGGCGCCCGAGATGCTCGGGCGGTCGGGTCAGTTTCAGGGGCAGCATATCTGCACCCCACGTCAGGGCGTTGCGGTCCACATCAACGCCTACAACTTTCCGGTCTGGGGCATGCTGGAAAAGCTCGCGCCCACATGGCTTGCCGGGATGCCTGCGATCATAAAGCCCGCCACATCGACGTCCTACGTGACCGAGGCGTGTGTGCGTCTCATCATCGACAGCGGTCTGGTGCCGGACGGCGCGCTGCAACTGGTGGCGGGTGGTATTGGCGATCTGTTTGATCATCTGCAAGGGCAGGATATCGTGACCTTCACCGGGTCCGCGGCAACGGGGCTTCGGCTGCGCAGCCACCCAGGCCTGCTGGCCAATGCGGTGCCGTTCACCGCAGAGCAGGACAGCCTCAACGCGTCGGTTCTTGGGCGCGACGCAGCGCCAGGTACGCCGGAATTCGATTTATTTGTGAAAGAGGCCGTGCGCGAGATTACCGTGAAGGCGGGGCAAAAATGCACCGCGATCCGGCGCATCATGGTGCCAGAGGCGACTTTGGAACCCCTGCAGGATGCGCTGATCAAGGCGCTGACCGGAATGACCGTTGGCGATCCGCGTGATCCCGACACGCGCATGGGTGCACTGGTGTCCGCCGCGCAAAAGCAGGACGTGTTGCGCGCCGCGGACCAGATCGGGCAAGAGGCCGAGCGGGTGTTTGGCCATCCGGACGTCGTGTCGGACATGCCCGGCGCCTTTCTGCCGCCAATGCTCTATCGCTGCGATGACCCGGACGCTGCGGCGATTGTTCACCAAACCGAAGCGTTTGGTCCGGTATCCACGCTGATCCCCTAC
>JBCBCR010000112.1:0-10804 GCA_038530495.1 Pseudomonadota bacterium | reverse complement strand
GTCGAACACCTGCGTGCCGACCACAAGCTGACGCCTTTTCGTCCCGGCCTGTTTTCCCTCGGCCGGGACCCTTTGACCCCTTCCGAAAATTTGTACCGAATAAATCCCGCCCCAGCCGGGTTGATACGTCATGCAACGCACCAACCCCGGAGGACATCCCATGCTGCGCACCCTGATCCTGACCACCGCCCTCGCCCTGCCGACGCTCGCCCTGCCCACGCTGGCCAATGCCAAGGGCAGCGACGAGCCGCCGAAACAGACCCAGACCACCAAGGACTGCTTTCAGGCCCGCCAGTGGGACCCCGAGATCGGCAAATGGGTTCGCTTTTCCCAGCCCGTGAACGGCGTCTGGGACGCAAATATCCGCAAGTGCATCCGCCCCGACCGCACCGGCTATCTGGGCGAAGACACCCTCTATAAGGCGGTGCGCGAACTCGCCTATGCAGGCCGCTATGACGACGCGATCACCGTGCTCGACCAGATGCCCAACCAGGCGTCGGATCAGGTGATGACCTATCGCGGCTTTACCGCGCGCAAGCTGGGCAAACTGGCCGAGGCCGAAGCCTACTACCAAGAGGCCATCGCCCTGAACCCCGACAACATCCTCGCCCGCTCCTACATGGGTCAGGGCTATGTGACCGCGGGCAAAACCGATGCCGCGCGCGCCCAACTGGATGAAATCGTGGCCCGCGGCGGCACCGGCACATGGTCCGAGGTCTCGCTGCGCCGCGCCATCGAAAGCGGGACCACCTACAGCTACTGAAACCGCTGTCCCACTAAAGGATTCTCAACCTTTGCCTGCCAGTTAAGGACAAAACCGTTCCGAGGCAGGACATGACAGCACTTTTACCACCCCCCGCCGCAGGTGGCCTTCCGGCGACCCGCGGCGGCACAGCACTTGGCGCCCATCAGCTCTCGCGCAAGGCCAAGGCCGCCATCGTGGTCCGCCTTCTGGTCAACGAAGGCGCCGATATCCCGCTCGAAGACTTGCCAGAGGAATTGCAGGCCGAACTGACCAAGGCGATGGGCCAGATGCGCACCGTCGACCGAGACACCCTTGCCGAAGTGGTCGAGGAATTCACCGCCGAGGTGGAACGCATCGGCCTGTCCTTTCCCGGCGGCATGGCCGGCGCGCTTGACGCGCTCGATGGCAAGATCAGCCCCCAGACCGCCGCCCGCCTCCGCAAGGAGGCCGGGGTGCGCGAGGCGGGCGACCCCTGGGCCCGGATCAAGGAGATGGGCAATGACGAGTTGACCAAGGTGCTCGAAGACGAAAGCATCGAAGTCGCCGCCGTCATGCTGTCCAAGCTTGACGTGAAAAAGGCCGCCGAGCTTCTGGGCAACCTGCCCGGCCCCCGCGCCCGCCAGATCACCTACGCCGTCAGCCAGACCAGCGTCGTCACCCCCGACGCCGTCGACCGCATCGGCCTGTCGCTGGCCAGCCAGCTGGCCGCCCGCCCCCTGCGCGCCTTTGACGAAGGGCCGGTGGAACGCGTGGGCGCCATCCTCAACTCGTCCCGCGCCGCCACCCGCGACGATGTGCTCACAGGCCTCGACGAAAAGGACGAAGGGTTCGCCAACGCCGTGCGCAAGGCAATCTTCACCTTCGCCAACATCCCCAAACGCATCGCCGTCCGCGATATCCCCCGTATCCTGCGCGACATCGATCAGGCCGCGCTGGTCACCGCGCTCGCCGGGGCCGACGCTGCAGGCATGGGCGAGGCGTCCGAATACATCCTCACCAACATGTCGGCCCGCATGGCCGACCAGCTGCGCGAAGAGATCGGCGAAAAGGGCACGCCCAAACCCGCCGAAACCGAAGAGGCGATGGCCACCATCGTGCAAACCATCCGCGACCTCGAACAACGCGGCGAACTGATGCTGATCACCGAAGACGAAGACGACTAGCCCCGCCGCTTGTGATCGCGCGCCCCGCGCTTTAGAACCCAGGTTCGATCACAGCCACAGGCCCGTCCATGCGTCAGGACCCCGCCACATTGCCGCCGCTGACCAAGGCGTTCTACCGCGGCACCGACCTGATCGCGCGCGGCCTCATCGGTGCCGCGCTGTCGCTGCCCTATGGCCCCCGCATCCGCTTCATGGGCTGGGCCATGTCCCGGCTGGTGGGTCCGCTCGCGGGCTACCTCAAACGCGCCCGCGCCCACGTGGACTTTGCCCTGCCGCACCTGCCCGAGGCCGAAAAGGACCGCATCGCACGCGCCAGCCTCAACAACGCGGGCCGCACCCTCATTGAAAACTACTCGACCCGCGCCTTCCTCGCCCGCCAGAAAACCGCCGACATCACCGGCCCGGGCCTCGCCGCCCTCGAACAGGCCGCAGCAGCAGACCGCCCCGTGATCCTCGTCACCGGCCATTTCGGCAATTACGAGGCCGTCCGCGCCGCGCTGGTCGCGCGCGGCTATGCCGTGGGCGGTCTCTACCGCGAAATGAAAAACCCCTATTTCAACGACCACTACGTGCGCACCATGCAGGCCTTCGGCGGCCCGGTCTTTGCCCAGGGGCGCCGCGGCACCGCGGGCTTCGTGCGCCACCTCAAAGGCGGCGGCCAGCTTGTCCTGCTCTTTGACCAACACGCCCAAGGCCAGCCCCTGCTGGATTTTCTCGGACAAGAGGCGCAAACCGCCACCTCCGCCGCCGAGCTTGCCCTGCGCTTTGACGCGGTGCTGATCCCGTTCTTCGGCATCCGCCGCCCCGACGGGCTCAGCTTCGAGAACGTGATCGAGGACCCGATCCCGCATTCCGACCCGATGACCATGACGCAGGCCATGAACAACCGGCTCGGCGCGCGCATCCGCGCGCATCCCGATCAATGGTTCTGGGTCGCCCGCCGCTGGCGCGCACCAGAAGACCGGCTTTGAGCGAACACCGCAACCGCCTGATTTCAGATTGAAATACGCGCCTCAGCGCACGACGGTCGCGGCCCGGATGCGCCCATGCGCGCCGTCCTGGATCAACACCACCACAGGCTTGTCTCCCGGCGCGTCCGCCTGCAGCGCCAGCGGCGCCACCCCGTCCCATTCGGCCAGCACCTGCCAGCCCTCGGTCACGTTGGCATAATCCAGCGTGCGCCCGCGGTTCTCGCCGCGCTTGATCATCGTGGTCTGCAGCGGCGTATAGCGCAGCATCTGCACCAGATACGTCCCCGCCGATTGCGCCTCGGCCTCGATCACGACGCCAGCACCGTCCCGCCGCGCCGACACCGCCACCGTTTGCGGCAGGGCGGCATGTTCGGCGATCACCTTGGCCAACTTCATCGGCTTGTGCCCGACAATGTCCGTGACCCCGCCCACGATCATCTGCGGCGTATAGATCGACCGGCGCCCGGCCTCCATCGCGTATCCACGCTGCCGCTGCGCATGTGCGGGATCAGCAAACGGATCGGCCCAGCCGATATAGTCCCAGTAATCCACATGCAGCGCCAGTGCGATCACGTCATCCCGCTCGGCCAGCGCATGCAACATCGCGTCCGCAGGCGGACAGGACGAACACCCCTGCGAGGTAAACAGCTCCACCACCACCGGCGACTGCGCCGAGGCGGGCGCGCTGAAAACGGAAGCTACAGCAAGCGAAAGAGCCATCAGGCCCCGAAGGATCAGTCGTGTCATGGTCAGTGCATTCGCCCGTTGGGTCAGCTGGTCAAAGATGGCCGCAGCGGCCACTCAGAGCACATAACCAGCCCCGCGCGCCGTTGCCAATCAAGCTTTGTTGAGCCTTTGTGTCATTGCCCCAATCGAAGGTTGCACCCAAGCGCCCGGCGTCACGCGCAATCACCCAAACCCTCGCCCCCGACGCGCCGAACACACCGCGCTCACTGGGCCAATGCGGCCTCCAGCGCGGGCAGGAAACGCTGCTCGTAATCCGAGCCGACCAGCGGGCCCTGAAACCTGAACAGCACCGTGCCGTCACCGTCGAGGATGAACGTCTCGGGCGGCGCGGTCACACCCCAGTCGATCGCACCTGCGCCATCAGGGTCAAAGGACACCGCGACAAACGGGTTGCCATCATCGGCAAGGTAGGATGCCGCGTTGCCCGCCTGATCGCGAAAGTTCACCCCGATGATCGGCATGCCCTCGGCGGCCATCTGCAACAGGCGCGGATGTTCGGCGCGGCAGGGCGGGCACCACGACGCCCAGAAGTTCACAAGCGTGACCTCCCCGCGCGCGAGATCTTCGGGCATCACAGGCGTGTAGTCGGCCAGCGCCGTGGCTGGCAGGCCGGGCGCCTGCCCGCCCACGCGGGTCGACGGCAATTCGTCCGATCCGGTGAACATGCCCACCGCCGCCAGCCCGACAAAGCCCGCAAAGACCGCCACCGGCACGATCATCAGCGGCTTAGCCATCGCTGTGCTGCTCCGTCTCTTCCATCTCGGCGCGCACGCGGCGTCCGCGCCACAGGCTCAGCACCACGATCGCTGCAATCAACAGCAACGACACCCCGTAGGCCCACAGCACCGCCTCGGCGTATTTGCCCAAATCAGGCATCGCGCACCTCCGCCCGCATCTGCCGCGCCATCAGCGCGCGGGTCCGGCGCACCCGGATCTCGGTGCCGGTGCGGTACAGCACCAGCGCCAGAAACAGCGCCACGAACCCCGCGATGCAGACCAACAGCGGGATATAGAACACGTCGGCCACGTTCTCTTCCTTGTCGAGGCTCAGCGACGCACCCTGATGCAAACCCTGGTTCCAGAACAGCACCGCATAACGGCTCAGCACCGCGAACACCGTGCCCACAAGGCACAGGATCGATGTCAGGTCCGCCGCGGTGTCGGGGTCCTCGATCGCCTCCCACAGCGCGACATAGCCCAGGTAGAACAGGAACAGGATCAGGAACGATGTCAGCCGCGGGTCCCACACCCACCACGTGCCCCAGATCGGCTGGCCCCAGACCGCGCCGGTAAACAGTGCAATCAGCGTCATCACGATGCCCACCGGGGCCGCAGCCCGCGCCGCCAGCGCCGACACGTGGTGCCGCCGCACGATCCAGATCAGCGACGCCGCCAGCATCATGAACCACGCGTTGATCGCCATCAGCGCCGATGGCACGTGAAGATAGATGATCTTGACCGACGCACCCTGCCGGAAATCATCCGGCGTAAAGAAAAAGCCCCAGGTCAGCCCGACGCCCAGACACACCGCTGCCAGCCCCCACAGCCACGGCAACAGCCGTTCGCTTAGGCCCAGAAACTTTACCGGATTGGCATATTCCCAAAGAGACATCGCTCCTCCGCTTATTGCGTCCGATTTACCGCAAATTGACCCGCAAAACAGCCCCTGCGGCAAAGGGCATCAACGCCAGAACCCCCGCGCTGATCCCCGCCAGCAGCATCAGCGGTGTGGTCGGATCCAGCCCCACCGCCGCCCGCCGCGCGGCCTCTGCGCCAAAGATCAGCGTGGGCACATAGAGCGGCAGCACCAGCAGCGACAAAAGCAGCCCACCGCGCTTGATCCCCACGGTCAGCGCCGCGCCAAAGGCCCCGATCATCGACAGCGCCGGCGTGCCCAGCGCAAGGCTCAGCACCACGGTGCCATAGCCCGGACCGGGCAGCGACAGCAGCACTCCCAGCACGGGTGCGGCGACCACCAGCGGCAGCCCCGTGGTCACCCAATGCGCCAGCGCCTTGACCGCCACGATCCCCTCCATCGGCAGCGGCGATGTGGCCAGCAGGTCCAGCGCGCCATCCTCGAAATCCACCGCCAGCAGCCGGTCCAGCGACAACAGGCACGCCAGCAACGCGCCCAGCCACAGCACGCCGGGCGCAATGGTCGACAACAGCGCCGCCTCCGGTCCCACCGAAAACGGCACCAGCACCACGACAATCAGGAAAAACGCCAGCCCCAGGCCAAAACCGCCCCCCGCCCGCAGCGCGAGCGCAAGGTCACGGAAAAACAGCGCCCTCACAGGAACGCCTCGTCCACGGGCGCCATCGCCGCAGCCGCGGCCTGAAACTGCGTGACATCCAGTACGGCGGCCTCGATCCCCAGATCGATATGCGTGGCCATCACCGCCATGCCGCCACCCGCCAGATGCGCGCGCACCGCATCGGCAAAGCGCGCAACAGATGCGGTATCCAGCGACACGGTCGGCTCATCCAGCACCCAGATCGGCCGCCCCGTCACCATCAGCCGCGCCAGCCCCAACCGCCGCTTCTGACCCGCCGACAGCATCGCCGCCCGCCGCCCCGCCAACCCGCGCAGATCAAACGCCTCAAGCGCAGGCGCGATATCCCGCTGCCCGAACACCGCCGCCCAGAACTGCAAATTCTCCGCAACACTCAGCGCACCCTTCAACCCGTCGGCATGGGCGGCATAGGCGATGCGCTCCTCGGCCCCCGCAACAGACCCCTCCAGCGGCGGCTGCAACCCCGCGAGCGTGCGCAACAGCGTCGTCTTGCCCGACCCGTTCGGCCCGCGCAGCACCAGGGCCTGCCCGGCGGTCAGTTCAAAGCTCACGCCGGCAAGCAACGGCACCCCGCCCCGCCCCACGGCCAGATCGCGCACAGTCAACGTCATGCCCCGTGGCTAACCCAAAGCCACCACTGGCAAAAGTCCCCTGCTTCACTTTGCAAGATAAACTCCGGGGGTGTGGGGGCTGGCCCCCACTAAATCCCTTGTGTGGGGGCTGGCCCCCACTCCTGCGCTCTCAAACAGGCAACACCGCTAATGCAACGCGCCGCCCCTCGCTCAGAAGCACGTTGTAGGTCCGCGCCGCCACCGGCGACGCCATCACCTCGATGCCGACCCCCAACGCTTCGACCGCCGAACGAAAGCCGCCGGGCGGGTGCGCGATCTCGGCCCCCGTGCCCAGAAACAGCACGTCGATCTGCCCTTCAAGCGGGCGCAGCGAGTCCAGATCTTCATACCCGCCCCATTTCCCTGTGCCCGCAGGGCCGGTGACCGCAGCACCCTCGATCACCTCGCCACCGATCCGGAAAAAGCCGGGGCCGTAGCCCTCGACAGGGGCGGCGTCGGTATAGTCCACTTCGGTAAAACGCATGGATCACTCCCAGATCGGCAGGCCGGTCAACAGGGCCAGAATGGCGATGGTATAGGCCGCGATGCGATACGCCCGCTCGCGCCCGGGGTCAAACAGCGCCTGACCCACGAATATCGTGGCTATATAGGGCACCGACACCAGCGCGCCCAGCCAGATGCCCTGCGCCGTCAGCGCGCCGTTCACCGCCATATTCCCGATCAGCAGCACATCGAGCGAGGCGAGAAACAGGATCATGTTGGCCCGCACCGCCTGTGCCTGCCGCGCATTGGCAAGATAGAACATGATGGCAATCGGGCCCGTCAGCGCGGTCAGCCCGCCCACCGTGCCCGCCGCCCCGCCCACGGTGGCCAACCCCTTGGCCCGCAACCGCCCGCGCCACTGCCAGCCCGAGATCACCGCCGCCAGCGTCACCGCCGACACCGCCGCCACGACCCAGCGCACCGCGACCGGCTCCACGTAATTCAAAAGGAACATGCCCAGCACCACGCCCGGCAGCGCCCCCAGCGCCAACAGGCCAACCTCGCCCCGGTCGGCTGTCCCCCATGCGTGGGGCACCAGATAGACATTGGAAATGACACCCGTCACCGTGATCATCAGCAGGATCGCCAGCGGCTCAAGGTATATGCCCGCCACCGGCACCACGATCAACGCGGTGCCAAATCCGGTGAACCCGCGCACCACGCCCGCCAGCAGATAGGTCGCGCCAATCGCCCACAGCCCCGGCATCGCCAGGGCCGCGGCCAGCGCCTCAGGCATCCACGTTCCCGAACTGGTTGCCGGTGTTGGCCGGGTCCGCCTTGTCCCAGTTCCGCTTGACCCCCAGCCACAGCAGGATGGTCGACGCCACAAAGACGGAACTATACGTCCCCACGATCACACCCCAGATCATCGCAAAGACAAACCCGCGGATCACGTCCCCGCCGAGGATATAAAGAGAGATCAGCGCCAGAAGCGTCGTAACCGACGTCATGACCGTCCGGCTCAGCGTCTCGTTGATCGAGATGTTCAGCACCTCGCTCAGCGGCTTTTTCTTGTACTTGCGCAGGTTCTCGCGCACGCGGTCAAACACCACCACCGTGTCGTTCAAGCTGTAGCCCACGATGGTCAGAAGGGCCGCGATAATGGCCAGATCAAACTTGATCTGCAGCTCGGAAAAGATGCCGATGGTCAGCACCACGTCGTGCACCAACGCTGCCACAGCACCCAGCGCAAACTGCCATTCGAACCGCAACCAAATGTAGACCAGCACCGCCGCAATGGCGAGCACGACGGCAATCGCCGCCGTCTGGATCAACTCGCCCGACACTTTCGGGCCGACAGATTCCACCGATGGAAAGGTCATGTCCGGCACCGCCGCCACCAGCGCGCCCTGCACCTCGCGGATGGTCTCGGGTGTGACCGCCTCCTGGCCTTCCTGCGCCTGAATGCGGATCATCGCCACGTTCTGGTCGGGGCCAAAGGTCGGGTCAAACACCTCGGTGATCGAGATATCGCCCAGGCCCAGCGGCGTCAGCGCATCACGATACTGGCCAATATCCACAGGCTGCGCGCTTTCGGTCCGCACCGTGGTGCCGCCGCGGAAATCGATGCCATAGTTGAGCCCCTGCAGCAGGAAACTGACCGCCGCAAGTATGATCAGCAGCCCCGAAATCCCCAGCCACATCTTCCAGCGCGAGAAGAAATCGAACGACGTGCCCTGTTTGACCAGTCTCAGTCTCATAGCAAAGCCTCTCTGGGCGCAGCGTTTGCACCAAGCCCCCGCGCGACAGCGCGATGCCCGACCTCCCCCCCGGGAGGGCATACGGAGATGTCGCACGCAGCATACATGTCGTGGATGCTTTGAAGGGCCACGCTCAAACCCGGTGTCGGCATGCCCACCCGAGGTCGGGCATTGCGCTGTCGCTCTACCCGCATCCTACACCTCAATCGTCTTGGGCCGGCGGCGTTCAAACCACATCACGACCAACAAGCGCGTCACAAAGATCGCCGTAAACACCGACGTCATGATCCCCAGCCCCAGCGTGATGGCAAAGCCCCGCACCGGCCCCGACCCCATCGCAAACAGGATCACCGCCGTGATGAACGTGGTGATGTTGGCATCCAGAATGGCACTCAGCGCCTTCTCGTACCCCAACTCAATCGCACGCGCAGGCCCGCGCGCCGATTTCAATTCCTCGCGGATGCGCTCAAAGATCAGCACGTTGGCGTCCACCGCCATCCCAACGGTCAGCACGATCCCGGCGATCCCGGGCAAGGTCAGCGTCGCCCCGATCAAGGACAGCAGCCCAAAGATCAGCCCAATATTGATGATCAGCGCCACATTCGCAAACAGACCAAAAAGGCCATAACTCAGCCCCATGAACACCAGCACCGCGGCAAAGGCGACAATCGTCGCCACCTTGCCCGCATCAATGCTGTCCTGCCCCAACTCGGGCCCAATCGTCCGCTCTTCCAGAAACACCAGCTCCGCCGGCAGCGCGCCTGCGCGCAATAGCACGGCCAGATTGGTCGACTCCTCGACCGAGAAATTGCCGGTGATGATCCCCGACCCGCCCGGAATATGGCTCTGGATCACCGGCGCACTCACCACCTCGTCATCCAGCACGATGGCAAAGGGCTGCCCGATATTCTCGGCCGTATAATCGCCAAACCGCCGCGCCCCGGACGTATTGAACCGGAAATTCACCGCCGGATTGCCGTTCTGATCAAAGCTCGGCTGCGCATCCACCAGATCCTCACCGGTGACCACCGGCGCGCTCTCGATGACATAAAACTGCCCCGGCTCATCCAGCGAAGGCACCAACTGGTTGCCGATCCCCGGCGCCTCATTGGCATCGCCTGTCCGCGTCACCACCGGGTTGAACGTTAGCTGCGCGGTCGTTCCGATGATCTCCTTCAGCTCCGCCGCCGACCCGATACCCGGCACCTGGATCAGGATCCGCTGCGCGCCCTGCCGCTGGATCGTCGGCTCGCGCGTGCCCACTTCGTCAATCCGCCGCCGCACGATCTCAAGGCTCTGCTGCACCGTCCGCTCGTCGCTGGCCAGCCGCTCTTCCTCGCTCAGCGTGACCACCAGCACTTCGCCATCGGCGCTCACCACGATATCCGTGGCGCCCACGCCCGTCACCGTCTGCACCGGCTGCGCCAGCGTGCGCACCTGCTGCAAGGCGCGTTGCATCCCCTCGGGCTGCGAAATCCGCACCCGCAGCTCATCAGGTGCTGACGGCTGCAACCGGATGGTGCCCACTGTCGCGCGTTCCGCCCGCAGGATATCGCGCACCGCGGGCCACATCACCTCCATGCGGGAGGCATAGACATCCTCGACCTGCACCTCGGCCAGCAAATGCGCGCCCCCGCGCAAATCGAGGCCCAAATTCACCAGCGATGACGGCATCCATTCCGGCCACTGCGCCAACTGCGCCTGGTTCTCCGCCGTATCCGCCCCCAGCTCGATCGCTTGTGCAGCATCATTGTGCTGCTCGACACGGGTGTAAAACCCATTGGGCACGGCCAGGATCAGCCCCAGCGCACACAGCGCCCAGATAACAACCCGTTTCCAGCCCTCGATCTGCAGCATTACTTGGCAGGCTCGGTCTTGCTCAGCACCTGCGCGATGGTCGACTTGACCACGCGCACCTTCACGCCCTCGGCCAGCTCCACCTCGATCTCATTGTCTTCCTTGACCTTGGCCACCTTGCCGATCAGCCCGCCTTGGGTGACCACCTGATCGCCCCGCCGCAGCGCCTCGACCATGGCGGCATGCTCTTTCACCTTCTTTTGCTGCGGGCG
>JBCBCR010000111.1:0-10880 GCA_038530495.1 Pseudomonadota bacterium | reverse complement strand
TTTCCCTTGAACCTCGGCCTCAGACCGGCAAGTTAACCGGCTGTAAACGTTTGGTTTTTTGGAGCGGGCGATGAGATTCGAACTCACGACCCTTACCTTGGCAAGGTAATGCTCTACCCCTGAGCTACGCCCGCATCCGTTGGGTAGCGGTCAGATAATAGGCCACGCCAAAGGCTGCAAGCGAAAAAGTCACCCGACAGAGAAAATTCGTGGCATGCGACGGAACCGGCTTGCCGGTACGTTGGAACACCATGACACGCCTCATAACTCTCACCACCCTGTGCCTGATGATCGGCAGCCTGGCGCGCGCGCATGACGGTGGCCACGGCCCCGTGGTTCTGGCGTCTGTGCAAGAGGCCCGCACCATCGGCCGCGACGTCGACGTGATCCTCAAGGTCACCGGCCTCGACCCCGATCACGTGGTCCGCATCGACGGCTTTCTGGTCGACGGCGCACAGCCCGCGGCCCTGCCAGCCCCCGTCGCGGTGATGTTTGCCCGCGACGCCATCCTGCAGACCCGCCTGCGGTTTCACGACACGCCGCCGGGGATCTTCACCCTCGCCATTGATTTCGGGCCGGACGGGCAGGGCGGTGTTGTCGTCATGCCCACCCACGCCCCCACAGACGGAAAGGACCGCAAATGAAACTCGATTGGACCACCCTCAAGACGGTCACCCTTGCCACCGCCATCCTCGGTGTCTGCCTCGGCGACGCGCGGGCACAACAGCCACCGATGCGCCAGCATACCGCGACCCAGGCCGAACCGCTGACCCTGACCGCCGCCCGCAAACGGGTCCGCGGCGCGCAGGTGGCGATGACCGTGCAGGGCGACACCCGCGTGATCACCTCCAACGGCCTGCCGGGGCACAAGGTCGGCAGCTTTCCCAACGCGGGCAATCCCAACCGCATCAGCGCACAGCGCTACACGTTCCGCGTGCCCGTCAGCCCGCGCAAGGGCCGCGCCCGCGACCTGCCACGCGCCACGGCCTTTGGCGTGGCGGTGAACGGCGTGCCGTTTGACCCCAACGCGGCCGAGTTCTGGCAGGGCAATCCGCGCGCGGGCTGGAACTACAACGCGCTGGGCGGCGCCGTCGCACTGGGGCTCGACGCCAACTACGGCCACGTGCAGCCCACAGGGGCCTACCACTACCACGGCCTGCCCGTGGGGCTGATGCAGCAACTCAATTGGTCCGCGTCCAAACCCTCACCGCTGATCGGCTTTGCCGCCGACGGGTTCCCGATCTACGCGGTGACCGCACAGGTGAACGGGCAGGTGGTGCGCATGACCTCGTCCTACCAGCTCAAATCAGGATCGCGACCCGGCGGGTCGCAGCCCGGTGGCCGCCATGACGGCGCGTTCATGCAGGACTATGAATACCGCGCAGGCTCAGGCCGCCTCGATGAATGCAACGGCGCCACGGTGAAAACCACTGAGTTCCCAAATGGCACCTACGCCTATTTCCTGACCGACACCTACCCGGTGGTGCCACGCTGCCTCAAAGGGGCCGTGGGGCAGGGCTTTGGCAAATCCGGCGGGCGCGGCTGACGCGAGCCTACAGCAGCGCGCCCGCCAGCAGCGCCAGCGCGCTGAACACGATCATAAACAGCGTCAGCGCCATGCCCGGCACCTGCAGCCCCATGATCATGGGAAAGCGGGAAAAGGCATAGCCATGCAGGATCCGCCCCACCAGCAGCATCAGCCCCAGCCCGTGCACCGCCCACCCCGGTGCCGCCCCCTGCAACTCTACGATGGCCAGCAGCACGATCCCCAACGTGCCGTATTCGGCACAATTGCCATGCGCCCGCACCAGCTGCGCCAGCTCCTTCTGCCCGCCATCGCCCAGGCTGACGCGGTTCCTGCGCCGGTACAGGATCACCTGCGCCGACAGCGCGATATAGAGCAGGGCCAAAAGGGCCGCATAAATGGGTGTGACGGTCATGATATCCCTTCCTTGGGTTCGATCAGGTCCCAGCGGTTGCCAAACAGGTCGCGAAACACCGCCACCGTGCCATAGGGTTCGCGGCGCGGGGTTTCTTCGAAAGTGACGCCATCGCATGCCGCCAGCCGCGCGTGATCGCGCGCAAAATCATCCGTCTCGAGGAAAAGCCACACGCGCCCCGCACCCTGCGCGCCCACGGCGGCCACTTGCTCGGCGCTGTCGGCCCGGGCCAGCACAAGGCTCGGACCGCCCCCCGGCGGGCGCACCTCGACCCAGCGCTTGCGGCCCTGATCCTCGTCGGCGACCAGCGCGAACCCCATCTCGCCGCAGTAAAACGCAATCCCGGCATCATAGTCGGGCACAATCAGGGACAGGGATCGCAATCGCATGGCATTTGGTCGCGCGAACCGCGCCCGATTGCAAGCATGGCGTGTGCCGCGCTGCGACCCAAAAACCTACCCAGTTCTACGAGTTGTTCCCTTCACACAAACGTCATACACAGCGCTGCAAGTGCAAAATACCGTGGGGGGACGCCACTGATGCCTGATTTCCAGAAGATCCTGATCGCAAACCGGGGCGAGATTGCCATCCGGATCATGCGCGCGGCCAACGAGATGGGCAAAAAGACCGTCGCCGTCTACGCCGAAGAGGACAAGCTGGGCCTGCACCGGTTCAAGGCGGACGAAGCCTACCGCATCGGCGAAGGCATGGGACCAGTGGCCGCGTATCTCAGCATCGAAGAGATCACTCGCGTGGCCAAGATGTCGGGCGCCGACGCGATCCACCCCGGTTACGGCCTCCTGTCCGAAAACCCCGATCTGGTCGACGCCTGTGACAACGCAGGCATCGCCTTTATCGGCCCCAAAGCCGAAACCATGCGCGCGCTGGGCGACAAGGCGTCGGCCCGCAAGGTCGCCATCGCCGCCGGTGTCCCCGTGATCCCCGCGACCGAGGTGCTGGGCGACGACATGGACGCCATCCGGGTTGAGGCGGGCGAGATCGGCTATCCCCTGATGCTCAAGGCATCCTGGGGCGGCGGCGGGCGCGGCATGCGCCCCATCGCAGGTGCAGATGAGCTCGAGGAAAAAGTGCTCGAAGGCCGCCGCGAGGCCGAAGCTGCCTTTGGCAACGGCGAAGGGTATCTGGAAAAGATGATCACCCGCGCCCGCCATGTCGAGGTGCAGATCCTCGGTGACAAGCATGGCGGTATGTACCACCTCTATGAACGCGACTGCTCGGTCCAGCGCCGCAACCAGAAGGTCGTCGAACGCGCCCCCGCGCCGTACCTCACCGACGCCCAGCGGGCCGAAATCTGTGATCTCGGCTACCGCATCTGCAAACACGTGAACTACGAATGCGCGGGCACCGTCGAATTCCTGATGGATATGGAAACCGGCAAGTTCTACTTCATCGAAGTGAACCCCCGCGTGCAGGTCGAACACACCGTGACCGAAGAGGTCACCGGCATCGACATCGTCCGCGCCCAGATCCTGATCACCGAGGGCAAGACCGTGGCCGAGGCCACCGGCAAAGCCACGCAGGATGACGTCCGCCTCAACGGCCACGCCCTGCAAACCCGCGTGACCACCGAAGACCCGCAAAACAACTTCATCCCCGACTATGGCCGCATCACCGCCTACCGCTCGGCCACCGGCCTCGGCATCCGCCTTGATGGTGGTACGGCCTACGCGGGCGGCGTGATCACCCGCTACTACGACAGCCTGCTGACCAAGGTGACGGCCTCCGCGCCCACCCCCGAAATGGCCATCGCCCGCATGGACCGCGCCCTGCGCGAATTCCGCATCCGCGGCGTCAGCACCAACATCGCCTTCGTCGAAAACCTGCTGAAACACCCCACGTTCCTCTCGAACGAATACACCACCAAGTTCATCGACGAGACGCCCGCGCTCTTTGATTTCCAAAGCCGCCGCGACCGCGGCACCAAGGTGCTGACCTACATCGCCGACATCACCGTGAACGGCCACCCGGAGGTCAAGGACCGCCCCCGCCCGCGCGCCGACCTCAAGGACCCGCGCCCTCCCGCCCTGCGCGCCGACCCACAAATGGGCACCCGCAACCTCTTGGAACAAAAGGGCCCGCAGGCCGTCGCCGACTGGATGAAGGCGCAGCAACAGCTGCTGATCACCGACACCACCATGCGCGACGGGCACCAATCCCTGCTCGCCACCCGCATGCGCAGCTACGACATGATCAAGGTGGCGCCCACCTACGCCGCCAACCTGCCACAGCTGTTCTCAATGGAATGCTGGGGCGGGGCCACGTTCGACGTGGCCTACCGCTTCCTGCAGGAATGCCCCTGGGAACGCCTGCGCGGCCTGCGCGAGGCGATGCCCAACCTCATGACCCAGATGCTGCTGCGCGGCGCCAACGGCGTGGGCTACACCAACTACCCCGACAACGTGGTGCAGGAGTTTGTCCGCGTCGCCGCCACCACCGGCATCGACGTCTTCCGCGTCTTCGACAGCCTCAACTGGGTCGAAAACATGCGCGTCGCCATGGACGCCGTGCAGGACCAGAACAAAATCTGCGAAGGCACAATCTGTTACACCGGCGACATCATGGACCCCGACCGGGCCAAGTATGACCTGAAATACTATGTCGACATGGGCCAGCAACTGCGCGACGCAGGCGCCCACGTGCTGGGCCTCAAGGACATGGCGGGCCTCCTGAAACCCGGGGCCGCCCGCGTGTTGGTCCGCGCCCTGAAACAAGAGGTCGGCCTGCCGATCCACTTCCACACCCACGACACCGCTGGCATCGCCTGCGCCACGATCCTCGCCGCCGCCGATGCGGGCGTGGACGCGGTCGACTGCGCCATGGACGCGCTCTCGGGCAACACGTCGCAGGCCACCATGGGCACCGTTGTCGGTGCGCTCAAACACACCGACCGCGACACCGGGCTGGATGAAAAGGCGATCCGCGAAATCTCGGACTACTGGGAGGCCGTGCGCGACCACTACGCCGCGTTCGAGAGCGGCATGCAGGCCCCGTCCTCCGAGGTCTACCTGCACGAAATGCCCGGAGGCCAGTTCACCAACCTCAAGGCCCAGGCCCGTTCCATGGGCCTCGAGGATCGCTGGCACGAGGTCGCGCAAACCTATGCCGACGTGAACCGCATGTTCGGCGACATCGTCAAGGTCACGCCCTCGTCCAAGGTGGTGGGCGACATGGCGCTGATGATGGTCAGCCAGGGGCTCAGCCGCGACGACGTCGAACACCCCGACAAAGAAGTCGCCTTTCCCGACAGCGTCGTGGACATGATGCGCGGCAACCTCGGCCAGCCCCCGGGCGGCTTCCCGGACGCGATGGTGCAAAAGGTGCTCAAGGGCGAGGCGCCCGTGACCCACCGCCCGGGCCGCGACGTGCCGCCCGTCGATCTCGAAGACACCCGCGCGACCCTGTCCGCACAGCTTGGCGGCAAGGAGATCGATGACGAGGACCTGTCGGGCTACCTGATGTATCCAAAAGTCTTCACCGACTACATGTCCCGGCACGAAACCTACGGGCCGGTGCGCACCCTGCCGACCAAGACGTTCTTCTACGGCATGCAACCGGGCGAGGAGATCTCGGCCGAGATTGACCCGGGCAAGACGCTGGAAATCCGGATGCAGGCCATCGGTGAGACGCACGAGGATGGCGAGGTCCGCGTGTTCTTTGAACTCAATGGCCAGCCGCGCACGATCCGTGTGCCCAACCGCATGGTCAAATCCGCCACCATGGCCCGCCCCAAGGCCGAAGAGGGCAACGCCGCCCATGTCGGCGCGCCCATGCCGGGTGTGGTGGCCAGCGTTGGCGTGACCGCAGGCCAGGAGGTCAGCGAAGGCGACCTTCTGCTGACCATCGAGGCGATGAAAATGGAAACCGGCATCCACGCCGAACGCGACGCCGTGGTACGCGCGGTCCACGTCACCCCCGGCGGCCAGATCGACGCCAAGGATCTGCTGATCGAACTGGACTGACCCGACGCTCATCCAGCCCGCTTGGGCTGTCTTCGCGACGGCGCTGGTGCGTTCCCGCAATCCGAGAAAGGTGCTGACACTTCATTAACCCTTCGTTAACCTCTCTCGCAGGGGTTGTGAGATGCGTGGTTTGATCAAGTCGTTTGGGTACCTGTTTCTGGGCGTGCTCATCCTGGGCGCGATTTTCGGGGAAAGCCCGGATCGCACATCAAATGCAGCCACCGATCAGGTCGCGCCAGCCGCGCGCACGCAGGTTCAATCTCAACAAACGGGCGCGACCGATACCAGACCCCAGACAGCAAATCCCACAATCAACCTGCCGAATGACCCGGACAAGGTCGCCATTTTTACCGAAACACCGCGAAAAGCCGCGGCGCGTCGGCCCGCCCCACAATCGCAAAAATCCGTTTATGTCACGGGATCACGCGTGAATGTGCGCGCGGGTCCATCAACACAGTTTGACCGCCTCGGCAGCTTTGCCAAGGGGACCAAACTCCGCGCGATATCCCAATCGAACGGCTGGACCGAGATCAGCGGCGCAGCGGGCAGCCAAAAGCTGACCGGATGGATGGCAAGCCAATACCTCGCCGCACAACCACCCAAACAAACCGCACAACCCGCCGCGGTCACCCCGCAGCGGCGGATTGCATCGCCCAGCACAGCTGACATCTCTCGCGCGCGAGACATGATCATCCGCCAAAGCATCGCGGCCTACCCGGGCAACTGCCCCTGCGATTACAATCGCGATCGCGCTGGACGACGCTGTGGCAAACGCAGCGCATGGTCCCGCCCGGGGGGCGCATCTCCGATATGCTATCCCAGTGACGTCACGCACTCTCACCTTGTCGCCTATTTCAAGCGGCAGGGGTTGAACTATCCCTAGAAACGTCATCGCCTTGTGCGCGCCAGCACCGTGCGATACGTCTGGCTGCGTTCCTGCGATGGTCTTCGGAGCCGTTCCTCATGCTCAGCAACCTCCTCGGCTCCAGCCGCTTCATGATCATCCTCGCCGTGGTGGGATCGCTGCTGGCGGCGGTGACCTTGCTGGTCTACGGCCTTCTGGAAACGCTGCAACTGATCTGGATGACGGTCGAGTCGGGCGAGGTCTCGCGCAAGGGCGCCAAGGCGCTGTCGCTCGAGTTCATCGAGATCGTCGATCTCTTCCTGCTCGGCACCGTGTTCTACATCATCGCGCTTGGTCTCTACGAGCTCTTCATCAGCACCGATGTCTCCGTCCCCGGCTGGCTCACGATCAAGACGCTGGATGATCTCAAGAACAAGCTGATCGCGGTGGTGATCGTGGTGATCGGCGTCCTGTTTCTGGGCCAGGTTGTCGGCTGGGACGGGGAAAAGGATCTCTTGGGCTATGGCGTCGCCTGCGCGCTGGTGATCGCAGCGCTGACCTATTTTCTGGCCAACAAGACCAGTTCGAAATAGGGGCGCCGCTGGGCGCATCTTGCCGGATCGTTAACGCGGCCCGCCAAAGGTTAACGGCGCGCAGAACTTAACGAAGTGTAACCGGCGCCACGGGCGCCGTTTTGTACAAAACACACCCGGTTTTCATCAAAACAGCCGAAGAGGCCCGAAAAGGGCACGATGAGGCCCCCGCGTTTTGTACAAAACGCCCCCCATTTTCATCAAAACGGCCCGCCCAACCCGCCGCGACTCACCCCAAACCGCCCCGTTAACGCACCGCACGGCGTCGCCAATTCACACCCCCGTAGCGCCAGATTGCACCCCTCATAAGTCCAGTCTAAGGTCTCGCCATGGCCCTGCCTGTCGAAACGTTCTTCCTTTCCCCGCTTGCCAAGGGGACGCTGCAAAATCAGGTGCAGCAGATGGTGGCGCACGGCATCCTGTCGGGTCGCTTCGCGCCGGGCGAAAAACTGCCCTCCTCGCGCAAGCTCGCCGCCCATCTCGGCCTCAGCCGCATCACCGTGACGCTGGCCTATACCGAACTGGTGGCCTCCGATTACCTGACGGCCAAGGGGCGCTCGGGCTACTACGTCTCGCACACCGCGCCCATCCCGCCCAGCTACCAGATGCCGGACCTGACCGAGGACACGATCGACTGGTCCCGCGCCATCGGCCAGCGCTTTGCCGATGCGGGCGTCGCCCTGCGCCCGCCCGACTGGGACCGGTTTCGCTTTCCGTTCATCTACGGCCAGACCGACCCGCAGCTTTTCGACCACGCCAACTGGCGCACCTGCGCGATGCAAGCCCTTGGGCAAAGGGACTTTTCCGCGCTCACCGCCGATTATTACGACCGCGACGACCCGCAGCTCATCGGCTTTATCCAACGCAACACGCTACCCCGGCGCGGCATCTCGGCCACCCCGGAACAGATCCTGATCACCATGGGCGCGCAAAACGCGCTGTGGCTGACAGCCCAGGTGCTGCTGACCCAGCGCCGCACGGCCGCGTTCGAGGATCCGGGATACCCCGCGCTGCGCGATATCCTCACCCAATCGCGGTGCCATCTGGCCCCGGTGCGGGTGGACGCAGGCGGCCTGCCGCCCGACGCGCTGCCGGATGAGACCGACGTGATCTTTTGCGCGCCCAGCCACCACTGCCCCAGCACCGTGACCATGCCCATGGACCGCCGCACCGCCCTGCTCGACCGGGCGCGCGCGCTCGATGCGCTGGTGGTCGAGGATGATTACGAGTTCGAGATGTCCACCCACGCGCGCCCCTCGCCCGCACTTAAATCCATCGACCGCGAGGGGCGGGTTATTTACGTGGGCAGCTTTTCCAAGTCGCTCTTTCCCGGCCTGCGCCTCGGCTATCTCGTTGGTTCTGAAAGCTTTATTCGCGAGGTCCGCGCCCTGCGCACATCCGTCCTGCGCCATCCGCCGGGCCATATCCAGCGCACGGCGGCGTACTTCCTGTCGCTCGGCCACTACGATGCCCAGATCCGCAAGATGGGGGCCGCGCTACAAGACCGACGCGCCGCAATGCAGGCTGCCATCGCACAGCACGGGCTGCGCATCGCGGGGGCCGACACGGTGGGCGGCTCGTCCTTCTGGATGCAGGCGCCCGAGGGCGTCGACACCGCCCGCCTCGCCCGTAAGCTCGAAGGCCAAAGCGTCCTGATCGAACCCGGCCACCCGTTCTTTGCCACCTCCCCCGCGCCGCGCCATTTCTACCGACTGGGCTATTCGTCGATCCCCACGTCCCGCATCGACGAAGGCATCGCCCGCATCGCCGCCGCCGAACGCGCCCTTCTGGACTGAGGCGAACGCGGCAACTGGCCCTAACGCAACACCAAACGGCCCCTTATCTTGTCGTCAATAATTCCCCAACGAATCCTACCGACACGCGGAGTGTGCCAGATGAAAATGACCACCGAAGAAGCCTTTGTGAAATGCCTCCAGCGGCACGGAATCGAACATGCCTTTGGCATTATCGGATCCGCCATGATGCCGATCTCGGACCTGTTTCCGGCAGCGGGCATCCAGTTCTGGGATTGCGCACACGAAGGCTCGGCTGGCTTCATGTCCGATGGCTACACCCGCGCCACCGGCAAGATGTCCATGATGATCGCCCAGAACGGCCCCGGCATCACCAACTTCGTCACCGCCGTCAAAACCGCATACTGGAACCACACGCCGCTGCTGCTAGTCACGCCGCAGGCCGCGAACAAGACCATCGGTCAGGGCGGTTTCCAGGAGGTCGAGCAGATGGCGCTGTTCGCCGACATGGTCGCCTATCAGGAAGAGGTGCGTGACCCCTCCCGCGTGGTCGAAGTGCTGACCCGCGTCATCAGCCAGGCCAAGCGTCTGAGCGGCCCGGCCCAGCTCAACATCCCGCGTGACATGTGGACCCAGGTGATCGACGTCGACATCGTCGACCCCATCGAATTCGAACGCTCGCCCGGCGGCGAAAACTCGGTCGCACAGGCGGCCGACATCCTGTCGAACGCCAAGAACCCGGTGATCCTGAACGGCGCGGGCGTTGTCCTGTCCGAAGGCGGGATCGAAGCGTCCAAGGCGCTGGCCGAACGGCTCGATGCGCCTGTCTGCGTGGGCTACCAGCACAACGACGCCTTCCCCGGCAACCACCCGCTCTTTGCCGGTCCGCTGGGCTACAACGGGTCCAAGGCGGGCATGGAACTGATCGCGGACGCGGACGTGGTGCTGTGCCTCGGTACCCGCCTCAACCCGTTTTCGACCCTGCCCGGCTACGGCATCGACTACTGGCCCAAGGACGCGACGATCATTCAGGTCGACATCAACCCCGACCGCATCGGCCTGACCAAAAAGGTCACCGTGGGCATCGTGGGCGACGCCGCCAAGGTCGCCAAGGGCATCCTGAACGGTCTGTCCGACACCGCTGGTGACGAGGGGCGCGCCGACCGCAAGGCGCGGATCGCCGACACCAAATCCCGCTGGGCGCAGCAGCTGACCGAAATGACCCACGAGGACGACGATCCCGGCACCACGTGGAACCAGCGCGCCCGCGCCGACAAGCCCGACTGGATGAGCCCCCGCATGGCGTGGCGCGCCATTCAGAGCGCCCTGCCGCGCGAGGCGATCATCTCGTCCGACATCGGCAACAACTGCGCCATCGGCAACGCCTACCCGGACTTTGACGAGGGTCGCAAATACCTCGCCCCCGGTCTCTTTGGCCCCTGCGGCTACGGCCTGCCCGCCATCGTCGGCGCCAAGATCGGCCAACCGAACGTGCCGGTCGTGGGCTTTGCCGGTGACGGCGCCTTTGGCATCGCGGTCAACGAACTGACGGCCATCGGACGCGGCGAATGGCCTCCAATCACGCAGATCGTCTTCCGCAACTACCAGTGGGGCGCGGAAAAGAGGAACTCGACCCTTTGGTTCGACGACAACTTTGTCGGCACCGAGCTGGACGAAGAAGTGTCCTATGCCGGCATCGCCAAGGCCTGCGGCCTGCAGGGCGTTGTTGCCCGTACCATGGACGAACTGACCGCCGCGCTGAACAAGGC
>JBCBCR010000110.1:0-10934 GCA_038530495.1 Pseudomonadota bacterium | reverse complement strand
CAGCAGGATCGGCACCTACGGGGTGCTGGCGCTGGTGTTGGGCCTGGGATTGCGCTGGGTCGGATATGCCGAGGTTTCGCTGGCAGGCGTGGTCGCCGCCCTGGTGATCAGCCGCGCGGCGATGCCGATGCTCATGTGGGCTTTGCCCCATGCCCGCGCTGACGGGCTGTCACAGTCAGTGGGGCGACCAGCTGTGGCGCCGGTGGCTGCCGGGTTGGCGATCGCCTTGGTGATCGGCGGGCTGCTCATCGGGCCTCTGGCCCTCTTCGCGATGATCGTTGCAGGCGGTGTTACTGCGGTGATTGCGCTGGTGGCGCGGGCCAAGATCGGCGGCCAAACAGGCGACATCCTAGGAGCCTGTCAGGTGCTGTGCGAGATCGCCGTCCTGCTGGTTTTAGCGGCGCAATAAAAAACGCGCGCCGCGTGGCGCGCGTTTTCATCAAATATGGTCTGGATCAGGCCGCGCGGCTCATCAATACGCTACCTACCTCTTTGGCGGCTGCCGTTTCGTCGCCGCCGGAGACAGCCGCAACTTCGCGCGTGAGACGTTCAAGAGCCGCCTCGTACAACTGGCGCTCGGAATAGCTTTGCTCGCGCTGATCGTCGGTGCGGTGCAGGTCGCGCACCACTTCGGCGATGGCGATGAGGTCGCCGGAGTTGATCTTTTGCTCATATTCCTGCGCCCGACGCGACCACATGGCCCGTTTCACCTTGGCTTTGCCCTTGAGCGTCTTCATCGCCGCGCTGATCACATCCGGGCTGGACAGCGCACGCATGCCGATCTCGGTCGCTTTGTTGGTGGGCACGCGCAGCGTCATCTTGTCCTTTTCAAAGGAGATCACGAACAGCTCCAATTCGATCCCGGCCACTTCCTGGCTTTCGATCGACACGATCTGGCCCACGCCATGGGCGGGGTAGACTACGTATTCATTGGGGCGGAATTCGAGTTTCTTGGATTTGGTCATTCCTGGTCCTCAAAAGCGACGGCTGGGCGCCAGTGCCGAGACAGTCAAAACCGCACGAGGCGTGGCGATCCTGGCCACGTCTGGCGGTTCAAAGGTCAAAAGATTAAGCCGGATATTCTGCTGAGAATGCCCGATCTGGCAGCGTCCATGTGTCAGTTGTTTGACCAACATAGCACAAAAATACACCACCTGAAAGTTTACGCGGGGTCATTTTGCGAAAAGACACGTGTTTTCGGGCCATTGCGCGGGTGGTTTCACGTGGTCCACCGCGATTCGAAGCGGTTTGCTTCGCCTCAGCCGCCCTCGCCCGGCTCTTCTGACAGCATCTCGAGCTTGCCGGGTTTGCCATCGAGATCGTCCGCATTGGGCAGCGGATCCTTCTTGGTCACGATCACAGGCCACATTTCGGAATATTTTCGGTTGAATTCGACCCACTTTTCCATGTCCGGATCGGTATCAGGCCGGATCGCATCCGCCGGGCACTCCGGTTCGCATACGCCACAGTCGATGCATTCGTCCGGATGGATCACGAGGGCATTTTCGCCTTCGTAAAAGCAGTCGACCGGACACACTTCGACACAGTCAGTGTATTTGCAGCCGATACAGTTTTCAGTGACCACATAAGTCATTGCGCGCACGCCTCTTTGATCCTTTCCCAACTAGAGGAGGGATGGGGGTCATTCAAGGTGCTGACGCCTTGCTTTGTCGGTGACGCGACGATCTTTTTTGGTGGGGCGCCCTTTGCCGTCGAACCGCGGAGCGGCGGGTGGGCGGTCTTGCGGCGCGAGCCGCGGTGCAGAGCGGTCAATATAAAGCGCCTGCGCTTCGGTCGCGGGGCCGCGGCGGGTGCCCAAAGCGGCCACTTCGATGACGCGCACGTGGGTCCCGATGGCAAAGGTGAGCACGTCGCCCACGCCGATCGTCGTTGCGGGTTTTGACACAGGTGTGCTGTTGATGCGGATGTCACCGGAGGCCACGCGCGTCGCCGACAGCGAGCGCGTCTTGAAAAACCGTGCGAACCACAGCCATTTGTCGAGGCGCAGTTTTTCCGGCGCCTCTGACACCTATTTGCCGTCCTTCAACCCCATGAGCGCGGCGGCAAAGGGGTTGTCGGGGTCGATCGCTTTTTCCTTTTTCGGGGGCCGGGCCGAGAAATTCTGGGCCTTGCCGCCTTGCGGTCCGCGCCCCTTGCCTTTGGGTTTGCCCTTGCCCCGCGGTTTGTTGCCGTCTTGAGCACTTTGGCCACGCGGTTTGCCACCGGCGTTGCCACGTTTGCGGCCCGCGTTGCCACCCCATGTGAAGGTATAAAAGACCTCGGTTTCCGGGCCGGCCACCGCTGCATCGGGTGCGGTGCCCGGGTCCATTTCTGTCTCGGAGTTGTCCGGTATTTCGGCGGGTACGTCTGGCGTGTCAGCCGGTTCTGCGACAACCGGCGCTTGGCCTGTGTCAGGGATATCTTCGGCGGCAACGGGCGTGTCGGCTGCAGGGGCGACATCCGTCTGGGCAGCGGGCACCGCCGCTTCGGCGGCGTCCATCACGGGTGTGTCTGCGGCATCAGGTGTCGCATCGTTGGTCACCACGTCGCTTGCCGGTTTCACCTTGTTCCGTTCGCCTTTTTCGGCGCGGTAGCCCAACCCTTCCATCAGGGTGGCAAACTGGTCGAGCGTCATGCCCGTGATCGACAACATGTCGGCCTTGGCCTCGAACCCGCCACGCGAATCCTCGGCCCGAAGCATGTCGGCCAGCCGTTCAAGCATGTCGATGCGGATGGCGCGGTCGCCTGCGTTGCGGTAACCGGCCATGGTGTCGACGCCCTGCGGACCGTCGGCCATGGCGGGCACTGTGACAAGACCCGGCGGCGGCGCTTCGGGAAAAGTGTCCAACCCCTGCGACAGCGACCACAGCACCAGACGCAGGCGCGTGGGCGCGGGTTTCAGGAGAAGCGGGACAAAGATCGTAAACTGGCCAAAGCGCAGCCCGTGCTTGCGCAAGAGCGCGCGGGCGTCCTGATCCAACGCCTTGACGTCATCAGCCACAGCGGCACGCGGCAGCACGCCAAGACCTTCGACCATCTGGAATGCAAAACCCTTGGCCAGACCGGTCAGCGCCTCGTCTTTTTGCAGGGCGATCAGCGGCTCGAACAACGCTGCGACCTTGCGGTCGATGAAATGCTGCAGGCGGCGCTGCACCTTTTGCGCGACCTCGGGGCCCGCGACATCGTCAACAAAGACGGACACCTGCGGATGAAGCGCGTCTGCACCCGCGACCAGCTTGCCGACCGCGGATGTGCCCCACATCAGCCCGCCCTGTTCGGTAAAGTCGATCTCGGTGTCCGGCGCATTATAGAACCGGTCGGCGCGCAGGTGGAAATGCGGGGCCAGTGCCTGCAGCGCTGCCGTCTTGATCGTCTTGGCCTCGGCGGCGTCCGACCCCTTGTCCTGGCTGAACCGGAACCCGTCGAGTTTTCCGACGAATTCCCCTTCTACGGTCACTTCGCCCGCATCGTTTACTTCGGCCACCATGGCCTCCTTCTGGCCTAGCCGGCGCAACAGAACGCTGGTCCGCCGGTCTACAAATCTTTGTGTCAGTTTGCCGTGCAGGGCATCTGACAGTCGGTCTTCTACATGGCGGGTGGCGTCGCGCCAATGGCTTTCATCGTCAAGCCAGCCTTTGCGTTGGGCGACATAAGTCCAAGTGCGGATAAACGCCAGCCGTTTCGAAATCGCGTCGATGTCGCCATCGATGCGATCAATGCGCTTGATCTGGCGGGCCATGACGTCGTCTGGAATGGTGCCGCGTTCGTGCAAATGATTGAAGATCATCAACAAAAGATCGGCATGTTCCTGATGGCTGATGCCGCGGAAATCAGGGACGCGGCAGACATCCCACAACAGCCGCACTGATGGTGCATCGGTGCAGCGTGCGACAACCTCGGCGACCTCGGCCAGCGCCTTGAGGGCCATGACATCGTCTGCCTCCCGGGCGCGGACAAGCTCCGGACGGTCTGGCGGCGCGTCAAGCGACGTGATCAGGCTGTCGATTGTGCCAAAGCGCAGGTCCGAATTGCGCCATTGCAGCTTTTGCAGCGGGGTAAACCGATGCTCGACAATGGCCTGTGCCACGCCTTCGTCCAGTGGCGGTGCGTCACCAGTGGTACCAAAGGTTCCGTCCTTTTGCCCGCGCCCGGCGCGCCCGGCGATTTGGGCCAGTTCATTGGGCGCGAGCGGACGCATGCGGCGGCCGTCGAACTTGGTCAGGGATGAAAACGCGACGTGATCGATGTCGAGGTTGAGGCCCATGCCGATGGCATCGGTTGCCACGAGGAAGTCCACCTCGCCCTCCTGATACATCGCGACCTGGGCATTGCGCGTGCGCGGGCTGAGCGCGCCCATGACCACCGCCGCCCCGCCCTTTTGACGGCGGATCAGCTCGGCGATGGCATAGACATTATCAACTGAAAATCCCACAATCGCGCTGCGCGGGCGCATCCGGCTTATCTTTTTCTGACCTGAGTGGGTCAATTGGCTCATCCGCTCGCGGCGGATGAATTGCGCTTCGGGGATCAGGGCGGCGATGGGCCCACGCATGGTATCGGCACCCAGAAACAGCGTTTCATGCAGGCCGCGGGCGCGCATTAGGCGGTCGGTAAAGACATGACCCCGCTCGGGATCGGCGCAGAGCTGGATTTCATCAACGGCAAGGAAATCGCAGCCCATGCCTTCGGGCATCGCCTCGACCGTGCAGATCCAATACTGCGTGCGCGGCGGCACGATCCGCTCTTCGCCCGTGACCAAAGCCACCACAGACGGGCCGCGCACCGCAACGATCCGGTCATAGACCTCGCGTGCCAGCAGGCGCAGCGGCAGGCCCATCACACCCGTGCGATGGCCCAGCATCCGTTCGATGGCATAGGTGGTTTTGCCTGTGTTGGTGGGGCCGAGAACGGCCACCACACGCCCCGCATTCATGGGCGCCCCTCGCTGCTAGAGCTCGCGCCCGACCCCGTCGCGCCTGAGCTGTTCCAGCGCTTTGGTGGCGTTTTCGTGATGCGGATGCAAGGCCAGAACATCGCGGAACGCCAGCTCTGCGCGGGCCAGATCGCCAAACTCGCGCAACATCAGGCCAAGCCCGAAGAGCGCGTTGTAATTTTGAGGGTTCAGGGTCAGCGCCTGCTGGAGATCGCTGAGCGCGGGGCCGTAGAGGTCCTTCATGTAATACGCGGTCGCGCGGGCGTGCCAGCCTTCGGCAAAATCCGGGGCGTGATCTGTCACAGCGGTGAGGTGTTCGATGGCCGCGTCGATATCTTCGGCCTCCATCGCCTCGCGCCCGCGGCGAAACAGCATGTCGACGGTGGTCGAGCCGGAAAGTTCCCACAACCGCTCGATCTCGCGCGTGAGCCGCGCCGCTTCTGCCGGTTCAGACTGCGACAGCGCGTCCAGCATCTCATCCAGCGTGGCCTGAGCGGCAACCGGCGCAAAACTGCCCAGCCAAACCGCGAGTGCCGCAACGACACAGTAGAGTTTGTTGAAATGGATGCTCATAAAGGCAAATGTAACAAGTCGGACCGCAAAATCCAGAGCGCCGACAGATGCAAAAAGGGCATGACAGATGAGTGACACATTGAACGCAGCCGTTGCGGCGCTGAATGAAAAGCTTAGCGCAGGCGGATTTAGCGGCAGCGCCAAGTTCGCCATCGAGGGCGAAGGCGCAATCATGCTGGACGGCAGCGGTGCGCGCGTGGCCGATGAGGACGCGGATGTCACCTTGTCCGCGGATGCAGAGACGTTTCAATCGATTCTAGCGGGCGACACCAACCCGACGTCTGCCTTCATGACCGGCAAACTGACCGTGGACGGTGACATGGGCATGGCGATGCAACTGGCGTCCGTTCTGGCCTGAGCGTCATGACCTTGGTGGATGCGCCGCTCTATACCGATCACGGGACAGGGCCGTTGCCGGGGGCAGCCTATTGGCTGACCACCTCGGATGGTGTGCGCATCCGCATTGGCGTTTGGGGACGCGATGCCACGAAGGGCACGGTGCTCCTGTTTTGCGGGCGCACCGAATATGTCGAGAAATACGCCGTTGTCGCCAGCGACTTTGCGCAGCGTGGGTTTGCAACCGTCGTGATCGACTGGCGTGGGCAAGGGCTTGCGGACCGGCTGTTGGGCGACACGCGCCTTGGCCATGTGGGCCGGTTCCGGGATTATCAACTGGACGTGGCGGCAGTGATTGCCGCCTGTGATGAGATGAGCCTGCCCCGCCCGCTGTATTTGCTGGGCCATTCCATGGGCGGCAGCATCGGTCTGCGCGCAATCTACGAGGGCTTGCCCGTAGCGGCCGCCGCCTTTACCGGTCCGATGTGGGGGATCGAGATGTCGAACACCCTGCGGGCCACGGCATGGGCGCTAGGCCGCGTCATGCCAAAGATTGGCTTGGGCAACATGCTGTGTCCGGGCACATCGATCGAACATTACGTGCTGACCGCGCCGTTTGAAGACAACACGCTGACCCGCCACCGCCCATCGTGGGACGTGATGCAGGCGCAACTCAAGGCGCACCCGGAACTGGCGCTTGGCGGGCCGACGGTGTTGTGGCTGCACATGGCGTTGCAAGACACCGCAGCATTGGCGCGCAAATCGGCACCCGACCTGCCCTGCATTACCTTTTTGGGCGACAATGAGCGCATCGTAGATCCCACACGCATCCACGCGCGCATGTCCGGTTGGGACAAGGGGCAGCTGGAAATCCTCGACAGTACCGAACACGAGGTGCTGATGGATGATGATGCCACACGCGGGCGCCTCATCGACAAGATAGTGGACACGTTCACGGCCGCTGCCTGATCGCGGTGGACCCCGCCGCTGCAGCGCCTATCCTTGGTCCATGGCGGCGCTGACTTTTACCCCCTCTGGCATCTACTGCCCGGCTGGCGATTTCTACATCGACCCGTGGCGGCCCGTTGCCCGGGCGCTCATCACGCACGGTCACGCGGATCACGCGCGGTATGGCATGGGCAGCTATCTGGCAACAGATCAGGCGGCACCCGTCATGCGCCACCGGCTGGGCGACATCGCGCTGGACACCTGTCGCTATGGCGAAGTGCTGCAGATCGGCGGTGCCAAAGTATCTTTTCACCCGGCGGGACACGTGCCCGGATCGGCGCAGATCCGGGTCGACGTTGGTGGCGAGGTCTGGGTGGCCTCGGGGGACTACAAGGTGGCGGACGATGGGCTCTCGACCCCGTTCGAGCCGGTCAAATGCCACCATTTCATCACGGAAAGCACGTTTGGTTTGCCGGTATTCCACTGGCGCGATCAGCGCGATATCGCCAGCGAGATCAACGGCTGGTGGCGCGTCTGTCGTGACGCGGGCAAGGTTCCGTTTCTGGGCTGTTATGCACTGGGCAAGGCGCAGCGATTGCTGACCCTGCTCGACCCCGGGATCGGACCAATCCTGTGCCATACGGCCATTGAGAACACCAATGACGTGTTGCGGGACCAAGGGCTGACCTTGCCGCAAACGGTGCGCGCGGATGGAACGCTTGATCCCAAGGCGCATCCCGGTGCCATCGTGTTGTGCCCGCCATCGGCCATCGGCTCGGCCTGGGCGCGCAAGTTCGGGGCGCAGGAGACCGGGTTTGCCTCGGGCTGGATGGCGCTGCGCGGGATCAGGCGCAGGCGTGCGGGCGACCGCGGCTTTGTCATTTCGGATCATGCCGATTGGGATGGATTGCTGATGGCCATCCGCGCGACCGAGGCGGAAAACATTTACGTCACACATGGTTACACGGATATCTTCAGCCGCTACCTGAATGAACTGGGTTTGAATGCTCAGGTCTTGCAAACCGAATTCGGCGGTGAGGAAGAAGACGCGGCATGAAGGACTTTGCCACCCTCTTTACCGCCATCGATCAGTCGACCAAAACCAACGTCAAGGTCGCGGCCCTGGCCGCGTATTTTGTTGCTGCCCCGCCCGAAGATCGGATCTGGACCATCGCACTGTTTTCCGGACGCAGGCCCAAACGGGCGGTGACGACAACGCGCTTGCGCGAATGGGCAGCAGAGCGGGCGGGCATCCCGCTGTGGCTGTTCGAAGAGGCCTATCCCATCGTCGGTGATTTGGCCGAAACCATCGCGCTGGTCCTGCCCGCCCCGACCGAGACCGAGGATCGCAGCCTGTCGCACTGGATCACCGCCCTGCGCGACCTTGGCCCGATGGAGGAACCGGAGCGCAAGGCCTTTGTCCTGTCCGCGTGGGACACCCTGCCCCCGGTCGAACGGTTCCTGTTCAACAAGCTGATCACCGGCGGGTTTCGCATCGGGATAAGTCAAAAACTGATGACCCGCGCACTGGCCCGCGCCACGGGCCGCGACGAGGCCGAACTGGCGCATCGGCTGATGGGGGCGTGGGATCCGGCGACGGTCACGTGGCACGACCTGATCGAAGCTGACGATCCCGCTGCCGATGCCTCGCGCCCTTACCCGTTTTATCTGGCCTATGCGCTTGAGGATGAACCTGCGTCTCTCGGGCCGCCCATGGACTGGCAAGCCGACTGGAAGTGGGACGGCATTCGCGGGCAGCTGATCCTGCGCGACGGCGCGCATTACGTCTGGTCGCGCGGCGAAGAGTTGATGACCGACCGTTTTCCGGAATTGGCCCGCGCCGTGGACTTTTTGCCCACTGGCACCGTTCTGGATGGAGAGATCCTCGCGTGGCGCAACGGTGCGCCGCTGAGTTTCAACAGCCTGCAACCGCGGATCGGGCGCAAGACGGTGCCAAAAAAGCTGCTGCAGGACGCGCCGGTGATCCTTTATGCCTATGACCTGCTGGAAGCAGATGGTGTCGATTTGCGCAGCGCGCCCCTGTCAGACCGGCGCGCGCGGCTTGAGGCGTTATGCGCCGACCTGCCCACGGACGCACCGGTGCGCCTGTCTCCCACGATCCCGTTCGAGGCGTGGGACGAACTTGCCGCAGTGCGTGCCGGGGCGCGAGACGCGATGGCCGAAGGCGTGATGATCAAGCGCCGTGCGAGCCTTTATGGCACCGGGCGCAGAAAGGGCGATTGGTGGAAGTGGAAGCTCGACCCGCTGACCATCGACGCGGTGATGATCTACGCGCAATCGGGTCATGGGCGGCGCGCGAACCTGTTCACCGATTTCACCTTTGCGGTGTGGAAGGGCAATGATCTGGTCCCCTTTACCAAAGCCTATTCCGGTCTGACGGACGAAGAGTTTCGCAAGATCACCGCATGGGTGAAGAAGAACACATTGGAACGGTTTGGCCCAGTGCGATCTGTGACGCCGCACCACGTGTTCGAGATCGCGTTCGAGGGCATCCAGGCCTCGACCCGGCACAAAAGCGGCGTAGCACTGAGATTTCCGCGCATGAGCCGCTGGCGCCATGATAAGCCGGTCCAAGAGGCCAATACGCTGGATGATCTGAAAGAGATGCTGGAGATCTATGGATAGCGCCGCACCGCCCTTTGCCCCTGAGGCGCCGCAGCGGGCGCTGCCCGTTGGTGCGTGGGATGCCCATGTGCACCTGCTGGGTGGACCGCAGCATGCCCTGTCGCCCACGCGCGTCGAAAACCCACCCGAGGGGATAGATTTTGACGGTTGGCTGACGATGTACCGCGCGCACCTTGCCGCGTTGGGCTGCACGCGCAGTCTGATCGTGCATTCGATTATCTACGGCACCGACAACACAGTGACACGCGAAGCGGTCCGCGCCATGGGCCCCGATTTTCGTGGTGTGGGCCTGTTGCCTGACGGCGCCGATGCCGCAGCGGTGCGCGGGTTTGCCAGGGACAACATCGTCGCGGTGCGATTGAACTATGTGCATGGCGGCGTGCTCAGTTGGGACGGCGCGGTCACTATGGCCCCGCTGCTCGCCGACCAAGGTTTGCACATCCAGATGCTGCTGCATGCAGACAAGCATATCGAAGGTCTGGTAGACGATATCCGCGATCTGCCTGTCCCGCTGGTGATTGACCACTGTGGCTGGCCTCTGAACCTTTCCGCAGACACCCCCGCCATCGACACGCTCTGCGCGCTGATGGCCGAGGGGCACGTATATGTGAAACTGTCCGCCCCGTATCGTCTGATGCGCGATATCAACGAGGTCGCGCCGTTGATCCGCCGCCTGTTGGCCGCCAACCCGGAACGCTGCTTGTGGGGGTCGGACTGGCCGCACATCATGCTGGGCGACGCGCAGATGCCACACGCAGCAACGCTGGCAGATCAGATCACGGGCCTGACCGACGCGGACACGCAAAAGCAGATCTTGGTCGACAACCCCAACCGTCTGTTCATGCCCTGAAACCCGCGCGCCCCTTGTCCCCGCGTGCTGCGCGCAATAGGTCAGTGCGCAAATGAAAGAGGTGCCTCACATGTTCCAGCTTCCCTTCCCCGTCCGCGATGCCGCCGCCACCACAGGGGGCGAGCCACTGGGCGACTTGCCGGAATGGAACCTCGACGATCTTTATACCGGCGAAGATGCGCCGGAACTGTCGGGCGACCTGAACTGGTTGGAAGGCGAATGCCAAAGCTTTGCTGCCGACTACGAAGGCAAACTGGCGGACCTCGATGCCGCAGCACTTCTCACCTGCGTGCATCGCCAGGAGAAGATCAACCAGATCGCCGGTCGCATCATGTCGTTTGCCGGCTTGCGCTACTACCAGCTGACCACCGATGGCGGGCGGGCCAAGTTCATGTCCGACGTTCAGGAGAAGATCACCAATTTCACGACGCCGCTGGTGTTCTTTACGCTCGAACTGAACCGGTTGGCCGACGATCATCTGGAAGGTCTGATGGCCGCCAACGCCGATCTGGCGCGCTACAAGCCGATCTTTGACAAGATCCGCGCCATGAAGCCCTACCAGCTGAGCGACGAGATGGAGAAATTCCTGCACGATCTCGGCGTGGTTGGTGACGCGTGGGAGCGGCTGTTTGACGAAACGATTGCGGG
>JBCBCR010000109.1:0-10984 GCA_038530495.1 Pseudomonadota bacterium | reverse complement strand
ATGGGCTGGACGATGTCGATGCGCGTGTCGAACCGGGCGGCGACGTGCTGCGCCTTGACGATTTGCCACGCGGCAAAGTTCGACACGCCGATATGCCTGATGCGCCCTGTCGCCTGCAAATGGGCGAGCGCGTCAAAACTTTCGGCCAGCTCGGTGTCGGGGTCGAACCGGTGCAGGTAAAGGATGTCAATCACATCCATCCCGAGCCGCCGCTGGCTTTCATCGAATTGCGCGTGGATGTTCTGTCGCCCCGCGCCGCCCTGGTAGGCCACTTTGGTGGCCACAACCAATCGCTCGCGCTGGGGTTTGACAAAGGCGCCGGTCAGCGTTTCGGATTGCCCGCCGGTATAGACCCAAGCCGTGTCGAAATGGGTGATCCCGGCCGCGAGGGACGCCTCGAACATGGCGGCACTGGCGCGCGCATCGGCGCGGTCGCCGAATTGCATGGTGCCAAAGGTAAGCGGGGACAGCGGCGTGCCGTCGAGCGATCTGATCATGTGCCAATGGGTGCCACGGCCCGCGCCGTGGCGCAACGTCTACGCGCTGGTCCAGTCGCGAAAGGCAGCGATGGCACCGGTGGCGAAATCGGCGGGGCTGACGGGGTTGTCGTGTTCGGCGATCATCAGCGCGCTGTCCGCTTCGCGCCGGACCCGCGTGATCAGATGCGGCCAGTCGATGATGCCGGTGCCCAGATCGGCCCAGCCATCCTGACCTGCATTGTCGCCGTCGGCAGCGAGATCCTTGACATGCAGCGCCGTGATCCGATCGGCATAGCGGTCCAGCCACAGGTCGGGGTCCGCGCCGCCGCGCACGACCCAGGCAAGGTCGGCCTCCCACAACAGGTCCGGCACCTCGTTCAGCAACACATCAAGGCCGCGCGCACCGTCGCGCAGCGGCGCCACCTCGAATGCATGATTGTGCCAGGCAAAGCCGAACCCCGCATTGGCGCAACGGTCGCGCAGGGTGGACAGGGTGCGGGCAAGATCCTTGTAGCCGTCCTTGTCGGTTGGGCGCTCGGCCTCGTCGAGCCACGGCGCCACCAGTGTTGTCACGCCAAGAACCGAGGCAACGTGCGCGCACCCGGCAAAATCCTCCTGCAGGTCCTGCAAGGCAAAGTGGCCCGACGGCATGGTAAGGCCGCTGGCATCAAGGGCCGCGCGAAACGTGCGGGGGTCGGCGTAGGCATCGCCGAACCCTTCGACATGGGCATAACCCAGCCCGGCCAAATGCCCAAGAAACGCGGGCAAGGATGATACCGACCGCGCTGAGAAAAGTTGAAACCCAAAATCTGTCATGAAACCCCACCGCCGCTGCACCAGGGGTCAGCGTCGCAGGTTCGCGCCGCTTGCGCAACCGGACCCGTGCAGGTGCTACACGGATACGGCGGCGTGCAGGGTGTCGCGGTCGATCTCACCGGCGGCACCGCGCAGTTTTTCGGCGCCGCGTTCAAGAACCAGAAACCGGTCCCCGAGGTCAAAGGCAAAGTCGAAAAACTGCTCGACCAGAACGATGCCCATGTCGCCGCGGTCACGAAGTTGGCGGATGACGGCGCCGATCTGCTTGATGATGTTGGGCTGGATACCTTCGGTTGGTTCATCGAGCAACAGCAACTTGGGCCGGGTGATCAGGGCGCGCGCGATGGCCAGTTGCTGTTGCTGGCCGCCCGACAGATCGCCGCCGCGGCGGGCGAGGAACTCCTTGAGGATGGGGAATAACTCGAAAATGTCGTCGGGTATGAAACGCTGGTTGCGTGGCAGGCAGGCAAATCCAGTTTCGAGGTTCTCGCGCACTGTGAGGAACGGAAAGATCTCGCGCCCCTGCGGGACATAGGCCACGCCGCGCTGCGCCAGCGCGTGCGCCGACGCCTTGGCGATGTCTTCGCCATCGAGGGTGTAGCTGCCGCCCGAGCGGGGATGAGTGCCCGAGATCGCCTTGAGCAGGCTGGTCTTGCCCACGCCGTTGGTGCCCATGACGCAGGTGATTTGTCCGCGCGCCGCATCGAGGCTGACACCGTTGAGGATCTGGCTACCGCCGTAGTGCAGGGTCAGGTCGCGGGTCTCGAGTACGTTATCTGCCAAGGTAGACCTCGATCACGTTTTCATTGGCGGTGACATGGTCCAGCGAGCCTTCAGCCAGTACCGCGCCTTCGTGCAGGACGGTGACCTTGCAGTCGAGACGGCGCACGAACTCCATGTCATGTTCGACGACAACCACGGCGCGGGTCTTGGCTGCTTCGGTCAGCAGTGCGGTGGTGTGTTCACGTTCGGATGGCGTCATGCCGGCGGCCGGTTCATCGACCAGCAAAAGCTGCGGGTCCTGCGCCAGCAGCATGCCGATCTCAAGCCACTGTTTCTGGCCGTGGCTCAGCTCGCCTGCAGGGCGGTCGAGTTCTGTGGCAAGGCCGATTTCGTCAGCCAGCTGCGCCACCTTTTGGGCATCGTCATTGCTGGCGCGGAAGCGCAGGACCGAGAACGGGCCGCGCGGTTTTTTTAGCGCCAGCAGGAGGTTGTCGGCAACGCTCTGGTCTTCGAACACGGTGGGGCGTTGGAATTTGCGGCCCACGCCTGTCTGGGCAATCTGCGCTTCGGAGAGGTCGAGCAGCGAGCGGGACATCTCGCCCCAGAGCACCGTGCCTGTGTCGGGTTTCGTCTTGCCGGTGATGATGTCCATGAACGTGGTCTTGCCCGCGCCGTTGGGGCCGATCACGGCACGCATCTCTGCCGGGCCGATGGAGAAGGACAGGTTGTTAATCGCCTTGAACCCGTCGAACGAGACGGAGACGCCGGAGACTTCCAAAAGCGCGCTCATTGGCCCTCGCCCTCCGGGCTGCGGGCCGCTTCGCTGCGGCGATGAGATCCGAAGAGATCGAAGAGCCCGCCGATGCCCTTGGGCGCAAAGAGCGTGACCGCGACAAAGCTGAGGCCCAGCAAGATGGTCCACCAGTCGACCCATTGGATCGTGTAGAACCCGAGGTTGACATCCGGGGCCTGTCCGCCGGTGAACCATGTGGACAGAAGCGAGACCGCCGCGGCCCCGATCACGGCGCCATAGAGCCGCCCACGCCCGCCGATGGCGACCCAGACAGCGAGGTAGATTGAGGCAATGGGCGCGATTTCCGCTGGGTTGATAATGCCCGCCTGCGGGTAATAGAGCGCGCCCGCAACACCCGCGAGCACAGCTGTGAAGGTGAAGATGAACAGCTTGAAGCCTTCGACCGAGTAACCAAGGAAGCGTACCCGCGCCTCGTCATCGCGGATTGCGCGCAGGACCGAACCGAACTTGCCCGATACGATCCAGGCGCAGGTCACGTAGCCAACCCCCAGCGCCAACGCCGATGCCCAGAGGAACCATAGCGAGATCGTGCTTTGCGGGACATCATCCAGGCCGGGCAGGTTTTGCAGGCCCGACAACCCGTTATTGCCGCGCAGGCCGCTGTCGTTCTGGAACAGGTAGAGAGAGAGCGCCAGTGTCATCGCCTGCGTCAGGATCGACAGGTAAACGCCTGTCACCCGGCTGCGGAAGGCGAGCCAGCCGAACACCAGCGCAATGAGGCCCGGCACCAGAACAACCGCCGCGAGTTGCAAGGGCAGCGAATGGGCAAAGGCCCAGATGGGTGGAAATTCGGATGCGCCGACCACGCCGAAAATTTGCGTGGCGATGCCGTCCGAGATCTCGTGTGGTGTGGGCGGCAGGGGGGCGGCGGCGAGGCTTTCGGTCACGATGATCTCGGTCCGGGCATACATCAGCCACATGCCAATGGCGTAGCCGCCGATGCCAAAGAACGCCATGTGCCCAAGGCTGAGGATCCCGGTGTAGCCCCACACCAGATCCATGGCGAGCGCCACGAGGCACAGGCAGAGCGTCTTGCCCAGGGTTTTGACGAAGCTGGTGGAGATTACGCCGATCCCGAATCCTTCGGCGAGGATGGTGACGCTGAGGGTGAAAAGCGCGAGACAGGCGATGAACACCAGCACCGACGGATGGCGCGCGAGGAAGCTGCGGGACTGGGGGCCAGCCCCCAGACCCCCGAGGTATTTTTGGCCAGAAGAAACAGCGGTGTCGGTCATCTGATCAGGCCTCTGCCGCGCGGCCCTTGAGGGCGATTATGCCCTTGGGGCGGAACTGGATGAAGAGGATGATGAACAGGATCATATAGGTTTGCGCCGCCAGCGTGTTCGAGGGGTTCAGCCATTCGATCCCCTTTTGAAGCGAGCCCACCATCGTGGCACCCAGAAGCGTGCCCCAGATGTTGCCGACGCCGCCCACGACCACGGTCATGAAGCTTTGCACGATGTAGTCGGCGCCCATTTCGGACGTGACCTTGGCATAGAGGCCGATGGCGACACCCGCGATGCCTGCGATACCGGAGCCAAAGCCGAAGGTGAGCATGTTGATGCGATCGGGGTTGATGCCCATGGAGGCCGCCATGCGGGGGTTTTGCGTGACGGCGCGCACCTCGAGCCCCAGGCGCGTGCGGTTCATCACGAAGAGGATCAGCGCAAGGAAGATCAGCGCCAGCACGAAGATCGCGATGCGGATGTAGCTGATCGACACGATATCGTTGATCACCCATGACCCATCGAGCCAGCCGGGGGCCGTGAGCGGACGGGCTTGCGTGCCGAAGATGTTCTTGGCCAGTTGCTGCAGCGCGATGGAGATGCCGAAGGTTGCCAGCAGCGTTTCCAGCGGGCGGTGGTAGAGCCAGCGGATCACCAGACGTTCCATCGCCACGCCCGCGCCAAAGGTCACGGCAAAGGCCAGCGGCAGGGCGATCAGGATCGACAGGGTGTAGTCGGGCACAAAGAGTTGGACCACGTAACCGGTATAGGCGCCCATCATGATGAACTCGCCATGGGCCATGTTGATCACGCCCATCACGCCAAAGGTGATGGCGAGGCCAATGGCGGCGAGAAAGTAGATCGAGGCGAGCGACAAGGCATCAAGACCCAGATCGAAGGTCTGGTTCACGGCGACTGCGGTTTCGATGTCGGTCAGCACTGTTTGGGCTGCACGCGCAACAGCGGGGGGCGCTCCAGTGAAGACCTCGAAGAAGGCAAAGGCGTTGAGTGCTTCGGAGATGCTATCCTCGGTCACGAGAGGGGGAGCGGTTCCGTCGGCGGCGAGCGATGCGTAGGCGGCGAGGCGCGCGGCATCGGTGTCGAGCGTGGCAATTTGGACGCCGCCGACCTTGCCGCCGCTGATGTTGTCGATCAGCGTTTGTTTGACCGCGTCCGCTGATAAGGGGGCGGGGGCACTGCCTGCGGCGACCAGCAGGGCGTAAGCCTCTGGACGGGGCAGCGCATCGGTACCGGGGCTCAGGGCGCGTGCGTCGGGCGGCAGGGTGTCCGCGACGCGGACTTCGGTGGTAACCAGCGGGTTCAGAGCGGCGCGCACGTCCACGCCAAGATCACCGGCAAAACCGTTGATGGCGGCAATGCGGGCTGCGTCATCGTCGTCAAAGCGGATGGTGAGCAGGCGTTCCAGACGTTCCTTGCGCGCGGTCAGCGGGCCGGGTGTGCCGTCGAGAGCGGCGCGCAGGGCGGCAAGATGCGAGGCCTCGGCATCGCGTTCGATGGCATCCAGCGCTTCGGCCTGAACGTTCAGGTCGGGATCGTTCAGTTGAAACTGCACAAGGGCGGCTGCGATCATGCCGCGGATGCCGGAATTGGGTTTGAGCTGTTTGAAATCGCCCTTGGCGGCTGTGCCCACCTCGGCCCCGTCCGACACGTCATAGAGGATCAGCGTGCGATCCGCGCCTTCTTCGGCGAACACGAACAGGCCGGTTTCCTTTGCAAACCACATCTCTTTGGCTTGCCAACGGGTCAGCACGGTTTGCGCTTCAGGCAGGCCGGAGGCGGCAAGCGCGTCGATGGCCGGGCCAATCGTCTTGCGCGAGGATTTCTGGATGATCGCGCCATGGCTTTGCAGTAGCTGCTGGATCGGTGCGTCCGTGGATTGGGCCGCGCCGGGCAGGGGCGACAGCAGGGCGCAAACCATCAGGAGGCGGCAAAGCCAGTGCATGAAAAACCTCGGGGTCGTGTTGGATGAGGCGCGCCCGGAGGCGGGAGGGAGATATCCTCCGGGCGCGTATGGGGAGGGCGGGGGGAGGCCCCGCCACACCTTCAGTAGTTGGACTTCAGCTGCACGCAGGTCTCGGTTTCGGTGTTGTACATCCCACACCCAAGCGCGGCCCAGTCGGACTTGAGCACCGCCGATTCAGGCAGGAAGTCGGTCCACGCATCGCCCGGCACCTCTTCGGTCTGGCTGATGATGTCGAACTGGCCGTCGGCCTGGATTTCACCGATCAACACCGGCTTGGCGAGATGGTGGTTGGGCAGCATCACCGCGGTGCCACCGGTCAGGTTCGGGAATTCCTGCCCGTACATGGCCGTACGCACGGCATCGACATCCGTCGTGCCCGCTTCGGTCGCTGCGTTTACCCACATGTTGAAGCCGATGTAATGCGCTTCCATCGGATCGTTGGTCACGCGGTCCTCGCCCATGCGGGCCTTCCACGCTTCGACCCATGCCGCGTTGGCTTCGGTGTCGGCGGACTGGAAGTAGTTCCATGCCGCGAGGTGACCGACGAGGTTCGAGGTGTCGAGACCAGCGAGCTCTTCTTCGCCGACCGAGAAGGCCACGACGGGGATGTCGTCTGCGCTGATGCCAGCGGCGGCCAGTTCCTTGTAGAACCCGACGTTCGCGTCACCGTTGATGGTGGAGATCACGCCGACCTTTTTGCCGTCAGCACCCAGGGCCACGACATCGGCCACGATCTTGGACCAGTCAGAATGGCCAAAGGGCGTGTAGTTCACAAAGATGTCTTCCTCGGCGATGCCTTTGTCTTTGAGGTAAGCCTCAAGAATGTTGTTCGTAGTCCGGGGATAGACATAGTCCGTGCCCAAGAGCGCGAATTTCTCGACCTCAAGCTCTTCGAGGAAGTAATCCGTGGCCGGGATCGCCTGTTGGTTGGGGGCGGCACCGGTATAGAACACGTTCTTGGACGACTCTTCGCCCTCGTATTGCACAGGATAGAACAGCAGGCCGTTCAGTTCCTCGATCACCGGCAGGACCGATTTGCGCGACACGGACGTCCAGTTACCAAAGATCACGTCAACCTCGTGGACCGTCAGCAATTCGCGCGCCTTTTCGGCAAACAGCGGCCAATCGGAGGCCGGGTCGACAACGACCGCTTCCAACTGACAGCCCAGAACGCCACCGGCGTCGTTCTGCTGTTCGACCAGCATTTCCATGGTGTCCTTGAGCGTTGTTTCCGAAATCGCCATCGTGCCAGAGAGCGAGTGCAGTACGCCGACCTTGATCGGGTCGTCGCAGGCCAATGCTGCGTTGGCGCCAAGAATCAGAGCCGCTGCGCTTGTTGTCATCAGGTTACGGGTCATCGTCTTTCCTTTTTCTGCGCACGACGGTCTTGCAGAGCGGGAAAAGACCCCTCATATCCCAATCGCGCATCATTGCGAGCGTGTGGCGGCCAATACGGTTTCCTAGGCCAGGCCGCCCACGCAATTTCACAGGTTGTTAAACCTTGCGCAGTGGTAGGGGCGTTGCTGGCATTGCAGGAGTCGTGATGCGTCAAAGCGCGCAAAATTTCCGCTATTGCCGCTCAATTTTTACGCGAAGGCCTGTGGATCGCCCGAATATTGAGCAAATTGGAAGCGGTTTTGCGGATTAACTGTCCAGCAACATGTCGCGGCACAGGTTCAGATGCCAATGCGCACGCAGTCTTGCATTCGCTGCGCGGGTGCCATCGCCGTCAAAGGTGCTGATCGTCAGCAGCGATGCATGAGCGATCTTGCTGTCGATGCGCTGGGCCAGCGCCACCTTTGCTGCGTCTGCAGGAAGTGTCGCGTCGAGCAAGGACAGAAAGCTCAGCCGCTCTGCCTCGATCCGGGTGGCATCGTGGCCCATCAGCCAGGCATGTTCCATTTCTGCCGACATACGCCCGACGCAACCAGCGAACGCCTCGTGCAGGGTGTCAGAGGCGGCCAAGGGCGCGGTCAGCGTGAATGTGAGAGCGCCTGCGGTTATTAGCGTTATTATTCTGCTCACATTTGCAGCTTGTCGCGTTTTGTTCTGCCTGACAAGCGTGCGTTTTGATGAAATTGACCTGTGTTTTGTACAAAATCCCGTCGAAGTTGATAAAGTTCTACGCTTTCCAGACGGCGTGTCGCTGCCTGTCGGTGATCGCTTGGGACAGGCTTTTGAATTCTGACGACAGGTGGCGGACAAAGCGCCGGACCGTAGGACGTTTTGCGTCGCCGCTGGTCTGCAGCATCCCGAGCTCGCGTTTCGGGTGTTCAATGCGGATCGGCAGCGAGGTGATCAGTTTGCCTGGCTGCATGTGCACCACGGAGAATGGCAGAACGGTGATTGCATTCGATCCCGTGAGCACGTTCAGGATCGACGACAGCGACCCGCCGGAATAGCTGACCTTGAAATCGTTGATCCCGATGCTGGTCAGCACGTCCTTGAGGTCCTGAAACAACGGGCTGCCCGCGGGCTGCGTGATCCACGGAAATTCGGACACGTCTTCGAGCTTGAGGGATTTTTTGCGCGCAAGAGGGTGTCCCGCGCCACAGGCAATCACGTTGCGCCCTTTGAGAAATGGAACAAAGTCAAAGCCGTCAGGGGCGTGGATCGCCTCCATCGGGCAGATCCCGAGGTCTATTGTGCCCACGGCGAGCTGGTCGATCAGGTCGCCCGTATAGCCATAGCTTTGATCCACGCGCACTTCCGGGTGCGCGGTTTGAAAGCTGGCGATCACGCTGGATACCACGCCGTCCATGAAAATCGGTGTGCCGCCGATGCGGACCGTGCCCGCCTGTCCCGAGGTGAACCGCTGGGCCACGATGCTGGCGGTTTCACTGGCTTGCCCGATCTTGCGTCCTTCGGCGGCGAGGCGTTCGCACAATTCTGTCGGACGCAGTGGGCGGCGGCCCTTTTCAAACAAGGCCTCACCCAGCCGTGCCTCGAGCGTTGAGACGATGCGGGACAGGCTGGGTTGTGATTTGCCAAGGGCCAGGGCGCCTTCGCTCAGCCCGCCAGCATCGACGATGGCCGACAGGATATGCAAGTGACGCGGATCGATCAACATAACAAAATGCTATATTGGTAGTCCCGTATTTTATCAACATGTCATAAAATGGTCGCTAGCCTGTGGATCAGGGGGATGGATCCATGGCCACAGCAGTTCAGCACAAGCAGCACGCAGATGCGGTGCGCGTGCGATTTGGCGCCGGTCTGCGGCACGAGATCGGGACCGAGATGGACCTGTTGGGGGCCGAAAGAGCCCTTGTGCTGTCCACGCCTCAGCAAAATCACCTCGCCTTTGAAGCCAGCGAAGTTCTTGGGGCCAAGGCCGCAGGCATCTATTCCAAGGCGGCGATGCACACGCCGGTTGCCGTGACCCGGGACGCGCTGGATCATCTCAAGGCGTCGCGGGCTGACTGCCTTATCGCGGTTGGAGGCGGGTCGACCATCGGTCTGGGCAAGGCGCTGGCCTATCGCACTGATCTGCCGCAGATCGCGGTGCCCACCACCTATGCCGGAAGCGAGGCGACCCCGATCCTCGGACAGACCGAAGATGGTGTCAAAACCACGCTCAGCGATCCGCGCGTCCTGCCCGAAGTAATCCTTTACGACCCGGAATTGGTCGCGACCCTGCCGACAACGATGACCGTGACATCGGGTCTGAATGCGCTCGCGCACGCGGCAGAGGCGCTTTATGCCGAGAACCGCACCGCGGACACGACGCACATGGCCGTCAAGGGGATCGAGGCGTTTGTCGACGGTTTGCCCCGGGTGTTAACGGCGCCCGACGATCTAGAGGTGCGGGCTCTGACCCAGCGCGGCGCGTGGGCGTGCGGAACTGTCCTGGGTCGGGTCGGCATGGCGCTGCATCACAGGCTGTGCCACACGCTGGGCGGCAGTTTCGATCTGCCCCATGCGGAAACGCACGCGGTCATCTTGCCCCATGCGATAGCATACAACGCCCGCGCAGCGGCCCGCGAACTGACCCCGATCAGCGACCGTTTTGGCGGCACGGCGCCGGGCGCGGCCCTGCACCGTTTCGCCCGCGGGCTGGGTGCGCCGATGGCGCTGCGCGATCTGGGGCTGTCCGAGGCTGATCTGGATCACGCCGCCGATCTGGCCACGCAGAAACCCTATCCCAACCCCCAAGAGGTGACGCGGGACGACATCCGCACGCTGTTGCAGGCCGCATGGGCCGGCGACGCGCCAGCATTCTGAGACACACGTGACGCGAGGGAGGAAAACGATGATCACGCGACGCAAACTGATGAAAAGCACGGCTGCCACGGGGCTGACCATGGCCGCCGGCGGGTTGGCCGCGCCAGCAATTGCCCAAGGGGCCAAGATCAAGCTGGGCTATGTCAGTCCGCAATCCGGTCCGCTGGCCGCATTTTCCGAAGCGGATCAGTTCATCATCGACGGTTTCCTTGGGTCCGAGGTAGGGGCCAATTTCGAGGTGATCGTCAAGGACAGCCAATCGAACCCCAACCGCGCCGCCGATGTCGCGAGCGAGTTGATCATCGACGACGGCATTGACCTGATGCTGGTTGCCTCGACGCCCGAGACGACCAACCCGGTCGCCACCACCTGCGAGGCTGAGGAGATCCCCGTGATCTCAACCGTGGCGCCGTGGCAGCCCTATTTCATCGGCCAGCAGGGCAATCCCGGTGATCCCGGCACGTGGGAACGGTTCTACTACAGCTATCACTTCTTCTGGGGGCTTGAGGACATCATCTCGGTCTTCACGTCGATGTGGAACCAGCTTGATACCAACAAATCGGTTGGCGCGCTCTATCCGAATGACGGCGATGGCAATGCCTGGGGTGATCCGAATGTGGGCTTTCCGCCTGTGCTGGCCGATCAAGGCTATGGCCTGACGGACACAGGCCGATACCAGAACCTGACGGATGACTTCAGCGCGCAGATCAACGCGTTC
>JBCBCR010000108.1:0-11020 GCA_038530495.1 Pseudomonadota bacterium | reverse complement strand
GTGCCAAACGCGGCGACCGACAAGGATGTAATCCTCAACCTCATAGGTCTCGGCATTGACCACGGCCACGTGGTTCGACGGTCCAAGTGCGACAAAGGCGTGTGTGTCACCCGCGGTGAACTCAAAACCCACGGGCTGCACGCGGTCTGGGTGCACGCCCTGCACCTCAAAGCTCATCTTGGCTTTTTCGGTCTGGGTCGCCGTGTCGAAAACAGTCAGCGTGCCACCGATCTCGGAACTCACCCACATCTCTGCCCCGTCCTTGATGAATTCAGCATGACGCGGGCGGCTGTCGACGAGGGTGTTGGCGAATAGCTGTTGCGTATCTGTGTCGATCCAGTGGGCCATGTTGGTCGTCTCGGACGTGGTTATGGCAATCTTGCCATCAGGGGAGACGGCCATGCCTTCGGGCTCCACGCCCACGTCGATCTGTGCCACGACCTTGCGCGTTTCCACGTCGACCACGGTGGTGATCGCGTCATCTTCGTTAGCGATATAAAGATGCCGGTCATCCGGGTGCAGCACGAATTGCTCCGGGTCATCGCCTGAGGGTAACTCATGCAGGATCTCGCCCGAGTTCGGGTCCATCACCTGCACCGCGTTGCTGTCGGATGCACAGATATAGACGCGGCTGTAGTCGCTATTGAACAGGATCCCACGTGGCCGTTCGCCCGTGTCATAGGTCTTGATGACCTCAAGCGTCTCGGTCGAAATCACCGAGATGGTGTCATCCTTTTCGTTGGTCACCCAGATCTCGCCGGCAATCGCAGTGGATGCCAGCAGGGAAAACATCGCGGTCAAACGGATCATTGGAAGGCCTCGCAGTTGCTTTCGGGGCGGTCGAGCCCCAGGCTGTCAAGTTCGTTGGTTTGGTGCAGGAAGCCCTCGAGCGGGGCTTGGGCCACCAGCGCACGCGGGTGCGCGATGGCAATGGGTTGGCGCAGCTGGCCATTCCAGTCGCGGTAGGTCAGCGGACGACCCTTGAAACCCGCAAGCTCGAATTGGTCGGACATGATGTAAGTACGCAGCGTGTCTGGATCGATCGCATTTGTGCGGGTCACCGCCTCGCCCAGCGTGCGGACGGCTGCCCATGCGGCATAGTCCTGCGCCGTCATCTCGCGCGCATGCTCTTCCTCGAACCGGGAATGCAGCTGTGCGGCACCCCATTGTTCAATGACGGGTGACCAGCCAACCGAAGACAAACCTTCGGACCCGACCACAGGCCGCGCCTGCCACGTGTTGTACAGGACATAGCGCCCGAAATCGTGCACCTCATCGGCGATAATCAGCGCATCATAGTCGCCGAAATCCTGCGTGAACAACGGCACTTCCTGGGATGCATTCCGGCGCATGTCGGCGTCAAACGCCCATTCCTTCTCTGCTTCCAGCGACAACCCGAATTTGGTCAGCGACCGGCGCATCGCCTCGGCATAGCTGGTATCTGCTGGATGCGTTCCAGTGATCATCACCAGATCATCCCAGCGTTTTTTGACCAGCATCTGCGCCAGCGCGTCGGTTCGCATCGCGTCTGACGCCAGCGTGTGCAACAGGTTGCTCCGGCATTCTGTATCGCGCAGGGCCAGATCGCCAGCAGAAGAATTGAACAACACTGCACCGTCCGCTTCGGCCAAATCGGCAATGGCCGTGATGTCCTCTGACGCGGCATCAATCACCAGAAACGGGGACGCGGTCAGCAATTCGCGCGCGGCAGCGAGCGGGTCCTCGCCCTCGTACACCTCTGCAACGGTCAATTCGTATTTCTGCCCCAGAAACTTGCCCGTCGTAATGTTGTCGGCCAGACCGGTCTGCGCCCCGGCGAGCCCGTTGTCCTCCGGGATCGGGTCGAGGTTCGACAGCGTCGGAGGCAACGGCTGTTCGACGCGCAAGTATCCGATGTTCAATGTGATCTCGGCACAAAGAGGCGCTGCCAGCGCACCCGCAAAGATCGCACCCATAACTAGATGTTTCACAGATTTCCTCCCGTTGGTGAAACGCTAACGCGGGTGGGAAATGACTGTGTATAAGACTATGGTCTTAGCCCTTTTGACGCACAACCAAAGTCCAATACCCGAACGAGGTCCGGTCGCGTAGGACATAAGGCAAGAGGAGCACTCACGTCAGGGAGGCATGTGATGAAAAGCACATCCAAGAACAGATTTTTGCTGGCCGGCGCATTGACGGCGGCAGCCACGTTGGCCTTCGCGCACGGTGATGTCGCACCGCAGGCGGTCGACACGACGGGTCTTCCTGCTGTCGAAGGGGATTGGCTGACCGAAAACCCGTACCGCGCTGACAAGGTCGGTGAAGAGACGTGGTTGCGCGCAGTCGAAATTGGCGCGTCTGGTTACAATCAGAACTGCGCGCGCTGTCACGGCCTCGAGGTTGTTTCAGGCGGGCTTGCGCCCGATCTGCGGTACCTCGAAGCCGAAGAATACGGTGACGAATGGTACGTCGAACGCTTTGTCGAGGGTTACACCCAGAACGGGATCACCAAAATGCCCGCCTTTGGTGAGCTTCTGGGTCAGGAGGCCGCGTGGGCCATCCGCACCTATATCGAGGCGCGCCCTGATGATGAGGTGATGGAAGAGGTCGCCGAGGAACTGAAATCCATTCGCGATGAATTGGCAGGGTACGCTTCAGATTCAAGCGGAGCCGACGCCGACGCACTCAAGGACCGTCTTGGTACCATTGCGGGCGGCATTCCGACCCTGTCCGGCGCACCGGTCGCCGACTCCGTGGCATTCCGCGCCGCCAATCTCATTGACGGTACACCCGATGCCTACAAGTCGGCCTCCGAAGCCTTGACGATCGGATTGTCTGCCGCAAACTGACGGCATGACACTTCGACAAACGTTCTTCTCCCTGGTGGTTGTGGGTCTGTCTTTTGGGCAGGCCCACGCTGCTGATCCATGCGCCGATTACGTGCCCCAACCCAAGCCACAGAATGTGGGCCGGGATATCGTGGGCAAGGAACTGGATGAAATCCAGGACCAGGGTCACATGCTGTTCGCCGTGTACGAAGACTATCCGCCCTATTCGTGGGAAGAGGGCGGTGAACCCATGGGTGTGGACGTCGAAATCGCCCGCATCATTGCCGAAGATCTGGGCGTTGAGGCACGGTTCAACTTTGTCGCTGCGGACGAGAACCTGGATGCCGACCTGCGCAACAATATCTGGCGCGGCGCCCTGATCGGGGGGCGTATCGCGAATGTCATGATGCGCATCCCCTATGACAGTGCGTTCAAATGTCGGGTCGAACAGGTGGTGTTCACGGGCCAATACGCTGGCGAAAGCATTGCCATTGCATATGACAAGGCGACGTACCCCGAGGAAAAGCCTGTCCCCGCCTATTTCCGATTTGACACCGTCGGTGTTGAGAACGACTCAATCTCCGATTTTTACCTCTCGGGCTTCGTCGGCGGGCAGTTGCAGCCAAACATTCGCCGTTTCCCGACAACCGCCGCCGCCATGGACGCGCTGAACGCGGGCGAGGTGAAAGCCGTCATGGGTCCCCGCGGGGAACTTGAGTATGGGCTGAGCGACACAAGCGACGTGCACCAACCGCCGCTGGCTGGCTTTGCGGTCAGCGCATGGACACTTGGCGTGGCGGTCAATTTCCGCTACCGCCCGCTGTCCTATTCCGTCGATGACGCCATCAACTATGCGCTTCAGGATGGCCGGATTCCGGCGATCTTCGACAAGTATGGCCTGACCCACCAGCCCCCCGAACGCTAAGCGCGACTTTCGTCTTACACACTTGGTCGAATGGTGCCCGCGCCCCCTGCGCCATACGATTTGGGGCAGGCAAAAGGGGGCTTCCCATGAATCTCAGTGACTCGCGTGTGATTGACGCAGACCGCGCAACCGTTTGGGCCGCAATCCTTGATCCCGAAGTCCTGAAAACCTGCGTGCCCGGGTGTCAGGAAATGGACGGCACGCCCGAGGACGGGTTCACCGCCACGGTCGTTCAGAAGGTCGGTCCGGTCAAGGCAACCTTCAAGGGCGCTGTAACACTGTCAGAAATGGAAGCGCCTGAAAGCGTCACCATCGCGGGCGAAGGCAAAGGCGGGGCCGCAGGTTTTGCCAAGGGCGGTGCGAAGGTGCGGCTGGAGGCACAAGGCGACCAAACCGTGCTGCACTATGACGTGGAAGCGAAAGTGGGCGGCAAACTCGCGCAACTTGGCAGCCGCATCATCGACGGGTTTGCCAAGAAAATGGCCGATCAGTTTTTTACAAATTTCCAGACCCACGTGGGTGCCCCGCCCGCCGAGGAAACAGAGCCATCCGACGACGCTCCAAAGAAAGGCTGGCTCAAACGCCTCGTCACCTGAGGCTCAGGCAAACAGCTGACGTGCCTCGTGGGGAACGAATGACCAAGGCAAGCATCAAGGTGAATGGCACCATCGTTTCGCGCAATGTGTAGGCACACACGCAAGCGGGGTGCACGCCGCCAAAATACGTGCATCGAAGGACGGCGTGACCTTTTGGACAAAGGCCGAAACCGTGCGAGACGAGGATTTTCCCACCGCGGCCTGTGACGGTTTGTGCGGCAATCCCCGCCCAGTGTCGTGTCAGATTGTGATCAGGTCACCGCTTGGGTCGATCAGTGTGATCCGATGCACACCTTGCGACTGTCGCACCTGCTGCACCAGATCGACGTGAGCAAGCACCAGCCCCGTGGACAAAGCATCGGCCATGGCAGCGGTATCCGCCTCCACCGACACTGTGGACCAGCGGGGCGTCTCTGCGCGATGAATAATGTGACCGTGCGGCCCGACCGGCGTCGCCAACGGGCTGGAGGTGGCGATGGCGCCGGTCTGGACCGTGCGTGTTGCCAGCAATCCGTGAACAGGGTCCGCCACACCCAGCCGCCACGACCCACCTTCGGCCCGGTACTCACCGATATTGACGAGGGTGCGATTAAAACCGTGGTCGCGCAGGATGTCGGCAACAAGGTCCGTGGCAAACCCCTGTGCGATCCCGTTGAAGGTCAGCGCCTGACCGACACCCAGTCGGATGAGGTCGCCTTGGAACCCCACACGGTCCCAGCCGATCAAGGCGCGTGCGGCCGCGATGTTGCCGCCCTCTGCCAAGGCACGCCACAAGGGTTGCACCGTTGGATCGAACAGGCCGTTCGTTAAGCGGTGCGCTCGATCTGAAAGCCGCATCAACGCTTTGAACCGGGCAGGCGCGCGCAGCTTTCCAGACGTGTTCAGCTCAACCAAATCCGAGGTCGGGTCATAAAGCGAAAAGAGCCGCTCCACATCCGCAATCGTGGCCCGCGCCTTGGCCAAAGCTGCGGTGGCTGCATCCCGCGGACCGTGCAACTCGATCGACGCATCAGCGCCAAAGGCGCGGCCAGCCCAGCTGTGACGCTGCGCCAGTGCAGGTGTCGCGGCAAAGCTGGCGGCAACGGCCAGAAATCGGCGGCGATCCATCATTCCGCGGCCACCTGCAACTTGCGCCCCTTGGCGGCCAGGATCAGCGGCACGCACTGGCGTTCATCATCGTGGATTGTCACGCAATCCAGGCATTGGAAGCATTCGGAATACTGTATCTCACCCGTCTTTTTGATCGCGCCATAGCTGCACTTGACCTTGCACAGCTGGCAAGGCGATCCGCATTCGGCGCGGCGCGCAATCCAGTCGCGGCCCCGCACCAAACCTCCGATGGCCATCACGGCGCCCAGCGGGCACAGATAGCGGCAGAACCCTTTGAACAGCACCATCGAGAACAGCAACAACCCCACGGCATAGGCCACATAGTACCATTCGCGGATAAAGAAGGTGGTGACGGCCGTTTTGAACGGCTCGACCTCGATGGCTTTGTCCAAAGCGGCGGGTGCAGTCACCATCAACGCCACCAGCACCGCAAGCACAACGTATTTGAGGTTTTTCAGCTGTGCGTCCCAGAAGGCGTTTGGCTCAATCTGCGGCAGGCGCAGCAGGCGGCCCAGATGATGGGCAAACTCCTGCAAGGCCCCAAAAGGGCACAGCCAACCGCAAAAGAGGCCCCTGCCCCACAGCCCAAAGCCAAAAAGCGTCACGCCCCAGATCACCAGCGAAAACGGATCGTAAAGAAGGAAGGCAAAGCTGCCGCCATCAATGGCCGTACGCGCGACGGCCAACGGTGTGGCAATGGACAATTGCCCCTGCCCCCACCAGCCGATGAAGCCGGTGACAAAGGCGAGGATGGTCAAACGCATTGGCGTAAACCGAGGGTGCGCTGCCAGACGGTTCGTGCCGACCAGCAAAAGCGCCACAAGACCCGCAAGGAACACGGCCAGCACGATCAAATCCATGGCGCGATTGCGCAGGGCATCCACCCACGGCGGCGCGGGCTTGACCACCTCGGGACGGGCATAGAACCGCGCGGGCGTCACATGCGGGACATCCAGCGTGACCGACCCGATCTCAGGTTGGAAAGACCCGTGTGCGCGCAACGCTTTGACCTTGAGCGTCCAATCCGCTGTGGGATCAAAGCCCAAACGACGATCCGTGCGCAGGATCAGGGCCGCCCCATCATAGACCGCATTGTGAAGCGCGTTCGGGAGCGCATCATTCAATTCCACGTAAATGTCGCTGTCCCGAAATGCGATGGGAAACCCGCCCTGTTCGGCGCTGATCAGGTTGGGTGCCGTGTTGCGGACAAAGTCGTCGGTGACCAGCCCGTGCCGCGCCGCTTCGATCACCAGCACTGGCTCGTCCGTGTCGGCGATTTCCATGAACCCCTGCAACTCGTCAAAGCCGCTTTTGCTCAGCACCGCTTTGGCAATGGACGGCGCGCCGATATCGACAACCCACAGATCGAGGTAAATGCCATCGGGAACAGCCTTGGCCTCGGGGTCGTCATCTTCCCACAGCGTGCCGTCAAAGGCGGTGTCCATTTCGGCATTGGTGACCACCTTGCGGGTGACGATGCCCTGCGCCACCAGATCGTCCCAGCTTAAGTCCTCTTGGTGGTCGGGGTCGGGATAGGCGGGCGGGCCGGTGGAAATCCCGCTCATCTTTTCGCGGGCGACCTGCAATGCGGCGGCCAGAATACTCTCGTGCGCGATGCGCACCGACGCGGTCCCTTTGGTCACACCGTCCAGATAGACCAGTGCCGAGCCTTCGCTGCCCGCACCATAGGGCGATCCAACCACCAGCGTGTCGGATATGGAATGGCCGCGGTACTGTTTGAAAAAGTCGTAAAACAGCTTCTCCGGCAGGCCGGAAACAAAGATCGGCTCGTTATGCGAAATGAGCTGCACATCCAGAAACCGGCCATCAAGGTCCAGCACAACCAACAGGTTGATGGCCGCACCTGCGAACCCCGGCAACGGGGCCATCGGTTCAGTCTCAAAGACATACCCCGCTTCGGCCCCGCCCGAATTCAACAGCTGCCAGACACCCTGGTCATTGATCTGTTCACCGAGGCTCATCGGCGGGACGATGTAGGGGGCCAGAACCTCGCGCGGGAGCGGTTCGGCGACAAGCATAACCACCCCCATACACCACAGTACGGAGGTTAAAACCAAGGCCTGCATATTCCTGACCAATGACATCCAGCGCAGCCTATGCCGACAGCCCGTTCGCCCCTATGCGACTAAGGTATGACCGTGGGACAAGCAGGCTTTGGGCGGCTTCACAAATGTGACAGGATGCGTCCATGCGAACCGCCGGTTTTGACACCACAGCCATGGCGCTGTCCCTTTTGGGATTGATTGCGATGTGGTGGGGTGCTGCGTGGATCGGGAACGACCCCAGCGTTCTGCCCTCACCAACCGAGGTGTGGCGCATCTTAGCAGAAGAAATTGCGGACGGTGAGTTGCAGATTCACTTTACCGCCACGCTGTTCCGCGTCGCTGCGGCGTTCACGTTGGCCATGGGCGCGGGCTGTGCCATCGGCTTTGTGATGGGCGTGAATGCGACGGTAAATCGTTGGTTTTCGGCCTGGCTGGTTGTGCTGTTGAACGTGCCGGCCCTTGTGGTCATCGTTCTGTGCTATCTTTGGATCGGTCTGAACGAAGTGGCGGCCATCACGGCCGTTGCCCTGAACAAAACCGCGATGGTCGCCGTGGCCATCCGCGAGGGCGTCCAAGCGCTTGACCCGAAATTGCGCGACATGGCGCAGGTGTTTCGCATGCGCCCCGCAGCACGGCTGCGCCACGTGGTACTGCCACAGCTGTGGCCCTACATCGCCACATCGACACGCAACGGGCTGGCGATCATCTGGAAAATCGTACTCGTGGTCGAGTTTTTGGGGCGCAGCAACGGGATCGGCTTTCAGATCCACCTTTATTTCCAGCTGTTCGAAACCGGATACGTGCTGGCCTATGCACTCAGCTTCGTGGCCTTCATGTTGCTGCTGGAATTCACGCTGCTACGCGCGATGGAAGCACGCGCAACGCGCTGGCGGCAGACCACTGTCTAGAACAGCAACTTGCAGCCCAGCGTTCGGTTCATCGCAGCTACCAATTCATCAACTGTTTCAGTGTTCACATATTCGCCGCCCGTCTCGTCCGCCAGACACCGGGCGACGCTGACCGAATTCAGGTAGTCTGTGTCGCCTTCTGTTTCCCAGCCGAAATGTTCCCCCCGGACCTTGAAACCAATCACGTGGACCGTCGTGCCGGTCCCGGACAATTGCGCGGCCAAAGAACAGGTCTGCCCGCCGCAGGTTTCCTTGCCATCGGTCACAAGGACAACTGTACCCGGTTCATTCGGCGCCCCCAGCGTTTCTGCTGCCATGGCCACAGCCTCTGTCAAGGCAGTGCGCCCTTCGGGCTGCAGGCTGTCGACGGCTGCAATAACCGCGCTGCCGGCGTTTGTGCGCGGACCAAACCGCAATTCGATGCCTGAACATTCGCCCACACCGCCAGCCCCGCCCGGGCCATAGATGATCAGCCCGATCCTGCGGTGCGGCGCCACTTGCGGCATGACGGTGCGCATTGCGCGGCGCGCTTCGAAAATGCGCGGCTCGTCAATCTGGTTAAAGCCCATTTCAGCCATGGACCCTGACCCGTCAAAGACGATCATCGCGTCTTCGGTGCAGCTGGCCTGTGCAACGGTCGACATCACGAGCCCGAAAACCGCCGCCGTCGCTGCACCTGTCCGAGCCACCTGTCGCATCGTTGCCTCCCTATCGGCGATAGACAAAGTCCGGGGCGTTCACCGCCAGCGTCTCTTCGTTCAACAAGGCATCCAACCGCGCCCGGCCGGCCGATTTGCGGCAGACCGGATCGGTCGCGAATGCATCCCCCAGCACCGCCATGGCCTGACAGCGGCACCCGCCGAAATCAATGTCGCGCCGGTCGCAGGACTGGCACGGCTCGGGCAGCCAACCGGTCCCCCGGAATTCATTGAACGCGTCACCCTTGTACCAGATATCCGACAGGCTGCGCTGCATAGCGTTGTCGAAGTGCAAGTGCGGAATGGTCTCGGCGGCATGGCACGGCAGAACCGTGCCATCCGGTGTGATGTTCAGGCCCGTCGACCCCCAGCCATTCATGCACGCCTTGGGAAAGTCCGAGTAGTAGTCAGGCGGCACGAAATCGATGACCAATTGCCCCATGTGGGCGCGGGTCGCCTCTGCCACCGTTTTCTTGGCGGCATCCACCTGCGCCCTGCTGGGTTGCAAGGCCGCACGATTGACCAGCGCCCAGCCCTGAAACTGGACGCACGCCACCTCGATCCGCCGCGCGCCCAAGCGTCGCGCCATGTCGATGGTCGCTGACAGATCATCCAGATTGTCGCGGTGCATGACCGCGTTCAGTGTGAGGGGGAAGCCGATCTTGGCAATGATTTCGGCCACATGCATCTTGCGGTCAAACCCGCCCTTGTACCCGCCGATCCGGTCCGCCATGGCCGCTGTGACGCCCTGCAGTGACAATTGCACGTGGTCTAGCCCCGCCGCATCGAGGTCCTGCAAGCGCTTTTCATTCAGACCAATACCGGACGTAATGAGATTGGTATAAAGCCCCGCTTCACGCGCCGCGATCACCAGATCGACCAGATCGCGTCGCGATGCGGGTTCCCCGCCCGACAAATGCAACTGCAACACGCCTAACCGGGCTGCCTGCTGAAAGATGTCGGCCCACATATCCGTGCTCAGTTCGGCCTCTTTGGCCAGCAGCTCTGTCGAGTTCGAACAATAGGGACAGGCCAGCGGACAGCGGTGGGTCAACTCGGCCAGCATGGCCATGGGGGGATCAACGCGAATGGACATGCACCATCCCCCGGTCTCGCAAATCCATGACAAAGGCGGTCACGTCCGGCGCAATCACATCCAGCGGCGCGTCATAGACTTCCGCCAAGGTTTCCGAGATTTTGGCCAGACTGGCCACGCCGTCCAGCTGCCCCAGTACAGCCACCCCCACCTGATCGAGCATCAGTACGCGCTCGGGTCCCAGCAGCACATCCATCTTGCGCACAGCGTCATAATGCGTGCGCACGCCGCGCGGCAGATATGGCACGTCGTCAGGCGTCACCGCGCCAACCCCTCTCCCGGTTGCCAGCCGCCCGGCGGAATGCGCCCGGGTTCGACATAGGCGGACCATAATGCATCAAGCTGCGCCCAAAGCACCTCTGTCTTGAAAGTAAGCGCGCGCACTGCCGCGTCCTGATCAGCCCGGGTTGTCGCATGGTCCATGACCCATTTCAGGCCAAAGGCCACGTCCTTCGGCGCTTCGTTCAACCTGTTCTGAAAATAGGACAACGTGTCTGCGTTGGCGAAATCGTAGTGCTCCAACAACCCGGCAATGCGGTTCTTGTGAATGGCGGGCGCAAAAAGTTCTGTGAGCGATGACGCCACCGCAGGCAACAGCGGCTCGTCCCGAACAAACCGCACATAGGCATCAACGGCAAAGCGCGTGGCAGGCAATATGCCCGTTTCGGACGCGACATAGTCCGGATCAAGCCCTACCCCTTCGGCCAGTTTCAACCAGCGTGCTATGCCGCCTTCTCCCGGCGCAGAACCGTCGTGATCTTCAATGCGCGACCGCCAGGATCGACGCAATGCGGGATCGGACACGCGCGAC
>JBCBCR010000107.1:0-11047 GCA_038530495.1 Pseudomonadota bacterium | reverse complement strand
TGGTCGAGCTGTTCGCGCAGCTCGCCCTCGTCGATCAGGTTGGCCAGCGGGATGGATCTGGAGCGATTGATCAGGCTGAAGGTGACGGTGGTGTCGGGGCGGTTGCGGAACACCGACTGGCACATCAGCAGCTTGTAGAAATCGGTGTCGATCAGCGACCGGACGATCGGGTCGATCTTCCATTTGTGGTTCCAGACGCGTGTGGCGATGTCGACCATGTGCGGCTCCTGAGAGATACGCGGCTGTTGTGCCAGAGGTTGTGGGTTAATCCAAGCGTGGCGGCAGTCGGCCCCTGCGGCATGGTCAGGCCAGGGTGACTCCCGCCCCGCGCATACCGTCTTGTGCCCCGGCAAGTGACCCATTCAGGTCGATGGCGCGGCACAGGTCCGTCCGCACGGTGACGGCAAACCCCAGCTTGGCCGCGTCCACCGCCGAGAAGTTCACGCAGAAATCCGTCGCCAGCCCGACCATCGTCAGTGACGTGATCCCGCGCGTACGCAGATACCCTTCGAGGCCCGTTGGTGTGGCGTGGTCGTTCTCAAAAAAGGCCGAATAGCTGTCGACCTGCGGACGGTAGCCTTTGCGCACGATCATGTCGGCGCGGTCCGTATCCAGATCGGGGTGAAAGGCCGCGCCGCCCGAGCCTTGGATGCAGTGGTCGGGCCACAACACCTGGGGCCCGTAAGGCATGTCGATCATCTCCATCGGCGCTTTGCCCGGGTGGCTGCTGGCAAAGGACGAATGCCCGGCCGGGTGCCAGTCCTGCGTCAGGATCACCGCGTTCGCCGTGGCCATGAGGGCGTTGATGCCGGGCACGATCACGTCCCCCTCGGGCACGGCGAGCGCGCCGCCGGGGCAAAAGTCGTTCTGGACGTCAATCACGATCAGCGCATGGGACATGGGGCACCTCCTGTCGGTCTTGTCTATCCCGGCGGCGTGGCGGGGTGAACCCCGCCCTACGGCTTGTGTCAGCGCATCTGCGGGCGTATCTGGCGCGCATGTATACGATTGCAGCGCTTTATCACTTTACTCGGTTCGCGGATCCGGCCGCGCTCAAGCCGCCGCTGGTAGAGCTGTGCCGGGCGCGCGGCATCAAAGGGTCGCTGCTGCTGGCGCCCGAGGGGATTAACGGCACAGTGGCCGGGCCGCGCGCAGGGATCGACGCGCTGCTGGACCATATCCGCGCCCTGCCCGACTGTGCCGATCTGGAGTGGAAGGAAAGCACCAGCGCCACACCGCCCTTTGGCAAGATGAAGGTGCGGCTGAAGCGCGAGATCGTCACTATGGGCCAACCCGATGTCGATCCCACGGCGCGCAGTGGCCACTATGTCGAGCCTGCGGACTGGAACGATCTGATCACGCGCGACGATGTGGCGGTGATCGACACGCGCAACGATTTCGAGGTGGCCATCGGCAGCTTTGACGGCGCAATTGATCCCAAGACCACCAGCTTTGGTGACTTCCCCGCGTGGTGGGAGGCGAACAAGCATCGCTTTCACAACAAGAAGATCGCGATGTTCTGCACCGGCGGTATCCGGTGCGAAAAATCGACGAATTACCTGCTGGGGCAAGGCTTCGAAGACGTGTTTCACCTGCGCGGCGGCATTTTGAAATACCTCGAAGAGGTGCCGGAGGCCGACAGCACGTGGCACGGCGAATGCTTTGTCTTTGACGGACGGGTGAGCGTGGGGCACGGGCTGGCCGTGGGGCCGCATGTGCTGTGCCATGCCTGCCGCCGCCCGGTCCACCCGGACGATCGCGCCCGCCCTGAATGGGAAGACGGGGTTAGTTGTCATCTGTGCGCGCACGAGACCAGCGCCGACGACAAAGCGCGGTTCCGGGAACGCCAAAAGCAGATGCAACTGGCGCGCACCCGCGGCGAAGACCACCTTGCCGGGCCGATGATCCCGGAAAAGCAGCGCGACACCTGACCGCAAAATCCGGACAATTGCAGACATTAAGCCGCCAGTAAGAGGCATCGCGCTATTCCTGCCGTTGGGTGAAGAAAGGTGTGGGATATGAGCGCGGAGTCCAACGCGCAGCCGATCATCATCAAGCGCAAGAAAAAGGGTGGCGGTGATGGCCACCATGGCGGCGCTTGGAAAGTGGCCTATGCGGATTTCGTGACCGCGATGATGGCCTTTTTCATGCTGATGTGGCTGCTGAACGCAACAACGGAACAGCAACGCAAGGGCATTGCCGACTATTTCAGCCCCACGATCCCGATCAACCGGATTTCGGGCGGCGGTGACGGCAGTTTTGGCGGGGACAGCGTGTTTTCCGAAGAAACGCTGCCGCAAAACGGCACCGGTGCCACCGCTGCACGGCCTACGGAGGGCCGCCAGGCGCGCGGCGAGACCGGAAGCGATTCCGATGGACAGGAAACCGCCGCACAGGACGCGGTGTTCAAGTCTTTGGACGCGCAGTTGGTCGGCCAGGGCGGCGAATCCAAGGTGATGGAAAACGAGCTGCAACACATTGTAACCCGGATCACGGACGAAGGTTTGGTGATCGAAGTGTTCTCGCTCGAGAACGCGCCGCTGTTTGATGCAGGTACGGATCGGCCCACGGATCTCTTGCGGTCGCTTGCCGCGCTGATCGTCGATACGGCCCAGACCGTGACCAACGACGTCGCCATCGAAGGGCATGTCGAGGCACAGCCAATCGTGTTGGCCGACAGCACGGTTTGGCAACGGTCGATGGATCACGCCACAGCCATGCGCCGCCTGATGGAAACCGCGGGCCTGCGCCGCGAACGGGTGCAACGCGTGACGGGTCATGCGGACCGCGAACCGTCGGTGAACAACACGATGGCGATCCGAAACAACCGGTTGGAGATCATCTTGCTGAGAGAATAGCGCGGATTTTATCTGTTAGGTCGGCCTTAAGACCGGGGCGCCTACCACTGCTGTAACGCGAATTGGTACAGCAGAAAGGCGTATCCATGACAATTTCATCGTCCCTCAACGCCGGTGTGGCGGGGTTGCAATCCAATGCGACGCGGCTGGCAACGATTTCGGACAACATCGCGAACTCATCGACCTATGGCTATAAACGGGTGACCACGGACTTTCAGTCGATGGTGATTTCGTCGACCGGCGGCAGTTATTCGGCCGGGGGTGTGCGTGCCACCACGCAACGTCTGATTGACGAACGGGGATCGCTGGTGTCGACATCGAACCCGACAGACCTTGCGGTGCGTGGCCGCGGTCTTCTGCCCGTGTCGCGTCAGGCCGAGATCGAGATTGGCAACGGCTCTTCGCAGATGCTGTTGACCACCACCGGATCGTTCCGAACCGATGCCAACGGCTATCTCGTGTCCGAATCCGGCCTCGTTCTCATGGGGTGGCCCGCGCTGCCCGATGGGTCCATTCCGAACTTTCCACGGGACACAAGTGATGGGCTGCAGCCGGTTCAGATTAATGTGAACCAGTTCTCGAGCGAGCCCACAACGCAGATTTCCCTGGGCGTGAACCTGCCCGCAACAGAGACGGACGCAGGCAGCAGCGGCACGCCGCAGAACCTGTCGATCGAATATTTTGACAACTTGGGCACGTCGGAAAGCATCAACATCGCCTTTTCCCCGACCGTGCCTGCCGCAGGATCATCCAACGAATGGACCATGACGCTGACCGACAGCGCGTCGGTCCCGCCAGGGGCCACGATCGGGGAATATACGCTGACCTTCAATGACAGCCAGACCAATGGCGGTACGCTGGCGACGGTGACCACCGTGTCGGGCGGCGCCTACATGGCGGATGGTACATTCATCGTGAACGTGGCCGGCGGCCCGATCGAGATCGATATCGGCCAGATCGGGGCCAGCGACGGCCTGACCCAGCTGTCCGACAGCTTTGCGCCCGTTTCAATTTCCAAGGATGGCACGCCCGTGGGCAACATGACCAATGTCGAGGTGGATCCGAACGGTTACGTGACCGCATTCTTTGACACCGGGATCAACCGCACGGTGTACCAGATCCCGCTGGTCGATCTGCCAAATCCCAACGGAATGGTGGCGCTGGATATGCAAACCTACCTGCCGTCGCCCGAAAGCGGCAGTTTCTTTCTTTGGGATGCGGGGGACGGTCCAACCGGTGACATCGTGTCCTACGCGCGCGAGGAAAGCGCGGTGGATGTGGCCGGTGAATTGACCGCAATGATCCAGACGCAGCGCGCCTATTCGTCCAATGCCAAGGTGATCCAGACCGTGGACGAGATGTTGCAGGAAACCACCAACATCAAGCGGTGATCCGCAGCCAAAGGAGTGATGGGCCATGACCCTGACCAGTGCCCTGAATGCTGCGATGACCGGGTTGCGCGCCGCAAGCCGGTCGTCGGAGATCATTTCGTCGAACATCGCCAATGCGTCGACCGAAGGGTATGGTCGACGCACGCTCGAGACGTCGGCGAACACCAACCAGTTCCTGAGCGGCGTGCGCATCAATGGCGTGGTGCGTCACGTCGATGCGCAGGTACTGGCCGACCGGCGACTGGCGGACGCGGAATTTGGGTACCGCTCGGAAACCACAACATTTCTGAGCCGGATAGAGGATTTGATCGGCACACCGGATTCGGCCGGGTCCTTGTCCGCGCGCCTGTCCGATTTCAACAGCGCCATCATCACCGCAGCCAGCCGCCCCGATGCCCCCGAACGGCTGAACTCCGCAGCCTTGGCGGCACGCGATCTGGCCAACACGCTGAACAGCGCTGCCGAAGGCGTGCAGAACGCGCGCACACAGGCCGATCGCAATATCGACGCACAGATCAACCGGTTGAACGATGCGCTGGCGTCGGTTCGCGACGTGAACACACAGATCGTCGCCGCATTCTCCCAGCGCAAGGACACCGCCGCCCTACAGGATCAGCGGCAGGTTTTGATCGACGAGATCAGCGAAATTGTTCCGGTGCGCGTGGTCGAACGCGACTTTGGCGCCGTGGCCTTGTTTTCAACCGGGGGCGCAATCCTGTTGGACGGCACGCCCGCGGATATCGAATTTGATCCGTCAAATGTCGTCACCCCCTACATGGCGATCGAGGATGGCACGCTGTCCGGCGTGACCATCAATGGGTTTTCGGTGTCGACTTCATCGCTCACGGGCAAGTTGCGCGGTGGCACTTTGGGCGCACAATTCGAAATTCGGGATGAACTTGGCCCCGCCGCACAATCCCAACTGGACGCGATCGCCCGCGATCTGATCGAGCGGTTCGAAGATCCGGGCGTCGATCCAACGCTCGCGCCTGGCCAACCGGGCCTCTTTACCGATCAGGGCACGGTGCTTGATCCCTTGGCCGAAGAGGGTCTGGCCAGCCGGATCGCGTTGAACGCGGTCGTCGACCCGGCGCAAACAGGCGAAACGTGGCGCTTGCGCGACGGGCTCGGTGCGGCGGCGCAAGGCGATGCGGGGGACGCCACCATCCTGAACGCACTGTCAGACGCGTTGACCACGACGCGCATGCCGGCTTCGGGCAGTTTTGGCGTCGGCGCATTCTCGGCGCTCGATCTGACCTCGTCCTATGCTTCGCAACTGGGGACAGACCGGCTTCGGTCGGATCAATTGCTCAGCTTTGCTTCTGCACAGTTGAATGAGCTGCGCCAGATGGAGCTAACCGATGGTGTCGACAGTGACGTTGAAATCCAGCGCCTGTTGATTGTGGAACAAGCCTATGCCGCCAACGCTCGCGTCGTTCAGACGGTCGATGAAATGATGGAAACCCTGTTGAGGATCACCTGATGATTAACGGAACTTCTTTTGGCGATCTGGCGCAGTCTTTCATCCTGCAACGCCGCGGGGCGGATCTGAAAACCGAGATGGCGCGCCTGAACAAGGAATTGGTCACCGGTCAGGTGAGCGATCCAAAGGCGGTTCTGGCCGGCAATGTCAGCTACCTCGCCGACATCGAAAACGATCTGCGCCTGTTGGACAGTTACCGCGTGGTCACGACCGAGGCGCAGACTTTTGCCGACACGATGCAAAACGCGCTCGACCGCATCCAGTCAAGCAGCACAAGCTACAGCCAGGATCTGTTGTCGGTGGCGAAAAATGCGGTTGGTCCGGTGCTGGACCAGTTCGCGGTGAACGCAAAGGCCGAGCTGGAAACAGTTGTGAGCGCGCTGAACACCACCGTCGCCGGACGCACGATCTTTGCCGGCACCGCCACGGATCGCGCCGCCATCGAAGAGGTCGACACAATCATCGCCGCCGTCCAAACTGCGGTTGCTGGCGCAGGATCGATCGATGATATCTTTCTGGCTGCGGATGCCTGGTTCGCCGATCCTGCCGGGTTCTCGGCAACGCTGTACAACGGATCCGATAATAGTCTGAACCCGTTTCGCGTCGGAGACAGCGAAACCGTCGACATTCCCTATACCGCCGACGACGAAGAATTGCGCGAAGTGATCAAAGGATTGTCGCTTGCAGCCCTCGCAGGCGAGGGTGGGTTAGGCTTTACCGCCGATGGTCAACGCGCGTGCATGAACCGGGTCGGCACAAACCTGATGGCCGCACAATCCGGCCTGACCGCGCTGCGCGCCGACGTGGGCGCCTCGCAGGAACGCATCGATCAAATTGCAAGTCGAAACGCCGCAGAAGCGCTGTCACTCGACTATGCCAAAGGCGCGCTGCTGGGCGCCGATCCCTTTGAAACCGCAACCAAATTGGAGGAAGTCCAATTTCAACTGCAAAGCCTCTACACCGTCACAGCCCGCATGTCAGATCTGACGCTGGTCAATTTCATCAGATAATTCGGTTCATCGCCGTATTGATCGCATTTGCGTTGTCCTTGCCGGCTTCGGCCGGGCCCGTCCGTCTGAAAGACCTTGTCGAATTCGACGGCGTCCGAGGGAACGACCTGGTTGGATACGGTCTCGTCGTTGGCCTCGACGGTACTGGCGATGGCCTGCGGAATGCGCCGTTCACCGAGGAAATCATGTCCAACGTCCTCGAGCGTCTGGGTGTCAACGTCACCGGTGAGCAATTTCGGCCCAAAAACGTCGCTGCGGTCTTTGTCACATCCAGCCTGCCGCCCTTTGCCCGAGCCGGATCGCAGATCGACGTGACGGTATCGGCCATTGGCGACGCCCAAAGTCTTCTGGGCGGCACGTTGATCATGACTCCGCTCAATGCAGCGGATGGGCAAATCTATGCTGTTGCACAGGGTACGGTGATTGCAGGCGGTGCGGTTGCCGAAGGCGATGGGGCGCGGGTGACGCAAGGTGTGCCCACAGCGGGGGTCATCCCTGCTGGAGCGCGGGTTGAGCAGGAAGTGGATTTTCAGCTCAGCACATTGACGGATATGCGCCTGGCCCTGCGCGACGCTGATTTCACAACTGCAGCGCGCATCGAATCCGCGATTAACTCCGAATTCGGTCGCTCGGTCGCGGTCATGCTCGATTCCGGTACGGTTGGGCTTGATATCACGCGAACTGGCGCACGTTCGGTTGCGCATGCGCTCGGCCGGATCGAAAACATCTCGGTCGAACCCGAGCGCAAGGCGCGCGTTGTGGTTGATCAACGCTCTGGCACCATCGTGATGGGAGAGGATGTGCGGATCTCACGCGTGGCGGTATCTCAGGGCAATTTAACCCTGCGCGTGCAGGAGCAGCCGCTCACAGTTCAACCCAATCCGTTCACGGACGGAGAAACCGTTGTTGTCCCGCGCACTGCCGTCGACATCGAAGAGGAGGAAGGTGTTGGGCTGGCAGAGGTTCCCGACGGCACATCGCTGTCACAGGTGATTGCAGGCCTCAACGCGCTTGGCGTGGCACCTCGCGACATGATCGATATTCTCAAAAGCATCAAAGCAGCTGGTGCGTTGCATGCAGAATTCATAGTGCGCTAATCGCGCAGACTGGATTGGATAGGATAGGAATTGACCGCCTGACGGTTATTGAGGATCAACAGACGTTCAGAAATAGCTGCGCACCAGACTGCCCGCGATCAACGTCCATCCATCGGCGACAACAAAAAAAGCCAGCTTGAATGGAAGTGATACAATGGCGGGCGGCACCATCATCATGCCCATGCTCATCAGGACGGCTGCCGCAACAAGGTCGATGATGAGAAACGGAAGAAAGATCAAAAAACCGATCTGAAACGCACGCGCAATTTCAGACAGCATGAAACTTGGGATCATCACCGACAGCGGCGCATCTTCAGACAGTGGCGTGCCAACGGTGTCGGGGCGCAACTCTGACATTGCTACAAACGTCTCGGGATCAAGGCGCCCGACCATGAAGGTTCGGAACGGTGCCAGCGTCCGTTCGAAAGCCGTCTGAGCGTCGATTTCGTCGTTTGTCAGTGGTGCCAGGCCATTGGTCCAAGCCTCGGTGAAGACAGGTTCCATGATGAAATAGGTCAAGAAAAGCGCGAGGCTTACAATCAGCATATTGGGTGGTGATTGCTGCAAGCCGATGCCCTGACGCAATATCGATAGAACTGTGACCAGAAAAGGAAAACAGGTCACCATGATCGCCAGCCCCGGTGCAAGGCTGAGGATGGTGATGAGCGCGATCAGTTGCAGGGTGCGCGCTGTGATCGAGGCGTCGTCGCCCAACGAAATCGACACGTCCTGCGCTAAACCAACGGTCGGAAAACACAGCAGCAGCCCGAAAAACAGCAGACGTGGCAACATGACGTTAGACGCTTGCCCCGGCTTCCAGAACTTCAGTCAACCGGACGACAAGCTGCCCGGCTTCGGCGCCCTCCGCTTCTTCCAGCATGCCACGCGCAATCAACGTCTCGCCAACATAGAGATCGACTGGGTCGTCTACGCGCTTGTCCAGCGTCAGAACCGCATTTGGCCCGAGCATAACTAAATCCCGCACAAGCGGGCGCGCCCGACCGACGGACACCGTGATGTCTATCGGCACCGCAGTGAAGGGATTGTTTGCATCACTGGCAAGCGATTTCTTGTCGGGCTGCTCAGACATGATCAACGTCCTTTCGTTGGGCTGCGAAATAGTCGGTAACGGCTGCATCCACCTCGGAAATGAGACTACTCAAGTCGATGCTGTGTTCTGATTGCGACAGCTTGATTTGGGCCTGATCCGGTGCCAAAGCCGGATCACCGGCAAGGCTGTACCGGTCCACTACGTGTTCAAGCGCTTCTTTCACGCCAGGCATCGCGGCTGGGTTCACCACCAGCTCAATCTCTCCGTCGATCCCCGACTGCGCATGCGCGCGGATGAGGTCACAAATGTGATGACCAAGGCTTTGCTGAGCGATCGAAGGCAAGCAGGATGACACAAGCGCCTTCATCAGATCTTCTACTGTGCGCAAAAGCTGCGCTTTGGTCTCGTGATACTGAAAGGATGCATCTTGGAGGTTGTTGGCCAGTGCCGCGGACACCGATTTATCCAGTTTTTGCTGCGCATTTATCGCGTCGTCCCAACCCGCCTGATAGCCATCCTCGAATGAAACGAGCTTTGCCTCTTCCAGCGCGTCCAGCTCCTTTTCAAGGCGTTTTGCTGTAACCGTCTCGTCTGCGGACCCAAAATCCTGGTAGAGCGCCAAAGGCTGCATCACGCCTGCTCCTCTTTTTCTTCAAGCCAGCTGCGCAGGATTTCCACGGTTTCTTCCTGGCGGTCGCCGATCATGTTTCGCAACCGTTCGACCGGATCTGCAGCGTCCGCCGACAACGCACCCATCGCATCGGGCGTGTTCATTGCTGGCAGCGCGGGAAGATCGCCGAGATCAGGCAATGGTGCATTCAGGTCTATGTCGGGAAAGTCGGCGTCTTGACCGATCACGGCATCAGCCGAAGTGACCGCAGTGTCGTCACCTGTTTCGCTTTCCGCCGGCGGCAATGCCGGAAGCGGCGGTGTGGGGTTTTGCGACAGGATCGGCCGCACGACAAAAAGACCAAGGATAATCGTCACAATGGCGAGCACCATCATTTGCAGCGCTGACATCAGATCAAATTCAAAGAGATCGAGGAGGGACGATTGCACCTCGGTTCCTTGTGGCGGCGCGGACAGAAGTGCCATCGACTTTATCGTGATCACGTCGCCGCGCGCCTCATCATAACCCACTGCAGATTCGACCAATTCGCGCAACGCGCCCAACTCTTCCTCGGATCTGGTTTGCGGAGTTTCCCCGGCCTCCGCGCCGGCTTGCAACGCGTCATTGACAAGGACTGCGACAGTCACGCGTTTGATCGAGCCCGGGGCGCGCGTGACAGCGCGCTCGGTCTCTGAAACCTCGTAATTGACGCGCTCACGTGTTTCCGAATCCTGCGACGTGGATGTGTCGCTTCCTCCGCCCTCACCATCGGGCAGGTTTGAGGCCACGGTCACGTTGCCGCCCCCTTGTTCATTTGAATTGCTGGTGCGCTCTTCGGTGTCGGTGCTGATGGCGACACGGCCTTCGGGGTCAAAACGGCGCTCGCGGATTTCTTCGGTTTCGTTCACTGTTTCGACGCTAACCTCGACGACTGCATTGCCGGGCCCGACCCGCGCTTCGAGCAATCGTTCAACCCGTTCGCGAAGAACGACCGCCTTGTCATCCGCGCCCGCGGCCGGCGCATCCTCATCCGAAGATCCGATGACATTTCCGTTCGAATCGATGACCGTCACGTCCTCCGGCGACAGCCCCGCGACGGCAGAGGCAACCAGGAACCGGATCGCCTTTCCCTGGCCCGCAGTCAGGCCGGAGCCATTTGGTGTGATCGCCACCGACGCTGTCGGTTCGACCCCGCGCTGGAACGGCGTTGCCCCGTTGGTCGCAATATGAACGCGTGCCGATGACACATGGGTACTGGCGGCGATGGTGCGGGCCAGTTCGCCTTCTTTTGCGCGCCAATAGGCGGCATCAAACATCTGCGATGTGGTGCCAAATCCCGACAAACCATCAAGCAATTCATAGCCTTGACCACCGTTCGCAGGCAGCCCTTCGCTCGCCAAAGTCATGCGTAGCTGGTCGCGGTTGCGCGATTCCACGAAAATCGAATCGCCACGGATCTCAAACGGGACACCGCGCTGCTCCAGAGAGCGCACCACATCCCCAGCGGCACCACTTTCCAGACCCGCATAAAGAAGCGTCATCGACGG
>JBCBCR010000106.1:0-11254 GCA_038530495.1 Pseudomonadota bacterium | reverse complement strand
CCTCGCCATGCAGCGCCCCGACATGTTCTCGGGCCAGATCCAGCCGGTGATCCCGACCCCGGGCCACGGCACGCTGCCCTCGGGCCACGCCACCGAAAGCTTTGCCATGGCCGTCGTGCTGGGCAAGCTGGTGCCGGGTATTGCAGGCACCGTCATGCCCGAAGCCGACGGCACCTTTGGCGGGCGCCAGGGCGTCGCGGTAACAGGCCCCGAGGCCGATCACACATCGGTCGACCAGCTGGTCCGGCAAGCCGCGCGCATCGCGATCAACCGCACCGTTGCAGGCGTACACTTCCCGATCGACAGCATCGCTGGCGCGATGCTCGGCATCCAGATCGGCCACTATATCGCCGCCCTTGCAGGCAGCGGCGGCACCGTGCAGGGGGCCAGCTTCAACGGCCACAGCATCGATCCCGCAGGCCCGCAAACCGACATGCGCACCTCGGTCTACCTCAGCCGCCCGGGCTTTTCCGCGCTGCACGACGTGCCCGAGGACGGCACGCTGGTCACCCACACCGCCGATACGGTCACGCCCACGGCCAACCCGCTCTTGCAGGCGCTCTGGACCCGCGCGCAGGGCGAATGGCCGGCGCGGGGTTGACCCATGGCACCGATCTGGCGGGAGGACCCCAAACCATACGGTGACGTCTCCGACGGCTATGGCCAATGGAGCATGGGCGCAGGCCACAAGTTCGAAACCACGCGCGACATCCCCGCCGATGCACCGGGCGATTTCGACTACATGATCGGCGCGCCCGTGGCGGGCGAGGGTGCCTTTTTCGGCCGCCTGCCGATCCGCGCAGCAAGTGCAGGCACGCTCGCGAGCGGTGACACACTGCCCACGATCACCGTGCCTACCATCGCCAAGACCCCGCAAGTGGACGCGAACAAGCTGACGCTCGTCGGCGTGATCGACACCGGCATCAACGTGGCCCACCGCCGCTTTCGCACCGCGGACGGCACGTCGCGCATCGCGGGCGCGTGGATCATGGACGCCGCCCACGCAGGCGGCACCCCCTTTGGCCGTCATCTGACGGGGCCGCAGATCGCCAGCACAGTCGCGGCGAACGGGGACGAAGACGCGATCTTCGCCGTCCTCGGCCTCACCGGCGGGCCGGGCTACCGGCCCTCGCCGCTGACCCAACGGGTGTCGCACGGCACCCACGTGGCCGACACCGCCGCAGGCTACCCGCCCGAGGCGGACCGCCATGACATCCAGATCGCCGCCGTGTCCCTGCCGGTCTTCGCGGTGCAGGACACGTCGGGCGCGGGTCTGCTGGTGCCGATACTTGCGGGCATCTCCTATGTCTACGCCAACGCCCGCGCGCTGTCGCAGACCTATGGGCAGGCGGTGCCCGTGGTGCTGAACCTGTCCTTCGGCTTTCGCGCCGGGGCGGCCAACGGCCAGCACGTAATCGAACGCGCATTGCGTGCCGCGCACGACGCCTATGTCGCTGATATGACATCGCTTTACGGCACTCCAGCGCCGGTCGCCACAACCGTGTCCGCGGGCAATGGCCACCTTGCACAATCCTATTGCGCAGGCGGGGACAAGGCGTTTGCAGCAACGCTCACAATCCAGCCTGCCGACCGCACCGCCAGCTTTGTGGAAATCTGGGTGCCCGGCACGGCAAAACGGATCAAGCTCACGCTGACCGCCCCCGGTGGCACGCCCGAGGTGCTGAATTTCCGCAACCTCACCCCGGCCGCGCCGCCGAAAGGGCAGATCTGGACCGACCCCGCAGCCACCGGCGCGGACGCAATCACCGCCGCTGCCACCGCGCGGGTGTCCGTCGACGCTCCGACCCCCAGTGCCGAGCCGTGCTGGCGTGTACTCATCGCGCTTGGTCCCAGTGCGGATGACCGCACCGACGGTCTCAGCGTGCCGCACGGCGCGTGGCAGCTGCACCTCACGGCCCGCGACGCTGCGGATGCCAAACTGCCGGGTGCTGCGCTCTTTGCCCGCATCCAGCGGGACGAGGGGCTGCTGGGCTTTGCCCGCCGCGGGCGTCAGCCGTATTTCACCGATGCCGCCTACGAGGCCAGCACCTATGACCCGGTCACCGGCGATATCGCGGTGTCCGATACCGGCATGTCACCGATCCGCCGCAATGGCACCGTGTCGGGCACGGCGACCAACCCGGCCACCGCCAGCGACAGTGTTGTGATTGCCGTTGGGGCGTCGCGCTGGGACACGGGCGGGGCGTCGATCTACTCGGCGGCGGGCATGGATGCGGCGTCAGCGCCCGATCTGATGGCCACAGGGGATACCAGCCGCGTCAGCCCGGGTATCCTCGGCGCCGGATCACGCGGCACCGCGCCCGTGGCGCTCAACGGCACCAGCGTTGCAGCCCCGCAGGCCGCGCGGCTCCTGTCGCAGACCATCGCCGCCACCGACCCTGCGACTTACCCCACCTTTTCCCCCCGCGCATGGCTGTCCAACCACGCAACGACACCAACCCGGCCCACACCCGCGCATCCTGAACGCCCGGGCGCGAACGTCATTCGGGCCGAACGGGTGCAGGCGGGCGTGCTGCCAGTGCCGGACGATCTGCGCGGGTCAATAGCGCGAGGTGGCCTGCCCAAACACTGATTGGACAAGACCACCTCGCCAAGGTTGCGTTGCCTGTTCACTTTCCCACTTGGCAACGCGGGCAGCGTCGACCTACGAAGATGTTTGGTACGGGTCGGCGCTGCCCACCTCGTCCCAAACGCTACTCCTGCGCTTGCCCCAAGATCAAGGTTTCCAGCTCCCGCTCCAGCTTGCGCGCCATGGCGGCGGCATAGTCGTCAAAGCCGATAGCGGTCTCGACAAAGCTGTCCGACCCGACGATGACTTCGGTCTGGAAATACCGCGACAGCGCCGAAAGTGCGGCCTGCCGGTCATCCCCGCCCGACGGCGAATCCGCACCAATGACCAGCGCGTTGATGGTGATGTCGGTTTGCGCGATCTCCGGGCGCACGTCGATGGGCCGCGGCCCGAGATTCGACTTGCCATCGCCCGAAATATCCAGCGTCCGCTTCCAGCAGTCGGTCTTCTGATCCAGATGCCGCACGCCTTCGCGCATCGCCAGCCCCAGCGCTGTGCCGGGTGACGCCGCCCGCCGTTCGGTGGCGCGCAACTGCGCAATCGCCGCGTCCAGCACCAGCGGCCCGGTGATCGCCGTCCACGGCAGGATCACCGCCGGATCCTCCGGCCCGCTCCATTCGAACACGAGCAGCTCCACCGGCGTGTCCAGCATCTGCAACAGCGCCCCGCGCACCCGGCCCGTGTCCAGCGCATCCGCCAGCCCGCCCATCTGCAACCGGTACTCGCGCAGGTCTACCGACCCCGACACATCAAGGCCAAGCGCCAGCGCCTGTCGGCACCCCGCGTCCGCCGTCGTCACCGCCGCACCCGCGATGAGGGCTGCGAGCAGCGCGCCCCTCATGGCAACTGCAACATCCCGAACAGCGACGGCTGCAATTCCCGCTCCAGCTTGCGCCGCAGCGCGCGTTCATAATCGTCAAACCCCTGCGCGATCTCCAGAAACGCGCCGGGCCCGCGCACCACCTCGCGCAGGTAAAACGGCACCAACTGCGTCTCGGCCTCGAAATCGGCGGCATTCACGGCCAGCCCGTTCACCACAACCCCGTCCAGCGGAAACTCGCGGTATGCCGCCTCCGGCCCGAACCCTTCGTTGTTCTGCCCGTCGCCCGCGATGTCCAGCGTGCGGGTCAGACAGGCGGGCGCGCGCTGGAACATCTCGGACGCAAAGCCGATGGCATAGCCCATGGCGGTCGGAAACTCGTTATGCGACCGTTTCGACCGGGCAATGACCTCTGCCGCAGCGGTCAGCGCCTCGGGGCCGTCGATCATCACCCAGTCCAGCAACACCTCCTGATTGTAGCGCCCCGACCATTCGTAGACGGCCAGCGCCACAGGATCGTCGAGCGCAAAGAACGCCGCCTGCACCTGCGGCGAGATCAGCGCCGACGCGGTGCCACCGCGCTGCAACTTGTCCTCATCGGCATCCACCGACGACGACACGTCGAGCGCAAGCAGCAACGCCAACCGGCAAGCCTGTGCCGGTGCAGCCCAGACCGCGGCACAGGCCGCGGCCATCAGGGCGGCGCGGATCACCAATGGCCCGTGTTCTCCATCGACGCCCACGGCTCGGCCGGGGGCAGGCTGTCGCCCTCTTGCAGCAATTCGATCGAGATATTGTCGGGCGAGCGGACAAAGGCCATGTGCCCGTCGCGCGGTGGACGGTTGATGGTCACGCCATTGTCCATCAGGTGCTGGCACATGTCATAGATGTTCTCGACCCGGTAGGCGAGGTGACCAAAATGGCGGCTGTCCGACGGCAGCCCGTCGTCGCCGTCCCAGTTATAGGTCAGCTCGACCGGGCATTCGGGCTGATCCGGGGGCGCCATGAACACCAGCGTGAACCGCCCGCCCTCACTGTCCATGCGCCGCGTCTCCTCAAGCCCCAACAGCTTGTAAAACGCGATCGAGGCATCGAGATCTTTGACCCGCACCATGGTGTGAAGATATTTTGTGGGCATGTCCGCCTCCGTCATTTCGTGATGCGGATCAGCCTAGCACGGCACGCGGCACTGTCGAGGGACGGGGCGGTCAAATCGGCGTGCTGCTGCTGTGGCGCGCGCAGGCAACAGATTGCGGCGCTAAAAGGTCGACCGGATCTGGAAATCCACGCTGGTCTCGCGGTTCTCATAGAGGCTGTAATTGCTGTTGCGCCCGCCCACGCGCAGCCGCACCGACGGGGCAAACCCGGCATAATCGTAGTCTTTGAAAAACAGCGTCAGATCGCCATAAACCGCATGGTCCTGCCGCGCACGATCCACCCGCGTCAGGAAAAACGGCGGCACCAGTTCGAAAAAGAAGAACTCGGGAAATTCGGTATTGGCATAGGTGGCCGACAGGCTGACCTGCGCGGGCCCCAGCGATTTGGCAAAGGTGTAGGAGGCGCGCAGCGAATGGCCCGTGGCGCGCGAGCGCTGATAGTCGGTCACCGTGTCGGTCAGCGTGTAGGACAGGCCCAGAATGTCGCCGCCGGGGCGCTTGACGGTGTAGGACGCGCTGCCGCTCCACTGGGTGATGTCGCGCACATCCGACACCGTGGACCAGCGCTGCTCCACCGCGGCCGACAGGGTCAGACGCGCCGCATCGCCCAGCTTGACCGACCGGCCAAGTTCAAACCGCAACGTGTCATAAAGCCGGTCGCCGCCCGACCAGCTTTGCCCGGCCACCAGCCCCACCATGGCGCTGTTGCCCTTGGCCCCCAGCGCAAAGCGGTGCCGCACACCCAGCTGCGCCACGGTGCTGCCGAAATCGGAATTGCGGACGTAAGGGGGCAGGGCGCCCGGCCCACGGACCAGCGCCTTGGCCTCGTCGTTCATGGCCGCGCGCTTGATGTAGAGACGGCTCACCAGCGCGGTCTGCGACGTCTCGGTGGCGCGCAGACGGTAACGCAGATCGACATCCAGCGTGGCAATGGTGCCGGGCAGGGCGCGCGACGGCCCCTGCACAAAGGCCGAAGTGGGCACACCGTCAACCGTCTCCAGCGTGTTGTCGGTGCCGTTGTTGATGTTGTCTGAGGGGCGGATGCCGCCGCCGATGCGGACCGACAACGGATTGATGGCGCGCACGCGGGCATAGTCGGCAGCAATGCGGTTCTGGCTGGCCTCGTCATCGGTGTTGAGAGCGGCACGCCGCAACCAGATCTGGGTCAGGGTGGGGCGGTCTTCGTCAAAGGCGGCGCGCGCAGCCAGCTGTGCGGCTTGCACCCGCGCGCGGGGGGCGTCACTGGCGCGGTAGGCGCGGCCTGCGGCCTTGCGCGCGGCGGTGTGCTGGCCCGCCCGGGCCTGTGCCGCGGCGATCAGGAAATGCGCCTGCGCGTCATTCGGGTTGGCCTGCAACAGCCCTGCGGCCAGTTGCAGAACAAGGCGCGTGTCGCCGTGGCTAAGCGCCTGCACGGCCAACGCCCGCGCCTGCGGCAGGGTCAGCGGTGTCCCGGCCTCTTCGCTGCGCTCATCGGCCCCTTGGGCGCTGGCCTCTTCGCTGCGCTCATCGGCTACATGCGCCGACGCCTCTTCGCGTTGCTCATCGGCTCCTTGCGCCGATGCCTCTTCGCCATGCTCATCAGCGCTGATTGCTGCCTTCTGGCTTTGCTGACCGACTGCACTCCTATCCGCTGCATGCCCACGCGCCGCGCCCACAGGCACCAGGGGTAACAACCCCTGCTGCGCCACCGCCGCCGTGCACAACGCAAAACACAGACCGCAAGCCGCGATCCGTGTTCTCAAGGTCAAAGCTGCCCCCGCCCCCACGGCGCGCGCCCCGGGCCGCGGCCTAGTTGTCGACCAGCGAACAGATCGACGAGGTCTGCAGCGCCGATCCGCATCGGCCCAGCACAAAGATCCCGTATTCTTCTTCGGTCGCCGTGCTCGAGACGAGGTGATCGACGATGTAGATGCCACCGGCAACCGCCTGTCCCTCATCGCCGCCAAAGATGCCGCCGTAATCGCCCGTGTCATCAAGGCTGGTGCCGCCGCCGATGGCCACATCACCGGCAAAGCTGCCATCGTTGCTGATCCCCGTGGGCAACAGCACGATATCCGGCACGTTCAGCGTGGTCTGCCCGGGCCCCAGCAACGAGTCCGCGGGATCCAGCACGCGATTGGTGATGATCCCCTCAAGCGTCGCATCCGAGAAATCCACGTTGATGAAAATGTCACCCGTCACCGGCGCCGCCTGATTGGGCAGGATCGCCGGATCGACCGTGCCGCCGACGGTCGCCAGATCGGTCCCGTCGCCGCGAATGTCCGTGACGCCGACATAGCTGCCCGCATAGGTCACAAGGCCGGTATCCTCCGCCACCGTGGTCAGATCAAAATCCGTGGTGGTCGAGCCATAGATCGACCCGCCGTTGAACGTCTGGAACTGCCCGCCCGTCACCGACACCGCCGCCTGCACATCGCCCAGCGACGCAACAAAGGCCGTGGCATGCTGATCCAGCGGGTCATCCTGCGCGGTAAACGCAATGTAGCCCGGCACATCCAGGCTCGCCCGCCGCCGGTACACCGACTCCGACGCATCCGCATCCAGGAACACCCCCTGCACCGTCAGCGTCTGGTTGACCGGATCAAAGGTGAACCCTGTCATGTCGCTGCTGATCGACAATGGAATGCTTGTCGCTGCCGTCCCGCCACCGCCACCGGTGGTCGTCGTCTGGCTCACCCCGAACGGGGCCCCGTCGCCACATGACGAAACGCCAAGGGCGAGCACGCAAAATGCTGCTACTCGTTTCATGCCTGTCAAACCTTTTGCGGTTCTATATCCTGCCTTATTGCCAGCACGCTCAGCCACTTAGCCGCGAAAGTCAATGTAAACGCACCACGCGCACCCCCAACCGTTGCCCAAAAACACCCCCGATCTAGCGGTTCTCATGGCCCCAAACACAAGATAAGCTGAACCCCTGACAGATTCTGTAGGGGACCCCGCCATGCCGCTATCGCCCGAACACCAAGCTGAAATCGACGCCCTGCGCGCCGCGCCCACGCAAACCCTGCGCGCCACCGTCCCGGGGATCGAGGCGCACCTCTACACCGCCAAACCCGTGCTCGACCACGGCTTTGTCCGCGTCATCGACTACATGGGCGACGACGCGGCCATCTGTCAGGCCGCCCGCGTCTCCTATGGCCGCGGCACCAAATCCGTCCAGAATGACGCCGGCCTGATCCGCTACCTCATGCGCCACTGGCACTCCACCCCGTTCGAGATGTGCGAGATCAAGCTTCACGTCAAACTCCCCGTCTTCGTCGCCCGCCAGTGGATCCGTCACCGCACCGCCAACGTCAACGAATACTCCGCCCGCTACTCCATCCTCGACCGCGAATTCTACATCCCCGCGCCGGACGACCTCGCCGCCCAATCCGTTGTCAACAACCAGGGCCGCGGCGAAGCGCTCTCGGGGGAAGAGGCTGAACGCGTCCTGCGCTACTTGCGCGACGACGCCATGCGCTGCTATGACCACTACGAAGAGATGATCTCACAGGACGGCCAGCAGGGCCTCGCCCGCGAGCTTGCCCGCATGAACCTGCCCGCCAATGTCTACACCCAGTGGTATTGGAAAGTGGACCTGCACAACCTCTTCCACTTTTTGCGCCTGCGCGCCGACGCCCACGCCCAATACGAAATCCGCGTCTACGCCGATGCTATTTGTGAAGTTGTCCGCGACTGGGTCCCGGCGGCGTATAGCGCGTTCGAGGATTACCGCATGGGCGGCGCCAATCTGTCGGCCACAGCTATTGCGTGTATTCAGCGGATGTTGAAAGGTGAAGAGGTCACGCAGGAGACATCGGGGATGTCGAAGGGGGAGTGGCGGGAGTTTATGGGGGTTATTGGGTGAGTTAAGCATTTGCAAAACACTCCCTGTTGCGACTGTTCGTAACCGCAAAATTCGAGGGAGAACAGTTTGCTGTTCTCCCTCGTTTTTTTCTGTTTGATTATTCCCCAAATGGCACTTCGTCTATTATAAATGGGCCGGGCAGTTGCACATCGGGTGAAGGTGGAGGGGCAATGTCAGTAGTTGTAACAATATACTCGGTTGGCGGGTTTTCAACTACCCAGACGGTTGAGATGACCAACATCCAGACGAACCCGATTGCCACAGGGAGAACCACGGAAGAAAGACTTCCTCGTTGGCATATTCCGACGCCTTGCCCGCCGCCAGCAATTGGTGGGTGGTAAGTTGGCCCAAAATCCGAAGCTAATTTTTTCCACAATTCTTTAATTGTGTCATTTGCATCTTGAGCCGCTCTTACCGACAAAAAAGTGGTACCGGATACGATCATTCCTATTAATCCGTAACAGGTAACAAGGAACTCAAACTGATACCCTGTAAATTCGCCAGCGAGCAGCGAAATAGACGTAAACAGGAAAGCTTGAAGCGTTACGAACCAAATTGTCCGTTGGTTGATCAAAAGATCTTCGTGAGAAATTCGTTCCCGATAAAGCTCATAGAGCTTGTCTATGTCAGGTTGGAGTTCAACTCGGTTCAAGTGGCTCATAACGGCTCTCCTACTAGCGTCGTAACTTTGTTTCCTTTGTGGTATGCAAAACGTAATATTATTATAGAGTGAAATTGTTCCCATACCAGACAAAAAACGAAACAATTGTTTCGCAAATCGTAAAAATGACGCTACGTCATTCCAAATTTGTGACGGTTCCAGGGAGAGTGTCCCTTCCGTTGGTGTGGCTCGGCATGATCGGAATAGTGGTTGCACGGAATCAAGGCCAAAGGCCGCCGTGCCAGCGCCGGACCGCCCCCCGGGCCGGCGCTACGTCACCACCAGCACATCGCTCAACCAAAATAACTGCCATCGCAACCATAAACCGCCGCAGCCCAACCCATAGCAGCGCCACCCCGCGGTCCGCCGCTGGCACGCCTCATCACCCAGTGATCCCCGGCCCTCTCATGCATCGCGGGGCGATGCATTGCCGGGTTACGCGGCAAAGCCGCTGAGCCGGCGCTACGTCAACACCAGCACATCGCTCAACCAGAATAACTGCCATCACACCCATAAACCGCCGCAGCCCAACCCACAGCAGCGCCACCCCGCGGTCCGCCGCTGGCACGCCTCAGCACGCCGCTCAAACGCGCCCCTGGCCCCTCTCGCGCATCGCAAGGCGATACGCTGCCGGGTGACGCGCCAGCACAGCTGACGCTGACGCCGCCCGTGATCGCCTCAAACCGTCCAGCGGACGAACCGCCGGGCAGGGCCCGGATCACCGATCCCCCCGCCGCACCAAACGCGTAGGGCGGGGTTCACCCCGCCGTACCCCCCAGGCAACCCCGTCGCGCGCATCAAACCACACCGCCGCACATCCCGACCCGCCGCCACCGCCCACACCGGCGCCCCCACACCGCATCCACGAACCGCGCCCCGCCCGTCGCCGCACACAAAAACACACCACAACCCGCGCTCAAATTTTCATCGCATTAACCCGCCCCAAGACCACAAGCCGCCGCCCCGCGCCGTTTTGTACAAAACGGACCCCATTTTCATCAAACCCCCCGAAGAGCCCCGAAAAGGGGGCGATGAGGCACCCCTGTTTTGTACAAAACACCCGCCATTTTCATCAAAACGCCCGCACGACTCGGGCCAAACCCACAGCGCCCCGCGCCGCACGGCGCGGATAAACACGGCGCCCGCGCAACAGCGTGCGCTGCCGTTAACCCATTTGTGTCGTGATATCGGCACGGGCGGCGCACAGCCAACCCGTTCTAAAGACGCGCATTTTCCCGCATCTCGGCGACAAGGGCTGCGTTCTCCGCCTCCCACGCCTTCCAGCGCAGGTACCCCTCCATCTGCGCCTCCGGTCCCGTCAGCTCCGGCGCAAACAGCGCCTTGATCTGCGCATAATACCCCATGCACGTCGCCCATTCCTGCGGCGACGGAAACCGGGTTTCTGCCGCGATATCACAGGCATAGAACAGGTTCAGCAGACTCAGAAGTTCGCTCATGGGATCCACCTTAGGCCAAGGACTGTCCCCGATCTCATCACAATGACGCCAATTTTTGGTTAATGGTGCGTGAACACAATCCAATGGACGAAAAAACTGGACAGAAATCTGGTCCCAAGCCACTATGTGACCACCATATTTCGTGGTTAACGCGATTAACGAGGGAAAATATGCGACTGATCACAGCAACGATTTTGGCCCTGTCCGCCACCACCGCCTGGGCCGATGGCCACAGCGCGCAAGGCGCAAAAATCTATTCTTATCATACACATACCAACCATTGTCCAGCCGGGCTCCAGCCCGTGACAATGGATGGCGTCATCTGCTGCGGCGTCCCCAACCAGTCCATGTCCTACCAACAAGCCCTCTCCCATGCCACTCCGCGCAGGCATGTCCGACGCGCCGTGCGTGTCGACTGCCCGGTGGGTGCAAAGGGCTGCAATTTCAACTGATTAGGTGCGGCGCCCCAGCGCCGCTCCAGGGCTCAGACCAGCTTCAGTTCTGCCGCCATCTGACGGCCGTCCCGACCTTCTTGCAGCTCAAAACTGACCTTCTGGTTGTCCGCCAACCCCGTCAGCCCCGACCGCTCGACGGCAGAGATATGTACAAAAACATCCTTCCCGCCCTCTTCCGGCGCAATAAATCCGTAACCTTTTGTGGTGTTAAACCACTTCACGGTGCCCATTGGCATAACCGTGCCTCCTTTAGCATTACCAGGCCCC
>JBCBCR010000105.1:0-11261 GCA_038530495.1 Pseudomonadota bacterium | reverse complement strand
CCCAGGCCGAACAGCTGTTGGGCGCGGCCAATGCGCAGACCACCGCCGAAGAGATCGACACCACGAGCATCAAGGAGATGCAGTTGGGGGATGCGGATGCGCCGGTCACACTGATCGAATACGCCAGCTACACCTGCCCGCATTGCGCGCGCTTTCATGAAGGGCCGTTCAAGCAGCTGAAAATCAACTACATCGACACCGGCAAGATCAACTTTGTGTACCGCGAGGTCTATTTTGATCGCTTCGGCCTTTGGGCGTCGGCCATCGCGCGCTGCGCAGGCACGCCGGAAAGCTTCTTTGGCATCACCGATCTGGTCTATGAAACCCAGTCCGAGTGGACGCGCGCCGGCGGCGGTGATCCCGCGGCCATCGTCGAAGAGTTGCGCAAGATCGGGCGTATCGCCGGGCTCGACAATGACCGGTTGGAAGCCTGCCTGCAGGACGGTGACAAGCTGCGCACGCTGGTCGCATGGTACCAGCAGAACGCAGCCAACGACGATGTAAGCTCGACTCCGACGCTGATCATCAACGGGACCAAGCATGGCAACCTTGGCTATTCCGAGATTGCCCGCCTGATTGACGAGGCACTGGGCAGCTAACCGCCCGTCACGGTATTCAGCAATTGATCGAGGGCGCTGTTGTCCTCGATCTGCAACCGCACCGGCAAGCTCAGCACCTTGTGGCGGTCGCGCGGGGGAATGCGCACGGCGTCCTTTTCTGTTGTCACCAATTGTGCGCCAAGGCTGCGCGCCTCGCGCTCAAGCCGCGTGAGCAGCGCTGATGACAACGGTTGGTGGTCTGCCAGTGCCTCGGTCCGCACCAGTTCGGCGCCCAACCCACGCAGCGTATCAAAAAATTTCTCTGGCCGTCCGATCCCCGCAAACGCCATGTAGCGACCGCTGGTCCAGTCCATCCCGGTTTGCAGCGGCGTGAGAGCGCCGTGCAGATGCGGCAGCCCGTGCGTGTCAAGGTCGGGCCGCGTTGTACCGATGCTCAGCACCAAGTCCGCACGCGCCAGACCGCGCGCCACTGGTTCGCGTAACGGGCCTGCTGGAATGCAGTACCCGTTGCCAAAACCAACGGCAGCGTCCACGACGATGATCGACAAATCCTTGGCCAGTTGCGGGTTCTGAAACCCGTCATCAAGGATGATCACGTCCGCACCGTCCGCAATCGCAGCGCGCGCGCCGGCCAACCGGTCGCGTGCCACCCACGTGCGGGCAAACGCAGACAAAAGCAGCGGTTCGTCTCCAACGCGCGCCGCAGAATGGATGCGCGGGTCTACCTCGACGGGGCCTTCTTCGGTTCCGCCATAGCCGCGGCTGACGATATGCGGGCTCAGGTGCCGGTCTCGCAGACGTTCTGCAAGCGCGATCACGGTGGGCGTCTTGCCCGTGCCCCCGGCGGACAAGTTGCCAACGCAGACAACGGGTACGTCCACCCGCGCACTCGGCCCACGGTGCAGCCGACGTGCCGTGCCTAATGCATAAAACGCCCCGAGCGGTCGCAACAGTTGCGCGCGGATGTCGTTTTTTGTGTTCCAGAACGCGGGCGCGCGCATCAGGCGGTCCCTTTCGGGGCGGGCAAATGGGCGGTGAGTTCAGAGACCAACCGATCAGTGGCTGCCGCACCTTCCGTCAACACGTTCCAACCCGCCATCGCCATGGTGGCGGCACGGTCAGGGACAATCATTTGCGTCACGGCAAGACCCAGCGAGCTGGGATCGCTGACAATGCGTGCAGCCCCGGCATCAAGAAGCCGCTTGTACCCTGACGCATGGCTTTGCACATACGGCCCATAGATCAGCGCCACGCCATGTGCTGCGATCGTGTGCGGGTCCATGTCTGGGGTATCGGGTTGCAACGAACCGCCTGCGAAGACGACTGGCGCCAACCGCAACCAAAGGCCAAGCTCGTCCGTGGCGTCGGCGAGCAAAACTTGCGCACTGTCCTGCGGCATCTCTCCCTCGGCCCATAGCGCCACGTTCAGGCCACGCTCTCGCGCCGCGACCTGCGCGCGTTCGCCGTCTGCAGGATCGGTGATCAACAGGATCAGCAGCAGCCGGTAGGACGCCTTCAGTGCCTGCCGGTGCGCCGCAAGCACAGAAATCAACTCGGCGCCGTGCACCATTGCGGCCAACCAGCATGGGCGTCCACCCAGAGCACTGGTCAACTCGGACACGTCACTGTCCGCCGCGCTCAGCGTGGTTCCTCGTGGTCGCACCGGCTGGCCGTGTTCGATCCGCGCCGGCGGATGGCCAAGCTGTGCCAAACGGTGAAAGGCCGGTTCGGATCGCGCGATAACCGTGTCGAAATAGGATAGCAGGCGGCGCGGCACCTCGGGCAGCCAGCGGTCCTTGCGGCTTTCGAAGCCGTCGCGGGCCGCATCGGTTAGGATCATGTGCGCGCCAGATTTATGCGTTGCAATCACCAGGTTTGGCATCAACCCGCCCCAGGTCCAGATCAGGACGTCAGGCTGCCAATGCGCCACAAACGCGTCCGCATAAACCGGATGATCGGTGGCCAGCACCTGCGTGATGATGGCATCATCCGCATGGGTCATGACGGTCAGTTCCGCGCTGGTCAGCAGTACATTCGCATGGGGTATTGCGGCGACAATGGCACGTGCCTGATCCGCGATGGCATTCAGGTTGCCAACCTCAGCAGCATGCAGCCAGATCAAAGCACCTTTGGGGCGGCGCGGCCCGTCTTCGAATGCGGGTGCTGCGCGGCGGGCGGACAGGGTCCGGTACGCTGTCAGGCCAAGAGAACCGCGGGTCGGCAAGTTCAGCGCACCCCGGGGGCAATGCCGCGCAGGTCGGGCAACCGCTGAGCCATGACACTGATCCCTCTTGCAAAGCTGGCGCGTACCAATGTGATGTCGTATCCGTGCGGGTGCGTCAAGAAAGCCCGGCGATCAGACGTGCATGCAACGCGGGCTCCGCAGCGACAACGCCGGGCAAATGCGCGTCAGCGGAATTGAAGCGCAACGGCGCACCGTGCCGGTCGCTGACCACTCCGCCCGCTTCGGAAATGATGAGTGCGCCTGCCGCAATGTCCCATTCCCACGACCTGCGCAGCGTCACCATTCCTTCAAAGCGCCCCTGCCCGACCAATGCGAGCCGATAGGCAAGGGACGGTCGGTAATGGCGGCTGAAATCGGGGCGACCGCCGGGCCAGTGACGGTCCTCCATAACCGGTTTTGCACACAGCACACGCGGCGGGGTTTCCAGATCGCGCACGGTGATCGGTGCACCGTTCAGCGTGGCGCCGCCACCAAGGCCAGCGGCATAAAGCTTGTCGCGCAAGGGCAGGGCGATGACACCAGCGGTCACGCGTTGCTTGTGCACAACGGCCATCGAAATGGCCCAGGTCTGGCCGCCTTCAACGAAATTTCGCGTGCCGTCGATTGGGTCGACGATGAACACCGTGTCTCGATCCAGACGTTGTGCGGTGTCTTCGGTTTCTTCGCTCAGCCAGCCATAGTCAGGCCGCGCCAACAGCAGCGCCTCGCGCAAATACCGGTCAACGGCCAGATCGGCCTCGGTGACAGGCCCAGCGCCATCAGCCTTGTCCCAACGCGTGGCGGTCGGCCCGGCAAAGCTGGTGGCGATGCGCGACGCACCGCGTGCCGCATCCAGCAGCAATGGCAGATCAGCTGCCGGCAAGGGTGAGACCCGGAACCAGAAGTGACGGCACGACGCGGCTCAGATACGTGCGGGCGTCATTGGCGGGCACGATGCCGGTCAGCATGTCGAGCAGGTTGCCTGCTATGGTGCATTCGTTGACCGGATAGGCGATTTCGCCGTTTTCGACCCAGTGGCCAGAGGCGCCGCGCGAATAGTCCCCGGTGTTGGGGTTGATGGTTGCTCCGATCATCGACGTAACCAACAGCCCCGTGCCCATGTCCCGGATCAGGTCGGCACGACTGGCCTCACCTTGGGTCAGCGCCACGTTCGACACTGATGGTGACGGCCCTCCCGATGCGCCGCGCACGGCGTTGCCGGTAGAAACCATCCCAAGCTTGCGCGCTGTGGCCAGATCGAGTGTCCAGCCAGTCAGTCGTCCATTGTCAACGATTTTGCGCGGTGCCGTGCGCAGACCTTCGCCATCGAACGGGCGCGAAGCCGATGCACGCGCACGGTGCGGGTCTTCGATCAGGTCCAACCCGTCCGGCAAAATCTGTGCACCCAGCTTGTCCCGTAACCAAGTGGCCCCGCGCGCAACGGCTGCGCCGTTCGACGCCGCCAGCAGGTGGCCGATCAGGCTCGCGGCGATGCGTTCGTCAAATAGTACCGGATAAGTGCCCGTCGGTGGTTTGCGTGCACCGCGCCGTTCCACGGCGCGTTCGCCTGCCTCTTGGCCGATCTCGGACGCTGCGCGTAAATCTGCCTGAAACGTCCGGCTGTCGCCGCTATAGTCCCGCTCCATTCCCGTGCCGCTGCCGCTGATCGCCACACAGCCCAGCGACCGCCCGGTACGCGCATAGCCGCCCGCGAACCCATTGGAGGCGGCCAGCCATCTGTCGCTGTGCGAGTAGGTGGCTGAACTGGTTTGTACCTGGGTCACCCCGCCGACTGCCCGCGCAGCCGCCTCGGCCGCCTCGGCGTCCGCTTGCAATGCCTCGGCACTGGGTTCAGGCGCCGGGTCCGCCAGTTCCAGGCCTTCGGCATCCCGGACATCCGACAGCAGATCGACCTCGGCGAGACCCGCATTCGGATCTTCCGGCGCCTCGCGCGCCATGGCCACGGCGCGCATCGCCATTTCTTCGATCGTGCGCGCCGACGCGTCCGTTGTAGATACGCTCGCCTGTCGTTGTCCCACCATCACCCGCAGCCCGAGGTTCAGCGCCTCCGCCCGTTCGGCTTGTTCCAGCGCACCTTCGCGAATGTCGATTGTCACCGACCGGCGGCGCATCACCACTGCATCCGCGCCATCCGCCCCTTGCTTGCGCGCCGCGGCCAGCAGTTGTTCCGAGATGTCGTCGAGGGCGGTTGTCATGCGCAGGCTCCAATTGCTGCGCATGACCTAGCCCCCGGTGGGGGGCTCTGCAAGGGAGCGGTGTCTAGCGCAGACGCTGCCCATTGGCGAGAACCTGGCCCTCGGCATTTATTTCGATGCGCGAATTCAGCGTGTCCGCCGCGTCACCGGGTACCGCAAAAAGGCCCATCATCATCCGTGCGCCCATGGCCTGCTCTTCCGGGACAAAACCCATCGCCACCAGCTTGTCGAGCAAGCCATTGCCACCGACAAGCTGCAGATCCACAGCCCCTTCCGGTCGGGGCATGCCATCAAATGTTGTCAGGTCGCTGTTGTCAAAGGTGAAATCACCCGTGCCGGTGAGTTTGGCACCGACCATGTCAACCTCAACCGAATTCAACGTCAGCGCGTTCAACTCGCCCGGAGCGGCATCCGCCTGTTCCAGAACCGCCGCCTGCGCCGGATCCAGATAGTCGAAAAGGAGTTTGGCCTTGCCCGTCAGGTCAACATTGATGTTTGCCGCATCGCGCGGCAACTGGCCGCCCGCATCAAACATACCCCACAGCATGTCCGACATCTCGAACCCGGCCAGCTTTATCTGCATCGCGAAATCCTGCGGCGCATCGGATTTTTGCACGGGCACCTGGAACGCAGTGCGCGCCTCGTTCATGGAAAACGACAGTGGGATCGGCAGTTCAGTCATCAGCGCGTTCACGGTCAGCGCCCGCTGCACAACCTGATAGACCAAACCGGCTGAGTCCATTGCAACACGCAGTTCGGCCCCGCCCGACGACGTGGTGTTGAACGTGCCGCCGCCATCGGGCCCGTTGAACGATGCGGTGTAATCACCGCCCGTCGTCTTGAACGTGCCATCGAATTTCAGACCATCGGACAGCATCGCATTCACGTCATTGCCGTCGCCGCCCAGCGGCAGATCACCCGAACCGGCGAGGCTCAGGCCATTCATCTGCCCTTTAAGAGAGAACGCCTCGTCGCTGTCGGGCGCGTTGAACGCCATGTCATAGGCGACACTGTCGATGGACATGTTCTGCTGCAAACTGCGCATATCGCTGGTGGCACTGGTTGTGGTGTAGGCAAAGTTCGCGACATCCGCTGTAAACCGCGCGACAGCGTCGGTCAGGATCACACCATCCGTTTCAATACCGGCTAGGGTCAGGTTCAGCTTTTCGGTGGCATAGTCATAGGTGATCGCGTCCGGATCGCCCGACGCGGTCATGGTCGGGTTGCTCTGTGCGATATCCAGCTTAATCGATATCGGCCCTTCTTCTGGGTCGTTGATGTCGAACGTCATGGTGTTGCTCTCGCTTAGTGCGATCGCAACAGTTCCGTCGCTCTGATTGCTCATGACGACCTCGTAGTCGCCATAATCGACATTCATCGCGCCGCCTTCGCCCAGATCAATGGCCAGCTTGATATCGGTCAGCGTCAGACCGTCGCCGGATGAATTGGCCGATGCGGTGATGTCATAGCCGGACGCTGCCGCATAGGCTTGCCAGTCGGACCAGACCTGATCAGCCGTCACATCGGCCAAAACGGGCGAGGAGATCAGCGCCAAGGCCGATGCAGTCAAAAAATAGCGGGGCATGCGCACAATCCTTTGGTGAAATCTATGGCGAACATCGTCGGACAGCAGGGGCCGGGGGTCAAGCCACATCCTTGACTTCGCGCACCCGATTGACCGATGCAGCGGGTCTGACCGCGTAAGAGGCTGCGATGATTGATGTAACGACCGATGGTGCATTGACCCTGATCACCCTTAACCGGGCGGACAAGGCCAACGCCCTGACCGCACAGATGCTGGAGGCGATGGCAGATGCGGTCGAAGGCGCAAGTGATGCCCAGGCGCTGATCCTGACCGGCGCTGGCAAGGTGTTCAGCGCAGGCATGGATCTTGATGAGGCGAAATCCGGGCTTGCGACGTCGCCTGTCTGGGAACGGCTGTCCGGTGCCATCGCGGCTTTCCCCGGGCTCAGTATCGCCGCGTTGAACGGCACCGTCGCCGGGGGCGCGATGGGCATGGTCCTCGCGTGCGATCTGCGCGTCAGCGTGCCAAGCGCTAAAATGTTCTATCCTGTCATGAAGCTCGGTTTCCTGCCGCAACCCAGCGACCCGATGCGCCTGGCGGAATTGATCGGACCCGCACGGGCCAAGTTAATCCTGATGGGCGGGCAAAAGATCATGGTCGAGCAGGCCCAAAATATTGGGTTGATCGACGAAATCGTCTCCGACGGCGATGTTCTGTCCCGCGCCCGCTCTTTGGCCGCAGACACTTTGGCCGCGGCACCGGACCATGCCCGCGCGATCAAGGCGTTTTTCCAAACCCCGCGATAGATCGGGCACCGGTTCCGTGCTATCGTTTCGCCTGAAAGGACCGCCGTGGCCCGCGACAACCACATCATTCGCCCCAAGCGTTCTCCGCGTCCCAAGCCCGCGCCGCCGACGCGCGAAGAACAATTGGATGCCATTGTCCGCCGTGTCCTGCAGGACGTTGCCCGCAACATTGATGCGCGACAAAACGCGCTTCCCCGCAAGCCGCGCGGATCCTAGCGCTTGCGCCGCTTGCCCGGCACTTTCGACGCGAAACCGGGCGGTCGCTTGCCCACCCATGCAAAGAATTTTGCCAGCCGTGGATGCGCGCGCAGCGCCTCGGGCGTGTTGTAGTCGCGGGCCAGTTCCGCTTCGGTCAGCGTGGCATGTATCTCGCGATGACAGATGTGATGCAGCAGCACCACCGGCCCGCCCTTGCCGCCTTTCAGCTTGGGGATCAGGTGGTGCAGGCTTTGGGGTGCATCGGGCGGGATGGGCCGGTCGCACAGGGGACAAACGGGATCGGGCATGGCTTGCAAACTGGGTGGTGCGCGTGACAAGTGGCCCTTTCAACGCGCGAGGCAAGAGGTTAGCGGTGCGATCCGGTGTGTTCCCTGAACGGGCAGGCAGATGATAGACGTGGCCGTCATCGGTGGCGGTCCCGCCGGTCTTGCCGCTGCCGAAGTTGCGGCAGGCGCCGGGCTGTTGGTGACCGTGTTCGACGCCAAACCAAGCCTGGGGCGCAAGTTCCTGATGGCGGGTAAATCTGGCCTCAACCTCACGCACGCAGAACCGCTCGAACGGCTCTTGCCGCGCTACGCCGAAGCTGAAGCCGTCTTGACCCCGGCCATTCGTGCCTTTGACAACGCGGCCATCGTTGCCTGGGCCGAAGCACTTGGCCAACAGATGTTTACCGGTTCATCAGGCCGCATCTTCCCAACGGCAATGAAAGCATCCCCGCTGTTGCGCGCATGGCTCGCTCGATTGGACAGCATGGGCGTGACAATGCGTACGCGCCACCGCTGGATTGGCTGGGACGGCGCTGCGCCGCTGTTCACGGGCGAAGGGCCGCAGCCCGCGCGCGCGGTAGTTTTGGCGTGCGGTGGCGCAAGCTGGGCACGGCTTGGTTCAGACGGAGCCTGGGCAGACTGCGCGGGCGTATCGACCACTCCATTTGCGCCTGCCAATGCCGGACTGGCGGCAGACTGGTCCGAACACATGACCCGCCACCTTGGTCGCCCGATCAAGGGCGTTGCATGGCGCGCGGGCGCGCAGCGCTCGCGGGGCGAGGCGGTGTTGTCTGAACGCGGGCTCGAAGGCGGTGGGATATATGCGGTGTCACGCGGTGTGCGCGAGGGTGCACCGCTTTATGTCGACCTGATCCCGGACCTTTCGGTCGATGAGGTCGCGGAGCGGCTGAAGAGACCCCGCGGCAAGGCCAGCCTTGCCAATCACCTGCGCAAGACCCTGCGCCTCGACCCGGTCAAGGCCGCGGTGTTGCAGGAATGGGGCCGCCCCCTGCCGCAGGACCCGATACCGCTTGCCCGCCGGATCAAAAAACTGCGCGTCGCGCATGCTGGGTTGCGCCCGATGGACGAAGCGATCTCGACCGCTGGCGGCGTGCGGTTTGATGCGCTCGACCGGAATTTCATGGTGCGCGAACGCCCTGGCGTTTTCTGCGCGGGCGAAATGCTCGATTGGGAAGCACCAACAGGCGGTTATTTGTTGACGGCTTGCCTTGCCACAGGGCGCGCAGCGGGGCGCGGGGTTGTGGACTATCTCGTCGCCGCCGCGGCGCGATAGGCGGGACGGTCGCGCAAGCGTTTGGAATAGGCTTTTAAACCGTCGGGCAGCGGGTCAAACCCTGCCACGAGCGACCAACCCAGACAGTGTACCGCCAGAATATCCGGGACCGTCATCGCGTCCCCCATCAGGAAATCCCCTGCAATCCGCCCCTGCAAGATCTCGGCGTTGCGCGCAAACTCGGCCTTCACCGTCGGCTTGATCTCTTTCACCCGCATCTTTTCCGGCAGGATAAAGCTGTGCTTGGCCGCGGTCCAAAGCAGCGCGTCCATTTCGTCGATCAGCCACAATGTCATTGCATCCTGCTGCGCGCGTGCGACCGTGCCTGATGCCGCGGTGAATTGCCCGTGCTTGTCCGCCAGATAGGTCACAATCGCCATCGAATCGGTCAGCACCGCGTCGCCATCCAGCAGCGCGGGCAACTTGCCCAATGGATTGTACTGCGTGATCTCTTCGGACCGTGGGGCCGCGTCGGTGACGGTGTAGTCGAGCCCCAGTTCCTCCAGCATCCACATGACGCGGAAACCACGGTTTCGCGCGCCGCCGATCAGCGTGTACATGGCGTTTCTCCTTCTTTTAGCGCCCCGCCAGCATGGCAAGCCGGATGAATGCGCGCTCGACCAGCGCAAGCGCCGGGGCGTTCTGGCCCGCACTGCGCAGGGTCAGGTCGGTGTCAGTCAGCACCGTCAGCGCGGTTTCCAGCTTGGCCGGACCCCATTTGCGCGCCTGCGCCATCATGCGGTCGCGATGTGGCCCCCAGATCTGTGGCCGTCCGGAACTGTCGCACGCCGCGCGGTGCAAAGTGCGAAAGTGGCGCATCGCTCCAATGCACAGCGTCACCGGGTTCACCCCTTGCGCCTGAAGCCGCTGCATTACCGGACCGATCGCGCGTGTGTCGCCGTCCGCCACGACCAGCAGAACGTCATCCACATCCGCTTCGATCGACGCGGGTGCGCAGGCGGCGATGTCCTCGGCACTCAACGGTATGGCATCACCGCGTTTATAGAGCCCCAGTTTTTCCACCGTCTGTCGGAAATCGCCGGGCTCCAGCGCACGTGCGAGGTCCATGAGCGCGTGCATCGCGTCTTGCGGCACGTTCACCAAACCGGCGCCGCCCAGATCACGCTCAATTTCATCCCGTGAAGGCGGGGTGTCATAAATGCCTGCGGCATAGGCCTTGGGATGCGCTTCGAACGCTTTGCGCAGTTTCGAGGTGGGTTTCAAGGTGCCTGCCGTGATCACCAGCGTCGCATCGCCCGGCGCCCACGCTTCCAATGCGTCAATCAAGAGCGGAGCGTTGGGTTCGGTGGCACCCTCAACCAGTGCGACGCGCGGGCCGGGGAAAAACCCGATGGCCTTCAGTGCGTCCTGCACCGCGGCAGGTTCGGCCCGCAGGTCTGTCGCGGCGATCCGGGTCAGGCGCATTTCCTCCTCGCCCTCGGGTCCGACCAATGCGGCCACAACTTCCTGCCGTTTCAGCGCAACGCGCATTGCGTCCGAGCCGTAGATCAGCAGGCCTGCCGCCTCCCGGTCTGGCTTGGCAAAAAAGGCGTTGGCCTGTCCGGTGTTCAGCTTCAAAGCGGCGCTGCCTGTAGACGGCGCACGATGTCATCTGCGAGAATTGTCATCAGCCGATCCTGAGCATCGCGGCGCGCGGCCAGCGTGGCAACAGTCGTGCCCGTGGCGGAATAGCCGACAAAGCTGTCGACGGACCCTTTTGCGACCGTGGCACCGGATGCAGTGTCAAAGAGCGTGTAGTCCGCGGCACCAACGAGATGCAGGCGGCGGATGTCACCGTCGGGGTCGATGGCGCGGTTTTCCTGTCCGATCTCGATCGCAACGGCGAGCCGGTACGAAGCGGCCGACGGACGCCCCAAGCGGTCCTCAAGCTGGCGGACCAGGATAAACCCTTCGCGGTCCCGTGGCGGGTCAACGGCCACGCGGTTTTGCAAGACGGTCCCGCTGCCGCCCGGTCCAAAGACCGGGGTAAACCCGCACGCGGCGAGCGTCAGGCACAAAAGGGTGGCTTTAAACCACGACATTGACGATCCGACCCGGCACGACGATGACCTTCTTCGGCTGCCCCCCGTTCAGGGCACGTTGTACAGCATCGGTGGCCAATGCGGTTTTTTCAACCTCTGCCTTGGCCAT
>JBCBCR010000104.1:0-11274 GCA_038530495.1 Pseudomonadota bacterium | reverse complement strand
TCATGGCACGCTACATCTTTATCACCGGCGGTGTTGTGTCCTCGCTTGGCAAGGGGCTGGCCTCCGCCGCCCTTGGCGCATTGCTGCAGGCCCGCGGGTTTTCCGTACGCCTGCGTAAGTTGGACCCGTATCTGAACGTCGACCCCGGCACCATGTCGCCCTTTGAACATGGCGAGGTGTTCGTGACAGATGACGGCGCCGAAACCGACCTCGACCTCGGCCACTACGAACGCTTCACCGGTGTGGCCGCCCGCACCACCGATTCCGTGTCCTCGGGCCGCATCTATTCCACCGTGCTCGAACGCGAACGGCGCGGCGACTACTTGGGCAAAACCATCCAGGTGATCCCGCACGTCACCAATGAAATCAAGGACTTCATCGAGATTGGCGATGACGAGGTCGACTTCATGCTGTGCGAGATCGGCGGCACGGTGGGCGACATCGAAGGCCTGCCGTTCTTCGAGGCCATCCGCCAATTCAGCCAGGACAAACCCCGCGGCCAGTGCATCTTCATGCACCTCACGCTCTTGCCCTGGATCAAGGCCAGCGGAGAGCTGAAAACCAAACCGACCCAGCACTCGGTCAAGGAACTGCGCTCCATCGGCATTGCACCCGACATCCTCGTCTGCCGCTCCGAAGGGCCGATCCCGGCCAAGGAACGTGAGAAACTCGCGCTCTTTTGCAACGTGCGCCCCGACAGTGTGATCGCCGCACAGGACCTTTCCACCATCTACGACGCCCCGCTCGCCTATCACCGCGAGGGGTTGGACCAGGCCGTGCTCGACGCGTTCCAGATCTCACCCGCGCCGAAACCCGACCTCGGCAAATGGGAAGACGTCAGCGACCGCATCCACAACGCCGAAGGCGAGGTCAAGGTCGCCATCGTCGGCAAATACACCCAGCTTGAAGACGCCTACAAATCCATCGCCGAGGCGCTGACCCATGGCGGCATGGCCAACCGCGTCCGGGTCAAGGTCGAATGGGTCGACGCCGAGCTGTTTGACCGCGAAGACCCCGCACCGCATCTCGAAGGCTTCCACGCCATCCTCGTGCCCGGCGGCTTTGGCGAACGCGGCACCGAGGGCAAGATCAAGGCCGCCGAGTTCGCCCGCACCCGCAAGGTTCCCTATCTCGGCATCTGCCTCGGCATGCAAATGGCCGTGATCGAGGCCGCGCGCCACGTCGCGGGCCTGAAAACCGCAGGCTCAGAGGAATTCGACCACGAGGCGGGCAAGAAACGGTTCGAACCCGTGGTCTACCACCTCAAGGAATGGGTGCAGGGCAATCACAAGGTCACGCGCAAGGCCGACGATGACAAGGGCGGCACCATGCGTCTCGGCGCTTATGACGCGGTGCTCGCCTCAGGCTCCAAGGTGGCCGAGGTCTACGGCCGCACCGCCATCGACGAACGCCACCGCCACCGCTACGAGGTCGACATCAAGTACCGCGACCAGCTTGAAGCCGCAGGCCTCAGCTTCTCCGGCATGTCCCCCGATGGCCGCCTGCCCGAGATCGTCGAATGGCCGGACCACCCGTGGTTCATAGGCGTCCAGTTCCACCCCGAACTGAAATCCAAACCGTTTGATCCGCACCCGCTGTTCCAGGATTTTGTGCGCGCGGCCAAGGATGTCAGTCGCCTCGTCTGATGCCCACCTACGCCGTCCTCTTCACCGAAAACCCCGACGCCGATCCCACGATCCGCACAGCCGTGTTCCCCGACCACCTCGCGTTCCTCACAAAACACAGCGATCAGGTGCAGGACGCCGGCACGCTCTTTTTCGGCGACGGGTCGCGCTATGGCGGCATGTGGATCGTCACCGCAGACAGCGTGGACGATGTCACCGCCCTGATCCACGCCGACCCGTTCTGGCCCACCGGCCTGCGCGCCGGGTTCGAAGTGCTGGAATGGCGCAAGGTGTTCGAAGCCGGCGCACCGATGCCTGATCGCTGACCGCCCGCGTTGCTCCGGCTTGGCGCGTACCCTGCCCCCCCAAACCATCACGTCCCCGTGACGGCGGTTTATCCCCTGTGATACGGTCTTACCTCAACTGCATCCGCTCACACAGGAGAGACGTCCATGACCATCTCACTCCCCCGCCGCACTGTGCTCGCAGCCGGAGCAGCCGCCCTCATCACATCCACCGTCCCCGCCCGCGCATCCGGCCTTGCGCCCACCCCCACCATGCGCGGTGGTTCGAACAATTACCGCCCCGGTGCGCCCATCGTGGACCGCATCGGCGGGGGCGGCTTCTTGATGACCGGCACGGTCCGTCGCGCCGGGGATGGCGCCCCCATCCCAGGCGCGCGCATCCAGATGTGGGCGCACACAACCGAAGGGCACGAACGCGATGCGCGCAGCCACGGCGCCACGCTCACCGATGCCGCGGGCCGGTTCCGGATGGACATGCCCCAGATCGTGCCTGCCTTTGGCCAACCCCACGGCCATCTCGCCTACGATGCCGACTTTGACGACAACGGGTTCGAAACCGTGTTTCTGCGCCCGATCATGGCCAGCGCATCGGACACCACGCTCGACGTCCAGTTTGTGCTTGTCCCGGCCTAGCGCCATGCGCGCGGCGCTGATCTGGATCGCGCTGGCCGTTGCGCTGGCCGCGCCCATCGGTGCTGCGGCCTTCAGCCCGCTTTTGCAATGGCGCGAGGGGATCTACGTCTTTGCCGGTTTTGCGGGAATCGTCGGCATGGCCCTGCTGCTGGTGCAACCGCTCTTGGCCGCGGGCGATCTGCCCGGTCTCGACCTGCGCACCAGCCGCCGCATCCACCGCGCGACAGGCGCATTGCTCTTGCTCAGCGTCCTTGGCCATGTGGCGGGTCTCTGGGTCACCAGCCCGCCCGACGTGATCGACGCGCTCACCTTCACCTCGCCCACGCCATTTTCGGTCTGGGGCGTGATCGCGATGTGGGCCGTCTTTGCCGCAGCGCTCATGGCGGCGCTGCGCAAGCATCTGCGCGTGCGTCCCGTCACCTGGCGCAGGCTGCACGCGACATGCGCAGGGATCATCGCCGCCGGAACGGTCATCCACGTGCTGCTCATCGTCGGCACGATGGAAACGGTGACCAAATACGCGCTCAGCGCGCTCATCCTGCTGGCAGCGCTGCGCATCGCCTTTCTCAAGGGCATGTGGCCGCGCAAAAGTTAACGCGGCGCAAAGGTTAACCGTTGCTGAACGCAGGCCAGAGAGGCGTTTTGTACAAAACAGACCCCATTTTCATCAAAACCCGCGAAGAGGGCCGAAAAGGCCCCGATGAGCCCGCCCTGTTTTGTACAAAACCACACCCGTTTTCATCAAAACGCGCCTCAACAGGCCACCGCACGCCCCGTTAACCCCACCGTACGCATCCCCCGTTGCACCGCACCGCGACAGCTTCCATAACCGCGGCCATGCTCAGCTACCAACACATCTACCACGCCGGAAATCTGGCCGACGTGCACAAGCACGCCCTTCTCGCGTGGATGCTCGCTTACCTCACCCGCAAGGACAAACCGCTCAGCTATATCGAGACGCATGCAGGCCGCGCGCTGTATGATCTGAGCAGCGCCGAGGCGGTCAAAACAGGCGAAGCCGCCCAAGGCATCGCGCAGGCCATGGGCTGGTTTTCCGCGGACGATCCTTATGCCCGTGCGCTGGCTGTAACCCATTCCACTCACGGCAAAAATTCCTATCCCGGCTCGCCACAGATCGCCGCAACCCTGCTGCGCGACACCGATGAAATCCACCTCGCCGAACTGCACCCGACAGAGGCGGCGGCCCTGCGCACAGCCCTGCCTGCCGCGCTAATCCACCCGCGCGACGGGTTCGACACCGCCTTTGCCCTGCTGCCGCCCACCCCGCGCCGTGGCCTGATGCTGATCGATCCCAGCTACGAAATCAAAAGCAATTACAACGACATACCCGGTCACATCCGCAAATTCGCGCGGATCTGGAACGTCGGGATCATCGCCCTGTGGTACCCGATCCTGACCGCCCGCAGCCACGCCCCGATGCTCAAAACCTTGACCCGCGATTTCCCCGACGCCCTGCGCCACGAGGTCAGCTTTCCGCCCGCCCGCCCGGGCCACGGCATGGTCGGCTCCGGCCTCTTTGTCATCCGCCCACCTTTCGGTCTTGCAGACCGGGCAGCGGCGTTGAAACGTCGCTTCGATGCCCTTGGTAAAATCACGTGAATTCAGCGTCTTACACGCGATTCACGACACAGCGCGCCGCACCGAAAACCGGATCCGCACGCCCACCCTTGGGGCCACGCGCAATCCAGACTATGTACATCGCATGCTTACAGATATCCTGAACCGGCTGTTCCAGCCCGACCCCGAACCGCTCCCTGATGCCGACGCCCGGCTTGCGCTCACCGCCCTTCTGGTGCGCGTGGCCCGGTCCGATCACAACTACGACGCCGATGAAAAAGCCCGCATTCTCGACATCGCCCGCCAACGCTATGCCCTTGATAACGCAGCCGCAGATGCGCTTTTGATCGAGGCCGAAGCCTTCGAAGCCGAAGCCCCCGACACCGTCCGTTTCACCCGCGCGATCAAGGACGCGGTGCCCTATGACGCGCGCCTCGCCGTGATCGAGGCGCTGTGGCAGGTCGTGCTCGCCGACGGCAAACGAACCAAGGAGGAAGACGCGCTTTTACGCCTTGTTTCCAACCTGTTAGGCGTGTCGGACGTCGACAGTGCCAAGGCCCGCCAACGGGTCGCGGGGTGATCGCCTCCCTGCCGATGTATGACATGCCGCACCTGCTGGATGCTCATGATCGGTACTGGTCTGCGATCCGCGACGCCCTGGGCCACGGCCCCGACACCCTGACCCGCGACGCCGATCCTTGGACGCACTGGCAGTCGCCCGATCTGCTCCTCTCGCAAACCTGCGGCCTGCCCTTTCGCGCCCGCCTCCATGACACGGTCCAACTGGTCGGTACGCCAGACTACCGCCTGCCCGACTGCCCGCGCGGGCACTATTTCAGCTACCTGATCCAGCGCCGCGACGATCCCCGCGATCTGGCGACGCTGGCGCGGGACGGGACCTTCGCCCGCAATGATCCGCTGTCGCAATCGGGTTGGGCCGCACCACTGCAGTTCCTGCAGGACCGCGGCCTGCAGCCCGCCCGCGTGATAGACACCGGCGCGCATCTCGCCAGCCTGCGCCAAGTCATTGACGGCACAGCAGATTTCGCTGCAATCGACGCGGTGACCTTTCACCTCTGGGCCGATCACGCACCGGACGACCTGGCAAAAATCACAGCCACGCACCGCACCGATCCGACACCGGGCCTGCCCTACATCACCGCGCCTGGCGCCGATCCCGCCCCGCTCGCAGCCGCAATCCGCACCGCTTTACACGCGTTGGCGCATGACGATCTGGTGGCACTGCGGCTCAATGGATTGGTGCAGATAGACGCCTCCGAATACCGCGCCATTCCCGTACCGGATGAAATACCGGTCACCTAACGTCAACCGCACCTTTCAACCCGCGTTCATCGACGTTTGACCATGGACAACCACCCGGTTTTACGGCCTTATACCGCGCAATCTGCAACCAACGGCGCGCCCCCTTGACCTCGACCCCCGTCATCGAAATCCGCAACCTGCACAAGGCCTACGGTGCTTTGGAGGTGCTCAAAGGGGTCGATATCACCGCCCGGACAGGGCAGGTGATTTCGCTGATTGGCTCGTCGGGATCGGGCAAATCCACGCTACTGCGCTGCTGCAACCTTCTCGAGGACAGCCAGCAGGGCGACGTGCGGTTCAAGGGTGAGGATGTCACGTGGAAAGGCACCGGCCACGCCCGCCGCCCGGGCGACGCCAAACAGGTGCTGCGCATCCGCACGAACCTGTCGATGGTGTTCCAGCAGTTCAACCTGTGGGCCCACATGACCATCCTGCAAAACGTGATGGAGGCGCCCGTGACCGTACTGCGCCGCGACCCGGCCGAGGTTGAGCAGGCCGCGCGCCGCTACCTCGACAAGGTGGGGATCGGCGACAAATGCGACGTCTACCCGGCCCAGCTGTCGGGCGGCCAGCAGCAACGCGCCGCCATCGCCCGCGCGCTGTGCATGGAGCCCGAGGCACTGCTTTTTGACGAACCGACCAGCGCGCTGGACCCCGAACTGGAACAAGAGGTGGTCAAGGTCATCCAGGACCTCGCCGCCGAAGGGCGCACGATGCTGATCGTGACCCACGACATGAAACTGGCCGCCGACGTGTCGGATCACGTGGTGTTCCTGCACCAGGGCCGGATCGAGGAAGAGGGGGCCCCGGACGCGCTGTTCGGCAACCCCACATCAGAACGCCTGCGCGGGTTCCTGTCTGCGACCCGCGCTGCGTAACCAACCATAATGGGAGTAAGAACATGAAAAACATCCTGCTCAGCACTGTTGCGGTCACGCTGACCGCGACGCTGGCCATGGCAGATGGCCATTCGGTTGTCCGCATGGGGACCGAGGGCGCCTACCCTCCGTGGAACTTCATCAATGACGCGGGCGAGGTCGACGGGTTCGAGCGCGAGCTGGGCGACGAGCTGTGCGCGCGCGCCGAGCTGACCTGCGAATGGGTCACCAACGAATGGGACAGCATCATTCCCAACCTCGTGTCGGGCAACTATGACACGATTATCGCGGGCATGAGCATCACCGCCGAGCGTGACGAAGTCATTGATTTCACGCAAAACTACACCCAGCCTGATCCGTCGGCCTATGCCGCTGGCAGCACGGATGTGGACGTGGAAAACGCAACCATCGCGGCCCAGACCAACACGATCCAGGCGTCCTTTGTCGCCGATCAGGGCTGGGACCTGGTTGAGTTTGCCACGCCCGAAGAAACCATCGCCGCCGTGAAATCCGGCGAGGCGGACGCGGTTCTGGCCGACAAATCCTATCTCGACGCGATTGTCGAAGAGGATGCCGAGTTGTCCTTCCTCGACCGCACTGAGCTGCTTGGTGGTGGCGTCGGCATGGGCGTGCGCGAAAGCGATGGCGAGTTGAAGGCCAAGTTCGACGCGGCCATCCAGTCGATGAAAGACGACGGCTCGCTGAACGCGCTGATCGTCAAATGGGAAATCGGCGAAGAGTTCTGATGCACCCAAGGCCGGGCGCGGTGATCCCCGCCCGGCCGCTTTTGCCTCATGTTTTCATTCTGCACCGACCCCAGCGTTCTGCCGACATGGCAGTGGATGGCCTGTTACCTGACAACGGCCAAGCACGCGCAGCTGTACGTGTCGGTGTTTACCGTATTGCTTTTGCTGGCCATTACGGCGCCTGCATCGCTGGCCTTCGGCTTTGCCGGGGCGGCGGCGGCTCGGTCGCGCATCCTGCCGCTGAATCTTGTGGGCCGCGGCTATATTGCCATTGTGCGCGGCGTGCCCGACATCGCGTTTTTCCTGTTTTTCGTGATCGCGCTCGATCAGGGGATCGAATACCTGCGCCACGTCTCCCTGTGCCCCGAGTGGACCGAGCCGATCCGACAAGGCAATGATTTCGTGGTCTGTCAGGCGGCCAAGATGCCGCTGGGCAACGCGCCGCAATGGGTGCACGAGATGTATGGTTTCTCCCTTGCGGTGCTGACCTTTGCCATCGTCTTTGGCGCCTTTGCCGCAAACGTCCTCTTTGGCGCCATGCGCGCCGTGCCGCGCGCGCAGATGGAAACCGCCGAGGCCTACGGCATGACCCAGCGACAGGCATTCTGGCGCGTGCTGGTGCCGCAAATGTGGGTGTATGCGCTGCCGGGATTGTCGAACCTGTGGATGGTGCTGATCAAGGCGACGCCGCTCTTGTTCCTCCTCGGGGTCGAGGACATCGTCTATTGGGCGCGCGAGCTGGGCGGGATCAAGACAGCGCGCTTTACCGACTATCCCCATGGCGATTGGCGCATGTGGTATTTCCTGGCGCTCTTGGTCTTCTACCTCGCCTTCACCCGCGTCAGCGAAGTGGTGCTCGCCCGCCTGATGACCCGGCTGAGCCACGGGCAAGCCACCACCGCCGGTGAGGCGCAGCGAAAGGCGGCGGCATGATTGCGATGGATTTGGGGGCTCTGCCCCCGCGCGTGCCGCGCGCCCCCGAGGTATTTCTGGCCAGAAGAAACATGAGGCTGCGCGGATGAGCTGCCTCGACACCCTGCAGGCCTATGGGCTGCGCGCCATCGGCATCGGCGAACGGCGGCTGCCGCGCGACGAGTTTACCTTGTGCGAACAGTTCACGCTGATCGGGTCGGGCATGATCTGGAACATCTATTTCGGTGTGCTGGCGCTGGCGGCGGGGTTCTTTCTGGCCACCGCCCTCGCTTTGGGCAAAGCGTCGGCCAACCCCGCCCTGCGCAAGCCATCGGAATGGTTCATCTTCATCTTCCGCGGCTCGCCGCTCTTTATCCAGTTCTTCTTTGCCTACTTCTTTTTCCTGCAACTCAAGGAACCCCTGCCCGCCTTCGACGTGTTCACCGCCGCGTGGGCCGGTGCGCTGGTGGTGCTGTTTTTCAACACCTCCGCCTACACGGGCGAGATCTTCTATGGCGCGCTGCAATCCATCCCCAAGGGCGAGGTCGAGGCGGCGGACGCCTATGGCCTGTCGGGCTGGTCGCGGTTCCGGCGCGTGGTCTGGCCCACGATGCTGCGGCTTGCCTGGCCCGGCTACACGAACGAGGCGATCTTTCTGTTTCACGCGACAACGCTGGTGTTTTTCTCGGCCTTTCCGGTGCGCGGGCAGCGCGGCGATGCGCTGTATTATGCGAACTATTTCGCAGACAAGACGTTCAACCCGTTCATCCCCTACCCGATCCTTGCCTTCTATTTCATCCTACTGACGCTGTTGATCATCGGGCTGTTTGGCCTGGTGAACCGGCGGCTGAACCGCCACCTGCCGCAGGCCGCGCGGCCACGGTTGCGGGTCAGGCCGAACTTGATCCGGTAGGACCTGACATTTATGCCTCCGGCGGGAGTTTATTTGGCAAGATGAAGATGGACGACGGTCTGAATATCCCCGCTGGAACAACGGCTTTGCGCGTGGCTGCGGCTGATCTGAATGGCGTAGCGCGGGGCAAACGGATGCCAGCGGCGTCGGCGGCTAAGGTGGCAGAGGCCGGCACGCGGTTTCCGCTGTCGGTGCTGAACCTCGACATCTTGGGCGAGGATATCGAAGGCTCGCCGCTCGTGCTGGAAAGCGGCGACCGCGACGGTGTGCTGCGCCCCACCGAACGTGGATTTGTGCCGATGCCGTGGCTTGACACCCCCACAGCACTCTTGCCGATATGGGCATATCACGAGGATGGCCGCGCGTTCATGGGCGATCCGCGCCACGCGCTCGCCGCTGTTGCCGACCGCTATGCAGCACGCGGCATGCGCCCGGTCGTGGCGGTCGAGTTGGAGTTTTTCCTGATCGACGACAGCGGCACACGGCTGCGTATGCCGCCCTCACCCCGGTCGGGAAAACGCGCACGCGGGGGCGAGATCCTGTCGATGCGCACGCTGGATGCGTTCGACGGGTTCCTGACCGCGCTCTATGACGGCTGTGCCGCCATGGACATCCCCGCCGAGACCGCGATTTCCGAAAGCGGGCTGGGCCAGTTCGAGATCAACCTGATGCACCAGGACGACGTGCTGAAGGCCGCCGATGACGCGTGGCTGTTCAAGCTGTTGGTCAAGGGGCTGGCGCGCCAGCACGGCTTTGCCGCGTCTTTCATGGCCAAGCCGTATCCGGATTACGCGGGCTCGGGCATGCACATGCATTTTTCGGTGCTGGATGCCGAGGGGCGCAATGTCTTTGATGACGGGGGCGAGGCGGGCACCGACCTGATGCGCTTTGCCGTGGCGGGGTGTCTGGCGGCAATGGGCGATGCGATGCTGGTCTTTGCCCCGCACGCCAATTCCTATGACCGGCTGGTGCCGGGCGCGCATGCGCCCACGGGCATCGCATGGGCCTATGAAAATCGCACCGCCGCGATCCGCATCCCCTCTGGTCCCCCTGCCGCGCGACGCATCGAACACCGGCTCGCGGGGGGCGACGTGAACCCGTACCTGTCGATCGCCGCCGTGCTGGGGGCCGCGCTGAACGGGATGCAGGACGGGGTCCAGCCGCCCGCGCCCATCACCGGCAACGCCTATGAGCTGGACCTGCCCCAAGTGCCCGGCACATGGGACGCCGCCATCGACGCGTTCGAGACCAGCGACCAGATCGCCCGCATCTTTGACGCCGAGTTGATCCGCAACCTCGTGATGACCAAGCGGCAGGAGGCGCGCGAAATGGCCCAGCTGAGCCCCGAAGAGCGCATCGAGATCTACCTCGACACGGTCTGATCGCGCCCCTATCTTGCCGCCAAACATCGGGTGATCCATGAAAATCGGTATTCTGCAAACGGGCCACGCGCCGGACGAGGTTCTGGACAGCTTGGGCGATTACGACGCCATGTTCGCGCGGCTGCTGGACGGGCACGGGTTCGACTTTGTCACATACAACGTGGTGGATATGGCGTTTCCGGCGGGTCCGGATGCCTGCGACGGCTGGCTGGTGACCGGCTCGAAACATGGCGCGTACGAGGATCACGCGTTTATCCCCCCGCTCGAGGATCTGATCCGCGCCATCCGCGACACGGGCCGCCCGATGATCGGGGTGTGTTTCGGGCACCAGATCATCGCACAAGCGCTGGGGGGCCGGGTGATCAAGTTTCCCGGCGGATGGTCCGTCGGGCGGCAGGACTACGACTATGGCGGCACGCGCGTGGGCATCAACGCATGGCACCAGGACCAGGTGGTGGACCTGCCCCCGGAGGCCGAGGTGATCGCGTCAAGCGACTTTTGCGCCTATGCCGGGCTGGTCTACGGCGACTTGATCTGGACGATCCAGCCGCATCCCGAGTTCGGCTCCGACATGATCGAGGCACTCGCTACCCACCGCGCGCCCGGCGTGGTGCCCGACGGTTTGATCGACGCCGCCCGCGCCACGCTGGACGCGCCCACCGGACGCATGGGCGTGGCCGCCGACATGGCGGCCTTCCTGAAACGAGGTGCGGCATGCGCGACTGGATGACCAAGCTGCCCGAGGCGGCACAGACCTATCTCGATGGCCGCCGTCTGGACGAGGTCGAATGCATCATCGCCGACCTGCCGGGCATCGCCCGCGGCAAGGCGGTCCCAGCCTCGAAATTTGACCGACAGGACTATTTCCACCTGCCCGACAGCATCTTTTACCAGACCATCACCGGCGGCTGGGGCGAGGCGGCGGGCGATGACGGGTTCATCGAAAAGGACATGATCCTGCGGCCGGATATGAGCACCG
>JBCBCR010000103.1:0-11435 GCA_038530495.1 Pseudomonadota bacterium | reverse complement strand
GTCAGCTTCGATTGGATCGGAGGTAACCTGCGCATCTTCGCCGGGCATCTTGTTCGGGGCCGGGGCAGATTCGTTGGTGGCGCCTGCCTTGTCTGCACCGGGAACCGGCGCCTCACCCAATGCGGGCAGCGGACGGCACAAGAGCCATGTCAGCAACGTTCCGGCAAACGCCACAACGATGGCACCGATGAACGCGGCCTGCAGCAAACTGAATTCGCCCACGTACCAGACCAGCCCAGCCGCAGCCCCGCCGGCCAGAACGGCCCCGATCCAGCAGCTGAGCGCGCAGCTCACCGAATGATTTTGGTAGGTCATACCCAACCCTCTCCTGTTCTGAGGTTACCTTTTGGTCTTTGTAGCGCCTTTTTTGGCGCGTTGGGAAAATTCTGTCTCTTCGCCCGCGGCAAGCGCCTTGGCTTGCGTGACCCAATCGTCACGGCTGATGCGGCCTTTGAAACGGACCAGATGTTGGTCAGCCCACGCGACCTCGTCCGCAGTCCAAGCTGCGATTTGGTCAAAGTGGTAAACACCTTTGCCGTTCAGCTCTTTTTCAAGGCCCGGGCCAACGCCCTTGATCAGTTTGAGGTCATCGGCGCCGCCGTCACGCGGCGCGTCGAGAAGCTGTGGTTTGGTGCCTGTTGCAGCGTCGCTGGTCGCCTTTTCTGCAGGCGCCTTGGGTTTGGTCGCCTTCGACTTGGGCGATGCTGCCTTGTTCGCGGCCTTCTTGGGCTTGCCCTGCCACGGGGCGAGCAGCGGCACTTCGGTCCCGTCGATGCGTTTCACCGTGTCGCCGATATCCGAGGCGAGTTGCACCGACGCATTGTATTTGGTGTGGCCGCTGTCGAAGTCTTGCAACGACGACAGGCCCGACGCCGGTTCGGACGCAAAGCGCCCGGTTTGCGAGCCGGGCGTCGGCACGTCGCCTGCGGCCAGTTCGTCAATGATTTCGCCCATGCGTGCGGCGGTCAGATCCTCGTAGTAATCCTTGCCAATCTGCGCCATGGGCGCGTTGGCACAGGCGCCGAGGCATTCAACCTCTTCCCAGCTGAACTTGCCATCCGCGCTGATCTGATGCGCTTTTGGCGCGATCTTGTCCTTGCACACAGCCACAAGGTCTTCGGCCCCGCAGATCATGCAGGACGTGGTGCCGCAGATCTGGATATGCGCAACGCTGCCAACGGGTTGCAGCTGGAACATGAAGTAGAACGACGCAACCTCGAGCGCGCGGATATAGGCCATGTCAAGCATGTCGGCCACGGTTTCGATGGCTGGACGGGTCAGCCAGCCCTCCTGCTCCTGCGCGCGCCACAAAAGCGGGATGATGGCGGATGCCTGGCGTCCTTCGGGGTATTTGGTTATCTGCGCTTCGGCCCAGGCAAGGTTGTCGGGCGTAAAGGCGAAGCTGTCGGGTTGGTCTGCGTGGAGGCGGCGGAGCATTTGGTCAACTCTTTGGTCTGGTGGAGACTGCAGGAGCCTCCGGCGGGAGTTTATCTGGCAAAGTGAAGGTGCATCATTGCTTGCAGGCAGGTGGCAAGAGCAGGAGGGTTTCCTCGTCCGAGGCGAACGTGGCGATCCCCTCGGCCATCATTTCGCGGGACAGTCGGATGGCGGTTGGGCGGTCGATGCCAAGCGCGGGCATCTGAACATTGGCTTGGGCGGTGGTCATCATGCAGCCGTTGTCCTGCATCGCCTTGATCAGCGCCTCTTTTTGCGTTTCGGCGGATGCTGGCAGGCTGATGGCGAGGGTTGCGGCCATGGCCCAGATGCAGGAACGGATCATTTGCAAGCGCTTTCGGTCAGTTGCAGCGTGGCGATGCCTGCGGTGGGCACCACCTGCCCGCGTTTTTCCAGTTCAGCCACGATGGCTTGGGTTTCATCCATTGTATAGCCGTGCGGCGGCAGGATTTTGGCCGCGTCGCTGGTTTCCATCGCGCCGCCGTTGTCGCAGATCAACGACACCAGCAGGTCAACGCGGTCGTCGGCGACGCGCGCGGCTGCGGGCAGCGCGGTGACGCAAAGTGCGGTTATGACGGCCGTGCGGGCGATCACCGGTCAATCTCTCCGAACACCACGTCCATGGTGCCGATGATGGCGGCAACATCGGCCAGCTGATGCCCTTTGGACATGTGGTCCATCGCCTGCAGGTGCAGGAACCCGGGCGCGCGCAGCTTGGCCCGGTAGGGTTTGTTGGTGCCATCGGCCACGAGGTAGACGCCAAACTCGCCCTTGGGGGCTTCGACGGCGCAATACACCTCGCCCTCAGGCACGTGGAACCCTTCGGTGTAGAGCTTGAAGTGATGGATCAGCGCTTCCATCGACTGTTTCATGTCGGTGCGGCTGGGCGGGGTCAGCTTGCCGCGGGCCAGCACGTCGCCCTTGGTCTCGCGCAGCTTGGCAATGGCCTGTTTGATGATCGACACCGATTGGCGCATTTCTTCCATGCGGACAAGGTAGCGATCGTAGCAATCGCCGTTTTTGCCCACCGGGATCTGGAAGTCGAATTCGTCGTAGCATTCATAGGGCTGAGCCCGGCGCAGGTCCCATGCAAAGCCCGAGCCGCGGACCATGACCCCGGAGAAGCCGTATTGCTGGATGTCTTCTTCGGTCACCACGCCGATGTCGGCGTTGCGCTGTTTGAAGATGCGGTTTTCGGTCAGCAGGCCGTCGATGTCGTCCATCACCTTCGGGAAATGCGCGGCCCATTCTTCGATATCATCGAGCAGTTCGGGCGGCAGGTCCTGATGCACACCGCCCGGGCGGAAGTACGCTGCGTGCAGACGCGCACCGCAGGCCCGTTCGTAGAAGATCATCAGCTTTTCACGCTCTTCGAACCCCCAGAGCGGCGGGGTGAGCGCGCCGACGTCCATCGCTTGGGTGGTGACGTTCAAGAGGTGGTTCAGGACGCGACCAATTTCGGAGTATAGAAAGCGGATCAGAGAGGCACGGCGCGGAACCTCGACCTTGCAGAGTTTTTCGATGGTCAAACACCAGGCGTGTTCCTGGTTCATCGGGGCGACATAGTCGAGCCGGTCGAAATAGGGCAGGTTCTGTAGGTAAGTCCGGCTTTCCATCAGCTTTTCGGTGCCGCGGTGCAAGAGGCCGATATGCGGATCGCAGCGTTCGACGACCTCGCCATCCAGCTCGAGCACGAGGCGCAAAACCCCGTGTGCCGCGGGGTGTTGCGGGCCGAAGTTGATGTTGAAGTTGCGGATTTTCTGCTCGCCCGTGAGGGTATCGCCGAAATTGGACCCGTCCATCATGTGATCACCTCTGCATCGGCGCGTTTTTTACGCGCGTAAACCGTAACTGGGTTTTTTTAAAAAGTGGCAGTGCCGCCAGCCCAAGGCCAGCAGCCGCAATCGCAGTGTTGATAGTCTCAAGCCACATCACCGCTTTTCCATTTCGTTCAGTTTCAGCGCCATGACCCAAAGCAGGACAATGACACCCACGGGCAGGATGCAGAACAGGGCCCAGTACGGGCTGAGGCCGAAATGGGGCAGAAGCTTGAACATCGGCACGATGATCGCGACGGCGACGATGATGAACCAGATCACTTCCATTATCCTTGTCCTATGACCGTTCGGGCGGCGTCCGTCACGCTGCACCCTCTTCTTTCTTTTCGTCGCCCGGCAGCACGTATTCCGCGCCCTCCCACGGGCTCATGAAATCGAACTGGCGGTATTCCTGAACGAGGCTCACGGGTTCGTAGACGACACGCTTTTCCGCCTCGTCATAGCGAACCTCGGTGTACCCCGTGGTGGGGAAGTCCTTGCGCAGCGGGTGCCCGCGAAAGCCATAGTCGGTCAGCAGGCGGCGCAAGTCCGGATGCCCGGTAAAGAGGATACCAAACATGTCAAACACCTCGCGTTCGAACCAGTTTGCCGACGGGTGGATGTCGGTGATCGAGGCAAGCATGTCATCCTCGCGCAGCGCCACGCGCAGGCGAATGCGGTGGTTCTGGTACATTGACAGCATGTGATAGACGACATCGAACCGTTTTGCACGGCCCGGGTAATCAACCGCCGTTATGTCAACGAGAGACGAGAACTTGCAGGTCGGGTCGCCCTTCAGAAATTCTGTCAGGCCGAGGATGCTGGTGGGTGCAACGTCCAGCGTCAGCTCGCCCAGCTTCACCTCCCACGCCAGAACGCAATCGGGGCGCTTGGCCTCGATGTAGCTTCCCAGTTCTTTCAGCGCGTTGCTCATGTCTTTCTCCTTGCCGAGATCTGAGCGGCCTAGCGGACGATGGTGCCGGTCCGGCGGATTTTGCGTTGCAGCTGCATAATACCGTAGAGCAGCGCTTCGGCGGTGGGCGGGCAGCCGGGCACGTAAACGTCGACCGGAACGATCCGGTCACAGCCGCGCACCACGGAATAGCTGTAGTGATAGTACCCGCCGCCATTGGCACATGAGCCCATGGAGATCACATATCTTGGTTCGGGCATCTGATCATAGACCTTGCGCAGCGCCGGTGCCATCTTGTTGGTCAGCGTACCGGCCACAATCATCAGATCAGACTGGCGCGGGGACGCGCGCGGGGCAGTGCCAAAGCGTTCCAGATCGTAGCGTGGCATCGAGGTGTGCATCATCTCGACCGCGCAGCACGCCAAACCAAATGTCATCCAGTGCAAGGAGCCGGTCCGCGCCCAGTTGATGATGTCATCGGTGGATGTCAGCAAGAACCCCTTGTCCGCCAATTCGGCGTTTAGGGCTTGGGTTGCGTGTTCTTTGTCTGCCTCGGCACGGTTTGGCGTTGTGGCAACACCCATGCGGCGCTCCTTTCGGTGGACGTGACAGTGATTTAGCCGTGCGATTTTTGTGCGTCAACGCAGTGCGTCCCAACCGCGACACTGATGCACGGGCGACCTTGGGTCAGGCGAAGCCGTTTTTCACGCGAGGGCGTCGGCATTTCTCAATATTTCGTTTACACGTCACTGACATCTATGCGGCATGCGAGCTCACAAGCGGCCTTTGGGTGATCGCGCGCGCGCTGTTGTGATGTGTGTGGTGACGATCTGTATCCCGGTCACAGTGTGGGCCCAAGGACGGTGTTTGCCGCATGCGTCTGTTCTGGCGCTGCATGCCGAGGTGGTGCAGGCCACACGTGTGCAGGCGTGGCTGTTGACCCGAGACCAGCGGGACCTGAATGCCTTGCTTCGAGAGGTGCGCACACAGCGTCAGCATGCGCGTCGCTTGCCCGCATCATCGCGCGCATTTCCGCCGGAGACGGACAATTTGATCGACGCGGGCATGATGATGCAGACCCAGCCAAGGTTCCGCGACCTTCGTGCGGCGTGGCACCAGTTGGCCGCATTCGAGGCAGCGCTGGACAATGCCTGCCCGGAACGTGAGGAGCCGCTGCCTTCGGCGCCACTTCAGCCACAGGACTCACAAACAGAACAAGGCAATAGCACTACTGTAGACGGCATTGACCAGGCCGTGGTGCCGCAGCTTTGGGCCCGGAATGCGGCGACGCGGATCGCGATGCTGGCCATACTCCTTCTGTTGACGGTGTTAGCGCTGACGGGGGTCAAACGGCTTTACGATTTGGCGTTTGCTTTGGTTTACAACCGCCGCTCCTGCCTGATCCCCGCTGTCTTGCACATTGGCGCGTCCTGTTTTGACGGTCGGATCACCATCCTTGGGCGCCTTGGGTGCCGTTTTGAACTGATCGATAAAGATGATCGGTTGGAATTACGTTCAGTGGCGGAAACGGCCGACACATCGCTGCGCATTGGTCCTTTTGTGGCGCCCGCGCACATCCTCGTCCTTGATCAAAACACCGCCGGTCTGCATTTCGAACTGCCGATCTCTCTGCCGCAGCAGCAGCAGATGCTGCGATTGTCGGTTACCGCGCCGCAGGTGCTGACCCGGCGCAAACGACTGGTGGCACAAATACCGCAGTTCAGGCCGAGCAGATCACCCAGACGCGCATATATCGATGATCGCAGAGCGTGACGCCGCGGCTACTGCCACTCGAGCGCGCCCTTTTTCCATTCGTAGGAAAAGCCAATGGTCAAAACGGCAAGAAAGACCATCATCGACCAAAAGCCGGCCATGCTGATGTCCTGAAAGGCCACGGCCCACGGAAACAGGAACGCGATTTCCAGGTCGAAGATGATGAACAGGATCGAAACCAGATAGAAGCGGACGTCGAACTTCATCCGCGCGTCATCGAAAGCGTTGAAGCCACATTCGTAGGCCGACACCTTTTCCGGGTCAGGGTTGCGCACCGCAAGCACAACTGCCGCAAGGATCAAAACCAACCCAAGGCTAATGGCGACTGCCAGAAAGATCAAGATGGGCATATATTCGCGCAGCATGTCGTCCATGCGGGATCTCCTGTTTCGACATGCCCTGCCTATGCAGCGCATGCATGCGCGTCAATGTCGGATGCACAACCCGCGCCTAGATTGCCCGAGTGATATCGCCGCATGATCCCGCTGTTGACCAGTCCGAAAGGATCAAACCATCCGCGGTCGTTTGCGTGCGTACGTGCAGCGTGAGGTGCGGGTGTTCGAGAAGATCGACATTGAGCGTCGCCTCGTCCCGTCCTGACACCGCTACGGATCGCGCCAGTGCCGGCAGGGTCATCACTGCCCGCGTGCCAAGGCCCAGATCCGTTTCCAAGGCAGAGCTGGCAAAGACAAGCTCACCATTTGCGTTTTGCACCGTGAAAGCCCTGCCCCGCGCCCCGCTGAGCGCAGCCAGCACGGCATCATTTTCAGCCAGCGCCGCGCTCAAAGCCCGCTGTTCGTCACGCAGCATGGTGCGATCGATCTTACTTTCGACCAGATCAGCGACGCAGGTCATGTACCGCATCTCAGATGCATCCCACACCCGCGGCTCCGCCGAGGTGGCGCACAGAACGCCGATCACATCGTCGTCGCGCCAAAGCGGCACACCCATATAGGCACCGACCCGCGGCGGGGGTGTCACGTGGTTCAACTCTGCCGGCGTCGCCACCCGAACATCTGTCAGGCTGACCAGCTTTTGCCTCCGATACGCGAGGCCGCAAAGAGTTTCGTTGATCAGAGCGAGGCGCTTGTTCAGACATTCAGGCGCGTGCGAGTGGCCCAGCGCAATGAGCGCGTTTTCCCGCGCCACGCTGATCAACGCCACATCACACCTCAACCGCGCAACAATCGATTCAGCCAGTGCATCAAACTCGGGAACACACCCAAAATCGACGAAATTTCGATCCATCAAACCTACCCTAACCAAGCAAGGCACGGAATAGTGCTCGCACAGACCAGCCGCGAGACACGGTGGCAAAAGCATCAAGATGCCCTTAACTTTGTATTAAAGCACCGTGCGATGGAGCAAATGGCGTTTGCCATGAGCGGTTAAAAAAGGGTGAATTTTCAACTTTCGCGGGCGGTTTCGCGCGGATTACGCGAGTCCGAGGCGGATTCTTGCCGAATCCATGCGGCGGGGCGCTTGTCGAAAAAGGCCGCGATCCCCTCGCGCGCTTCGGGTGTTTCCCATTGTGCGCCCAGCGCGGCGATTGAATGGTCAACCTTGGTGCGTGTCACACCATCACCAAGATCAAGGGCAAGCGCCTTGGCCGCTGAAACGGCACCGGGGGCGCACGCGAGGTAAGGTGCAATCTCGGCTTCGACCGCTTCGTCCAAAGCCTCGAGTGGTACAGCACGAGACAAAAGCCCCAGGTCGACTGCCTCGGACGCATCGAACAACCGCGACGACATAAACACGCGGCGCGCGCGCCCCTCGCCCATGCGCGCCAGCACGTAAGGGCCAATGGTCGCCGGTATCAATCCCAGCCGCGTCTCTGTTAGTCCCATGCGAATGCCCAGCGCGCCGATCGCAACATCACACACCGCCGCCATGCCGACCCCGCCGCCAAAGGCATTGCCGTGAATGGCACCGATCAGCGGCTTGGGCAGGCGATTGAGCGCCCAGAGCATGTCGGCAAGCCGCCGCGCCTCTGCCGTTCGGGTGGCCGCGTCTGCCCGCATCTGCGCGCGCATCCAGCCGAGATCGCCACCGGCGCAAAAACTGGTTCCCGCGCCGCGGAGCACCACGGCGCGCACGGTGTCATCGGCACCCAGTGTGTGCGCGGCGGTGGTCAAGGCGTCCATTGTCGCGGCATCCAGCGCATTGTGTTTTTCCGGTCGCGCGAGGGTCAGCGTGGCGATGCCGCGATCGTCGATGCTTTGTTCAATCATCTGTTTCTGTCCTATCCTGCCGCGCGCAGAGCGCGTGCCATCCGGGCTGCGTGTTTGACCTTGTCGAGATCAAGCCCAGTCTCGTAGCCGAGCCGCTGCAGATGCTCTGCCACCGCTTCGGTCGCGACATTGCCTGCGGCCCCGGGCGCATACGGGCATCCGCCCAGCCCACCGACCGCAGCATCAAACACCCGCACCCCGAGGCTGAGCGAGGCATCAATATTGCCCAGCGCGCGCCCGTCCGTGTCGTGATAATGCCCGGCCAGCCGCCCCACCGGCACCACGTCACGCACCGCCAAAAGCATGCGCGCGATGCTGTCGGCCTTGGCGTGCCCTAATGTGTCGCCCAAGCTGATCTCGTAGCAGCCCATGGCAAAAAGCCGGTCCGCCACACGCGCGACAGCACCCGGTTCAATCGCGCCCTCATAGGGGCATTCCACAACGCACGAGACGTAGCCGCGCACGGGCATGTCGATGCTGCGCGCGGCGTCGATGATGGGCACGAACCGTTCCAGGGCCTCGTCCGCGCTGGCATTCACGTTGGCCCGGGAAAAGCTGTCGCTGGCGCTGCCAAACACGGCCACCTCGTCAGCACCGGCGCGCATGGCATCCTGATATCCATGCACATTTGGTGTCAGCGCGGCATAGCGCACCCCACGCGCGCGGCGAATGCCGGCTAAGACGGCCGCGCTGCCTGCCATCTGGGGCACCCATTTGGGATTGACGAAGCTTGCGCATTCGATGCGGCGAAACCCGGCGTCACTGAGTGCGTCGACCAGTGCAATCTTGTCAGCGGTCGGAATCTCGCGCGTTTCGTTCTGCAACCCGTCGCGGGGGCCAACCTCGTAGATTTCGACCGCTTCGGCCATTCAGACCTCCCACGCGGGAAAGAAATCCTGCGCGTAGATGCCCTGCCCCGCTGCGGGCAGGCTGGACTGAAATGCCGGGCGCGACGTGATGCGCGCGTACCAATCCGAAAGCGCAGTAAACGCATCGGTCTTTGCAAAATGCTTGGCCATGTAAACCGCTTGTCCGACCGAGATATCAGCGCCAGTAAATCCCCCCGGAACAAGGTAGTCGGCTTTGGCGTCAGTCAGATGCGCCTCAATTGCGGCGTAGCACTTTCCAAGGCGCGCCGCCTCAAGCTTCATCACGATCGGGCTGCGCATGGTGTCATCGTAAAGCGCCACGTGTTGCTGCGTCAAAGCGGCGGCATGCTGGCTGATCGTTTCGGCGAAATGCACCCAAGTCAGCCATGCGCCGCGGTCGGCGTGGCCTGCCGGTCGGCCCAGACCTGATGGGCTGAAGGCCTCGCACAACAACTCGGTGATCGCACCGGTTTCAAAATAGGTCTGCCCGTCCCATTCCAGCGCAGGCACCCGGCCAGCGGGGCTCAGTCGCAGGAAAGAGGGGTCACGCAAGGACTTGTCAAAGGGATGCGTAACCACATCAAAAGGCACGTCCAATTCGTGCAACAACCACAATGTGCGCATCGAGCGCGTCTGCGGACAATGGTGCAGCGTGATCATTCCGGTGTTTCCATTCGGATGAGCGGCGCGCCTGCCGTGACCTGGTCGCCTTGGGCCACGAGCACTTCGGCAACGCGGCCTGCTGCGAGCGCCGCGAGTTGGTGTTCCATCTTCATCGCTTCGAGCACCGCAAGGCTTTGACCCTGCGCCACCTCATCGCCCGGTTGCGCAAGGATCGCGCTCACCAGCCCCGGCATGGGGGCGAGGATCACATCGGCGCCCGCCCCTGCTGCCGCATCGACATCCAGCGGGTCGGGTACCGTGAAGGCGATCCCACCATGGTCGAAAACGGTCACCGCGTGATCGGATTGTGCAGTCGGCGGTAACGGCACGCCATCGAGCGTCCAGACATAGTTGCGACGGATCACATCGTGCTGGTCTGCGCCAAGGTGCCAGCGCAGGTGGTGTTCGTTGTAAACTTCGACCAATGGATCAAGCCGCGTTTCGCCGAAGGCCAGCGGAACACTGCGGCGCTGCGGCGCCCAAAGTGCGAAACCAGCGTTCTCAGCGGGCTCTTCAAGCCTTGCTGCTTTCATCGCGGCGGCGATGATATGCGTCGCACTCGGCGCAGTGTGCGCGGGCACAAGCGTGTCGATGTCGCGCGCGATCAGGCCGGTGTCGACCTCGCCTTCGGAAAACCCGGGATGATGTGCGAGCGCGCCCAGAAAGGCCAGATTGGTCGTCGTTCCGCCCACTTGCGTGTCGGCCAGCGCGCGGCGCAGGCGACCCAGAGCGATGGCGCGGGTCGGACCATGGACCGTGAGCTTGGCAATCATCGGATCGTAGAACGGGCTGATCTCATCTTTGGCGCGCACGCCTGTGTCGGCCCGGGCGTCTGATGGAAAGACCAGATGCGACAGGGTACCGGTAGCGGGCAGGAACCCGGCGGGCACATCCTCGGCATAAAGCCGTGCTTCAAAGGCATGACCGTCGAGCGGGATTTCGTTCTGTACCATGGGCAGCCCCTCGCCCGCTGCCACGCGCAACTGCCATTCCACCAGATCGACGCCCGTGATCGCCTCGGTTACGGGATGTTCGACCTGCAGACGGGTGTTCATCTCCATGAAATAGAAGCCATCCGTTCGCAGATCGCCGGTTCCGTCGACAATGAACTCAACCGTTCCGGCGCCCTTATAGCCCACCGCCTCGGCGGCGCGGACGGCGGCTGCGCCCATGGCGGCGCGCATCTCCGGAGTCATACCGGGTGCCGGCGCCTCTTCGATCACTTTTTGGTGCCGACGTTGGAGCGAGCAGTCGCGTTCGTAAAGGTGGATCGCGCGGGTGCCATCGCCGAAAACCTGCAGCTCTATGTGGCGAGGATGCGGGATGAACTTTTCGATCAGCACGGTGTCGTTGCCGAATGCGGTTTTGGCCTCGGCCTTTGCGGAGGCCAACGCTTTGTCAAAGTCACCTGCCCCGTCAACGACGCGCATGCCCTTGCCACCGCCGCCTGCGACGGCCTTGATCATCACCGGGTAACCGATGCGGTCCGCTTCTTGTGCGAGCAACGCCGCGCTCTGATTTGCGCCCTGATAGCCAGGCACCACCGGAACGCCCGCGTCTTCCATCAGCGCCTTGGCCGCATCCTTGAGGCCCATGGCGCGAATGGCGTCCGCCGAGGGACCGATAAAAGTCAGACCGGCCGCTTCCACCGCTTCCACAAAATTGGGGTTTTCCGACAGGAAACCGTAGCCGGGGTGAATCGCCTGCGCCCCGG
>JBCBCR010000102.1:0-11568 GCA_038530495.1 Pseudomonadota bacterium | reverse complement strand
GGGGGCGATGACGTCGAGTTTCGTCTTCTTCTTCTCGCTGGGCTATGGCGCGCGGGCGCTGGCGCCGCTGTTTGCGCGGCCATCGGCGTGGCGGGTGCTGGATGCGATCATCGCGCTGACGATGTGGGCGATTGCGGTCAAGCTGCTGTATCTGTGAGCCATCCCTTGCACCTTTTGCGCGCATACCGCTTGATGCTGTCATGACGGCCCATCCGCAAAACCCGCTGCGCGGCATCTTCTGGATGTTTGTGACCGGCTTGTGCTTTGTCGCGGTGACGGCGTTGGTCAAATACATGGGGCCGCGCGTGCCACCCGCCGAGGCCGCGTTTTTGCGGTACGTGCTGGGGCTGGTGTTTCTGGCGCCCATGCTGCCGGCGGTGTTTGCCGCACATCTGACACGGCGGCAGTGGGGCCTGTTTGCGGCGCGGGGGGTGTTTCATACGGTTGGCGTGACGCTGTGGTTCTTTGCCATGACACGCATCCCCATCGCCGAGGTGACGGCGATGAATTACCTTGCGCCCGTCTACGTGAGCATCGGAGCGGCGCTGTTTCTGGGCGAGAGGCTGGCCGCGCGCCGGATTGCGGCGGTGGTGGTGGCGCTGATCGGGGTGGCGGTGATCCTGCGGCCGGGGTTTCGCGAGGTTGAGACCGGGCATCTGGCCATGATCTTTTGCGCGGTGGTGTTTGCCGGGGGCTATCTGTTGGCCAAGATCACGGCGGATGAGGTCGCGCCCGCCGTTGTCGTGGCGATGCTGTCGATTTTCGTGACCATTGGCCTCGCCCCGCTGGCGGCGATGGACTGGGTCACGCCCAGCCTTGAGGATCTGGGGTTGTTGTTCCTTGTCGCGTGTTTCGCCACGGCGGGGCATTACACGATGACCATGGCCTTTGCCGCGGCACCTGTCACCGTGACCCAGCCGGTGACGTTCCTGCAACTGGTGTGGGCCGTGGCGCTGGGGGCGCTGGTCTTTGCCGAGCCGGTGGACATCTGGGTGATCGCGGGCGGGCTGCTGATCCTGGGTGCTGTGACCTACATCACGTGGCGCGAGGCGGTGCTGAAGCGGCAGGCGATCACGCCGCCGTCGCCTGCGACCAAGCTTTAGTCGTTTTATTGATTGATGAGTCAATAAAAACCCGACAGGGTGCGCAACATGCCAAAGGTCGGAATGGAACCCATACGCCGCAAGGCGCTGGTCAGCGCCACCATCGCCGAGATCGGGGCGGCGGGGTCGTTGGACGTCACCGTTAGCCAGATCGCCAAACGCGCGGGCATGTCATCGGCGCTGGCGCACCACTATTTCGGCGGCAAGGACCAGATTTTCGAAGCTGCGATGCTGCACATTCTGCGGCAGTTCCGCATCGAGGTGGTCGCTGGGCTGCGCGCGGCACAGACCCCGAGGGCACGGGCGGAGGCGCTGATTGACGCGAGCTTTGCCCCGTCATGCTTTGACGCGGCCACCGTGAGCGCGTGGATGACGCTTTATGCGCAGGCCACCACGCAGGCGGCGATGCTGCGGTTGTTGCGGCTGTATCAGGCGCGGCTGAAGGCGAACCTGACCCACGCCTTGCGTCCGCTCAGCGCGCAACCCGAGGCCGACGCCGAAACGCTGGGGGCGTTGATCGACGGGCTGTATCTGCGCGCGGCCCTTGCCGGAACAGGTGCCGAAGCCAAGGCCACCGCGCACCGCATGTTGCGCACGTTGATCGGAGACTGAGCCGCCGTGACCCAACCCAACATCCTGATTTTCATGGTGGATCAGCTGACCGGCTGCCTGTTCGAGGATGGCCCGGCCGACTGGCTGCACGTGCCGAACCTGCGCAAGCTGGCGGCGCGGTCGACGCGCTTTGCCAATGCTTACACCGCCTCGCCGCTCTGTGCGCCCGCGCGGGCGTCTTTCATGACCGGCACGCTGCCCAGCCAGCACGGCGTCTATGACAATGCCGCCGAATTCGCGGCCTCCATCCCCACCTATGCGCACCATCTGCGGCGGGTGGGGTACCAGACATCGCTGGTGGGCAAGATGCATTTCGTCGGCCCCGATCAGCGGCACGGGTTCGAGGAACGGCTGACCACCGACATCTACCCGGCCGATTTCGGCTGGACCCCGGATTATCGCAAACCCGGTGAGCGGATCGACTGGTGGTATCACAACATGGGGTCTGTCACCGGGGCGGGTGTGGCCGAGATCACCAACCAGATGGAATATGACGATGAGGTCGCCCATCACGCGCGGGCCAAGGTCTACGATCTGGCCCGGGCGCAGGACGCGCGGCCCTGGTGCCTGACCGTCAGCTTTACCCACCCGCATGATCCGTACGTGGCGCGGCGCAAGTATTGGGACCTGTACGAGGATTGTGCCCACCTGATGCCGCAGGTGCCGCCCATCGCCTATGACGCGCTGGATGCCCATTCGCAGCGCATCTTTGATGCCAACGACCGGCAGAGTTTTGACATCACCGACGAGGACGTGCAGCGGTCGCGGCGGGCGTATTTCGCCAATGTCTCGTATCTCGATGACAAGATCGGCGAGGTGATGGAGGCGCTGGAGAGCACGGGCCAAGAGGCGGTGATCGTCTTCGTGTCGGACCACGGCGACATGCTGGGCGAGAAGGGGCTGTGGTTCAAGATGTCGTTCTTTGAGGGCTCGTCGCGGGTGCCGCTGATGATATCTGCGCCCAGGATGGCGCCGGGGAACGTGACCGATCCGGTGAGCCTGCTCGATATCTGCCCGACGCTCTGTGATCTGGCCAGCGCGGATATGGCGGCGGTGGCGCCATGGACCGCGGGGCAGAGCCTTGTGCCGCTGGGACAGGGGCAGGCACGCACCGAGCCTGTGGCGATGGAATATGCCGCGGAGGGCAGCACGGCGCCCATGGTCTGCCTGCGCTATGGCAAGTGGAAATACACCCGTTGCGCGCATGATCCCGATCAGCTTTTCGATCTGGAGGCGGACCCGCATGAGCTGACCAATCTGGCCGAGGTGCCCGCGCATCAGGGCACGGTCAACACCCTGCGTGCCAAGTCCGAGGCGCGGTGGGATCTGGCGCGGTTCGATGCAGAGGTGCGCGCCAGTCAGGCGCGGCGTTGGGTGGTCTATGACGCGCTGCGCGAGGGCGACTATGCCGCGTGGGATTTCCAGCCGCAGCAGGATGCCGCGCAACGCTACATGCGCAACCACATGGACCTGAACGTATTGGAAGACGCGCAGCGCGCGCCAAAGGGGCAAAAGACATGAGCTATGACACCCAGCCGGTCGCGAGCCATTTCATTGGTGGCAAATATGTCGAGGACGCCGCGGGCGCGCCCATTGAGGTGATCTATCCTGCCACGGGCAAGGTGATCGCCCGTGTGCACAGCGCCACGCCAGCGATCATCGACGCAGCGCTGGCCGCCGCGAAGAGCGCCCAAGGCACGTGGGCGGCGATGAGCGGCACGGAGCGGGGGCGCATCCTGCGCCGCGCTGCCGACATGATGCGCGCGCGCAATCACGACCTCAGTGTCCTGGAAACCTTTGACACCGGCAAACCATATCAGGAAACCAGCGTGGTCGATGCCACCAGCGGCGCGGACGCGCTGGAGTATTTCGGCGGCGTGGCCGCGACCCTGACCGGCGAGCACATCCAGCTGGGCGAGGACTGGGTCTATACCCGCCGCGAGCCTTTGGGCGTGTGCGTGGGCATTGGCGCGTGGAACTACCCCACGCAGATCGCCTGCTGGAAAGGCGCGCCCGCGCTCGCCTGTGGAAACACGATGGTGTTCAAACCGTCCGAGACCACACCGCTCTGTGCGCTGAAGGTGGCGGAAATCCTGCACGAGGCGGGCCTGCCTGCGGGGTGTTACAACGTGGTGCAGGGCCTTGGCGATGTGGGGGCGGCACTGGTCGCGGATGCGCGGGTCGACAAGGTGTCGCTGACCGGGTCGGTGCCGACAGGGGCCAAGGTTTACGCCGCTGCGGCCGCGGGCATGAAGCACGTGACCATGGAGCTGGGCGGCAAGTCGCCGCTGATCATCTTTGACGACGCGGATATCGAAAACGCGGTGTCGGGCGCGATCCTGGGGAATTTCTATTCCTCGGGTCAGGTCTGTTCCAATGGCACGCGGGTTTTTGTGCACAGGGGGATCAAGGAGGCGTTTCTGGAGCGTCTGTCGGCGCGGCTGGAAGGGGCGGTGATCGGCGATCCGCAGGACCCCGAAACAAGTTTCGGCCCGATGGTCAGCGCGCGTCAGATGGAGATCGTACTGGGCTACATCGAAAAGGGCCGCGCCGAGGGCGCACGGTTGGTGACCGGCGGCGGGCGGCTGGACCGCGAGGGGTTCTACCTGCAACCCACCGTCTTTGCCGATGTCACCGACGACATGACCATCGCGCGCGAAGAGATTTTTGGCCCCGTCATGGCGGTGCTGGATTTCGAGGACGAGGCGGATGTGATGGCGCGGGCCAATGCCACGGAGTTTGGCCTTGCCGCAGGTGTGTTCACCCGCGACCTGACCCGCGCGCACCGCGTGGCGGCAGGGTTCGAGGCGGGAACGTGTTACATCAACACCTACAATGACGCGCCGGTGGAGGCGCCGTTCGGCGGCACGAAACGGTCTGGCGTGGGGCGGGAGAATTCCAAGGCCGCGATCGAACACTACAGCCAGCTGAAGTCGGTCTATGTGCGCATGGGCGATCTGGAGGCTCCGTTTTGACCGGGGGCGTCCATTTTTGTCGCGCCTCCCGCCCGCCCACCCTGGCGCGCCAAAAATGGACGGGAGAGGTGGGGAACGTCGTGCCTTTTGCGGCGTTTGGCTTTTTTGCTGAGAGGTGCTTGAGGGATCAGTGTGATCCTCAAGTCACCGCGTCAATGATGTGATGCGATTCCCCGAAGCCTCAAGGACAAGCCGCGCATGCGCGGTGCTTCGCATCCTTGACCCTTCGCGGAAGCACCTGGGGTGAGCAGGATGGAAGCGGATTACGTGATCGTGGGCGCCGGGTCGGCGGGCTGTGCTGTCGCCTTCCGGCTGGCCGAGGCGGGGCGGTCGGTTCTGGTGGTTGAGCATGGCGGCACCGATGCCGGGCCGCTGATCCAGATGCCTGCGGCGCTGTCGTTTCCGATGAACATGGCGCGCTATGACTGGGGCTACTGGTCCGAGCCTGAGCCGCATCTGGGCGGGCGGCGGCTGGCCTGTCCGCGGGGCAAGGTCATTGGCGGGTCATCGTCGATCAACGGCATGGTCTATGTGCGCGGGCACGCGATGGATTATGACCACTGGGCCGAGGCGGGGGCCGATGGTTGGGCCTATGCCGACGTGCTGCCGTATTTCAAGCGGATGGAGGCGTGGGACGACGCGGGCCACGGTGGCGATCCGGGTTGGCGCGGTGTTGACGGGCCGTTGCATGTCACGCGGGGGCCGCGGCAAAACCCGCTCTATCACGCCTTTGTCGAGGCGGGGCGTCAGGCGGGCTATGAGGTCACCTTGGACTACAACGGGGAAAAGCAGGAAGGCTTTGGCCCCATGGAGCAGACCGTGCATCGCGGGCGGCGTTGGTCGGCGGCGAATGCCTATCTGCGGCCCGCGCTGAAGCGGCAGAACTGCGATCTGGTGCGGGGGCTGGTCGAGCGGGTGGTGATCGAGGACGGGCGTGCGGTGGGCGTGGCCCTGGCGGGCGGGCAGGTGATCCGGGCGCGGGTCGAGGTGATCCTGGCCGCGTCGTCGATCAACTCGCCCAAGATCCTGATGCTGAGCGGGGTTGGGCCTGCGGCGCACTTGGCCGAGCATGGGATCGACGTGGTTGCGGACCGCCCCGGCGTGGGCAGCAACCTGCAGGACCATCTGGAGATGTATATCCAGATGGCCTCGCTCCAGCCGATCACGCTTTACAAGCACTGGAACCTGATCTCGAAAGCGTGGATCGGGGCGCAGTGGCTGTTTGCCGGCACAGGGCTGGGGGCATCGAACCAGTTTGAAAGTGCCGCGTTCATCCGCAGCCGGGCCGGGGTACCGTACCCGGACATCCAGTATCATTTCCTGCCGCTGGCCGTGCGCTATGACGGGCAAGCGGCGGCCGAGGGGCACGGGTTTCAGGCGCATGTGGGGCCGATGCGGTCGCCGTCACGCGGGTCGGTGCGGTTGCGGTCGGGGGATGCAGGCGATGCGCCGCTGATCCGGTTCAACTACATGAGCACGGATCAGGATTGGGACGACTTCCGCACCGGCATCCGGCTGACGCGTGAGATTTTTGCGCAAGACGCGTTCAAGCCCTATGTGCGGCACGAGATCCAGCCGGGTGATGCGGCGCAAAGCGATGACGAACTGGATCAGGCGATCCGGGAACATGCGGAAAGCGCCTATCACCCCTGTGGCACCTGCCGGATGGGGCGGGCGGATGATCCGGGCGCCGTGGTTGATCCGCAGGGGCGGGTGATCGGGGTGGACGCGCTGCGGTGCGTGGACAGTTCGGTGTTTCCGCGCATCACCAATGGCAACCTGAACGGCCCGTCGATCATGACCGGCGAGAAGATGAGCGATCACATTCTGGGCCGCGACCCGCTGCCCGCGAGCAATGACGTGCCGTGGGTGCATCCCGACTGGCAGACGGCGCAGCGTTAAGCCTTTTCCGACCCTCCGGTTGAAGCGTTAACGCCGCGCGGGCATGTTAACGGTATGTTAAGGATTTGCCTCGCGCTCTTGTGCCTCATGCCCGTGCCCGCCTTGACGGCTGATCTGCGCGGGCCGGTGATCGTGATCGATGCCGACACAATTGACGTGGCGGGGGTGCGGGTGCGGCTGCATGCCATTGACGCACCCGAGCTGGACCAGACCTGTGAGACTGAGCTGGGCACGCGCTTTGACTGCGGGGCGTGGGTGACGGGCCAGGTGCGGGCGCGGTTCGAGGGGCGGATGGCCGCGTGTGATCGGACGGATACGGACAAGTATGGGCGCATGGTCGCCACCTGCGCCGTGGACGACGTGGACATGGGGCGCGAGATCGTGGCGCAGGGCTGGGCCTTTGCCTATCGGCGCTATGGCATGGACTATGATCTGGACGAAAAGGCGGCGTTTGTTGCGAGCCGCGGTCTGCACGGGATGCAGGTGCAATCGCCCGCATGGTTCCGGAAGACCCGGGCCAAGGGGCGCATCCCGCCTGATCCTGCGTGCCGGATCAAAGGGAATATCTCGGCCAGCGGGCAGATTTACCATGTGCCCGGCCAGCGTCATTACGAGGAAACCGGCATTCAGCCCGCGCGCGGCGAGCGGTGGTTTTGCACCGAGGCCGAGGCGGTGGCCGCAGGCTGGCGCGCGGCGCGGCGTTAGGCTCAGGACCCATTATTCCTGTGGCGTTGGCGCCAAAATCGCGAAATATCGGTGGTTTGGGCCGTGCCGGGAATAGTGGTTCTATTTCAACGGCCTGCGGCAACGCCCAGTCAGAATAATCGTCCCACCAACGCCACAGGGTTAATGGGTCCGGAGCCTAAGGCCTATTCGCTGACCGCGTAGGGCAGCACCTCGCGCACATCCGGGTCGACGGACAATTGCCGTTCCAGCGGCGGAACAGAGCGTTGGTGACAGCCTGCGCGTTCGCAGATGCGGCAGGAGATGCCGATGGGTTCGAACGCGTCGCTGCGGGTCAGGTCCAGCCCGTCGGCATAAACCAGATCGGCGGCGTGCCGCACCTCGCACCCGAGTGCTATGGCAAAGCGGCGGACGGGCGCGCCGAAATGGCCCGCCGTCTTGGTCACGTCGCGCGCGAGGCTGATATAGCGGACGCCGTCGGGGGTTTCGGCCAGTTGGCGCAGGAACTGGCCGGGCAATTCGAATGCCTTGTGCACGTTCCACAGTGGGCAGGCGCCGCCGAAGCGGGCGAATTGCAGGCGCGTGGCCGAATGGCGTTTGGTGATGGTGCCGGCCTGATCGACGCGGACGAAGAAGAACGGGATGCCCTTGGCGCCTGGCCGTTGCAGCGTCGACAGGCGGTGGCACACCTGTTCGATGGACGCGCCGAAGGCGGTCGCGAGCCGTTCCAGATCGTGGCGCGCAGTTTGTGCAGCAGTCAGGAACGGGGCGTAAGGCATCAGTGCGGCACCGGCATAGTAATTGGCGAGCCCGATCTTGGCGATGGCCCGCGCCTCGGGGCTGCGGAAGCGGGCGAAATCGAGCGTCGCTTCGAGCAGGGTGTCCTGGGTCGTCAGCGCCAGTTGCAACAGCAGTTGGAAGGTCTGCGTTTCGGGTGCGGCGCGGTTCGACAGCGACAGGGTGCCGGTGTCGGGATCAAAGCGGCGCAGGGTGTCGGTGTCTTCGGACTTTACCGTAATACCGGCCTCTTCGAGCCGGTCGATGGCGGCGCGGCGGATGCCGCCGGGTGCCGCGCGGTCGGCAAAACGTTCGGCGGCGCGGTCGACGGCATCGATGTAGTTGTCGCAGTAGTGGAAGAAGTCCCGCACTTCTTCCCAGGGGGAAGGCTGTGCGCGGGCATCCTCGCGACCCAGCGCCTCGTCCAATGAGGCGAGGCGTTCGTGGGTCTGGCGGTAGGCGCGGTGCAGGTCGAGGAACGCGCGAGCCAGCGCGGGCGCGTTGCTGGCGGCCAGCCGCAGATCGGCGAGCGGCGGCATGTCACCGGAAAAGACCGGGTCGGCGAGCGCCTCGCGCATGTCCGACACCAACCGCGCACCGTCACTGGCGCTGAGTTCGGTGACGTCCATGCCAAACTCTTGCGCCAGCCCCAGCACAACGGACGTGCTGACGGGGCGGTGGTTGTTTTCCATCTGGTTGAGGTACGGCAGCGACACGCCGAGCCGGGCGGCGAAATCCTTTTGCGTCAGGTCCACGCGGTTGCGCATTTCGCGCAGCTTGGCACCGGCATAGAGTTTGGGGGCGGCCATGGGCGTCCTTTGCAGCTTTGCACCTGTCCCTTGCTATGTTTGCAAAGGCGTGCGCGCAAGCCTTAGGCGCGCGACAGGCTGCGTTCGCGCAGGACCACGGCGGCGATGCACAGCAGGGCCGCCACGGCGGTAAGGAACATGATGTAAAGGAGCGGGGCAGCGCCCGACTCTTCGGTCAGCCAGACGCCCGCGAGTATCGACAGGGCCGCGCCGCCGCCGATCATGATCGCGCCACCCAAGCCAGAGGCCGTGCCCGCGAGGTGCGGACGCACCGACAACAGGCCCGCGGTGCCGTTGGGGATGGTCATGCCGTTGCCGAGGCCAACAAAGGTCATCAGGCCAAAAAACGTGACCGCCGACCCGGCGCCTGCGAGGATGATCGACAGGGACAGCCCGGTCCCGATTGCGTTGATCAGGCAGCCCCAGGCCACCAGCTTGTTCACGCCAAATGTGGTGGCAAAGCGCCCGCTGACCCAGTTGCCAAGGAAATAGCCCACCGCAGGCGCGCCGAAGTAAAAGCCCAGCTCGGCCTCGCCGAGGCCAAAGATGCGGTCGCCCACAAACGGCGCACCGCCGAGATAGGCAAAAAACGCGCCCGACGAGAATGCGGTGGCAAGGCTGTAGCCCCAGAAGCGCGGAGAGGTGAGAAGCTCGGGGTATTCGCGGAATTGCGCGGCGAGCGTCTTGCCCGTGGATTGCGCGGTTTCGCCCACGTCGGCCCAGACCAGCGCCATCAGCGCGAGGCCCACGACAAGAAACACCCAGAACACCGAATGCCAGCCAAAGCTTTCATCCAACAGGCCCCCGATGCCCGGCGCGATCATCGGCACGACCGCCATGCCCATGGTCACGTATCCGATCATCGACGCGCTTTGGTCCTGATCATAGATGTCGCGGATGATTGCGCGGCTCAGCACCATGGCGACGGCGACGACGGCCTGCAACATGCGGAAGAACAGGAACACGGTGGCGTTGGGCGCGTAGATGCAGCCGATGGTGGCCACGACAAACAGCCCCAGCCCCCACATCAGCACAGCGCGCCGCCCCATCGCGTCCGACACCGGCCCGATCACCAGCTGCATGATCGCCGACACGCCAAGGTACAGGCCCACCGACAGCTGCATCAGCCGGTAATCGGTGTCGAAATAGGTCGTCATGTTCGGCAGGCTGGGCAGGAACATGTTCATGACCATCGCCGACACGCTGGCCAGCAGAATGAGCGTCAGGATATGCGGAGGTGTGGTGCGGTCGAGAAAGCGCACGGGTTTGGGAGAAGCCATGCGCCTGAACTATGGCGCGGGTTGGGGGGCTGTCCAGTGCACGCGTGCACAGCGGGGTGCGCGCGGGTGACTTAGCAGGTTTGCAATCGTGGTGCGCGACCCTGCATAGAATTTGCAAATTTACCATCGACGCCCCGACCCCTGCCTGCCACAAGGGAGCAATGCCAAAAGACCCCCAAAGATCGGAGCCGACATGACCGACATCCTGACCGAACTTGAAAACCGGCGCGCCGCCGCGCGGCTGGGCGGTGGCCAGAAACGCATCGATGCCCAGCACGGGCGCGGCAAGCTGACCGCACGCGAGCGGATCGAGTTGCTGGTCGACGAGGGGTCGTTCGAAGAGTTCGACATGTTCGTCACCCACCGCTGCACCGATTTCGGGATGGAGGGCCAAAAGCCCGCAGGCGACGGTGTGGTCACCGGGTGGGGCACCATCAACGGGCGTATGGTCTATGTGTTCAGCCAGGACTTTACGGTTCTGGGCGGATCGGTGTCGGCCACGCATGCGGCCAAGATCTGCAAGATCATGGACATGGCGGTGGAAAACGGCGCGCCGGTGATCGGGATCAACGATTCCGGCGGTGCGCGCATTCAGGAAGGCGTGGACAGCCTCGGCGGCTATGGCGAGATTTTCCAGCGCAACATCATGGCGTCGGGTGTGGTGCCGCAGATTTCGGTGATCATGGGGCCCTGTGCGGGCGGTGCCGTCTATTCGCCCGCGATGACCGATTTTATCTTCATGGTCAAAGACAGCTCCTACATGTTCGTCACCGGTCCCGATGTGGTCAAAACCGTGACCAACGAACAGGTGACCGCCGAAGAGCTAGGGGGCGCCTCGACCCATACCAAAAAATCATCCGTCGCCGACGCCGCGTTTGAAAACGACGTGGAGGCGCTGGCCGAGGTGCGGCGGCTGGTCGACTTCCTGCCGCTCAACAACCAGCAGAAACCGCCCACGCGGCCCTTCTTTGACGCGCCCGACCGGGTGGAGCCGAGCCTTGATACCCTCGTGCCCGCCAACCCCAACATGCCCTACGACATGAAGGAGCTGATCACCAAGCTGGCGGACGAGGGTGACTTCTACGAACTGCAGGCGGATTTCGCGGGCAACATCATCACCGGGTTCATCCGGCTTGAGGGGCAGACCGTGGGCGTGGTTGCGAACCAGCCGATGGTGCTGGCGGGCGTTCTCGACATCGACAGCGCACGCAAGGCGGCGCGGTTCGTGCGGTTCTGCGACTGCTTTGACATCCCGATCCTGTCGCTGGTGGATGTGCCCGGGTTCCTGCCCGGCACGTCACAGGAGTATGGCGGTGTGATCAAGCACGGGGCCAAGCTGCTCTTTGCATATGGCGAGGCGACGGTGCCCAAGGTGACGGTGATCACGCGCAAGGCCTATGGCGGGGCGTATGTGGTGATGGCGTCG
>JBCBCR010000101.1:0-11690 GCA_038530495.1 Pseudomonadota bacterium | reverse complement strand
GCCAAGGACCGCATCTATGTCGGCGCCGTTGGCGACATTACGGCCGAAGAGCTTGGTCCGCTGCTCGATACTTTGCTGGGCGCCCTGCCCGACACCGGCGCGCCGCAGCCCGGCCCGGCTGACATCAGCTTTAGCGGTGGCATCACGGTTGTAGATTTTGACACGCCGCAATCGGTGGCCGTGTTTGGCCATTCCGGGATCGACCAGGATGACCCGGATTTCTTTGCCGCGCGGGTGCTGAACCAGATCCTTGGCGCCGGAGGGTTTGAAAGCCGCCTGATGACCGAGGTGCGCGAAAAGCGCGGTCTGACCTACGGCGTGTATTCCTACCTCGCCTCGCGGGACCATGCCTCCGTATTGCTGGGGCAAGTGGCCTCCTCCAACGATCGGGTGGCCGAGGCCATTTCGGTTATCCGCGATGAATGGCAACGCGCCGCCAGCGAAGGCGTCACGCAGGAAGAGGTGGATGCAGCCAAAACGTTTATCACCGGGGCCTATCCGCTGAACTTCGACGGCAACGGTCCAATTGCGCGGATCATGGTGGGGATGCAGATGCTGGGTCTGCCCATCGACTACATCCCGACACGCAATGACAAGGTCGAGGCCGTCACGTTGGAAGATGTGAACAGGATGGCTGCGGAATTGCTGCAGCCAGAGAACCTGCGCTTTGTCGTTGTGGGCAAGCCCGAAGGGTTGGATCAGGGCGGCTGACGCCGCCCGTCAGGGCCGTTCAATGGCGATGGCCGTGCCTTCGCCGCCACCGATACAGATCGCGGCCACACCACGCTTGAGCCCGCGTTTTTCCAGCGCATTGAGCAGGGTGACCATAATTCGGGCGCCGGACGCGCCGATGGGGTGCCCCAGTGCACATGCCCCGCCGTTGACGTTGACCACCTCGTGATCCAGCCCCATCTCGCGCATGAAGGCGAGCGGGACTACGGCGAACGCCTCGTTGACCTCCCACAGGTCAACGTCGTCCTTGGTCCAACCGACCCGGTCCAGCAGCTTTTGTGCAGCAGGCACGGGTGCTGTGGTAAAGAGGCCCGGCGCTTGAGCGTGACTGGCGTGACCAACGATCCGGGCGCGGACAGGCAGGCCCTGCGCCTCTGCCGCAGCCTCTGACGCCAGCACCAGTGCAGCCGCCCCGTCAGAGATCGAAGATGAGTTCGCGGCTGTGACTGTTCCACCATCCCGAAAGGCAGGTTTCAGATGCGGGATCTTGTCGGGCCGTGCGCTGCCCGGTTGTTCGTCGGCGACGACTGTCACATCGCCTTTGCGGCTCTTTACCGTGACCGCGACCACCTCACCCTCAAACGCATCGCCTGCAATCGCCGACTGCGCCCGTGCAAGCGACGTCAGCGCGTATTCGTCCTGAATTTCACGAGTGAATTGGAAACTTTCGGCGCAATCTTCGGCGAATGTGCCCATCAGACGCCCCTTGTCATAAGCGTCCTCAAGCCCATCAAGAAACATGTGGTCGATCACCTGCCCATGGCCCAGCCGCGCACCGCCGCGCATTTTGGGCAACAGGTAGGGGGCGTTGCTCATGCTTTCCATCCCCCCGGCGATCATGGTTTGCGCATGACCGAGCGCGATCTGATCAAAGGCCATCATCGCCGCCTTCATCCCCGATCCGCACATCTTGTTGAGCGTGGTGGCGGGTACTTCTTCGCCCAGCCCTGCGGCAAAACCCGCCTGCCGCGCAGGCGCCTGACCCTGACCCGCTGGCAAGACGCAGCCCATGAGCACTTCGTCCACGGTCCCGACGCCCGCGCCCTCCATCGCTGCCTTGATTGCCGTACCGCCCAGAGACGCCGCCGACAGGCCCGACAGCGCGCCCTGAAAGCCGCCCATAGGCGTCCGTGCCGCCCCTGCAATTACCACAGCCGCCATGCAGCATCCTTTCCAATGAAACCGAATGGTAAGAAATCGGCGCTATCCAAAGGCGAAACGCAGGCTAACACAAGGCGCAAAGATGGAATTGACCTCTCATCAATCCGGGGCGTTGCACGTGGTAACGGTGAAGTCGTCGCGCATTGATGCGGCTGTGGCGATCGAGTTCAAGGACGCGATGCGCGTTCAAAGCGACAATGACTTTGCTGAAATCGTGCTGGATCTAAGCCTTGTGGAATTCATCGATTCGAGCGGACTTGGCGCGATTGTCGCGTCGATGAAAAGTATCGGGCCGGATCGCACCCTGATCCTCGCCGGTCTGACCCCCAACGTGGAAAAGGTGTTTCGGCTGACACGCATGGACAGCGTGTTTTCCGTCTTTCCGTCGCTCGAACGCGCTTTGGAAGCGCATGCCGCCTAACGGCAGAAAGATACCGGCTGCACCATGAACACACCCGATCTGCATATCGAATTCGAAAGCGGCTCTTGGGGTGTGCGGAACGCGTTGGAACAGGTGAAGGGCAATCTCGTCACATACGGTCTGGAACCCGAAGAGATCGGCACCGTCGAACTGGTGCTGGCAGAAGCGATGAACAACATCGTCGAACATGCCTATCCCAATGACGATTGTGCAGGCCCGATTTCCCTGACATGCGCGCGACAGATGAACGGTCTTGGCTTTTCGATCGAGGATAAGGGGCGCGCGATGCCCGGTGGAAAGACGCCGGTTGGCATGGCTGTAGATGTCGACGTCGATCTAGGGGACATGCCCGAGGGTGGCTTTGGATGGTTCCTGATACAGGATCTGGCCAAGGACGTGCATTATGCGCGTGTCGATGACACCAACCGACTGACCTTTCGGATCTGCGTTTCGGTCTAGCCGTTGCACATGCGCGGGCATTTGCATTGTCCGACGCCGGATAGCAAACACCAGCGCAGACTGGTGTCGCAGAAACCCATATAAATATCCGCACACGAGCTGTTCACACCTGCAGTTGGGTCGACGATATCCGCGACCGCACGCGGCGTCAGAAATCCAAAAACCGCCCCGAGCGCACCACATTCTTGCCCTGTTTGGGCGGCATATCCACACCTGTAGCTGCATATGGCTTCCCTCGGTGCCGCGTGATTTTGCCCCCACCCAGTGCGCGGCGCCGAGGATCTTACTCCCCCCTTTCTGGACAAGCCCGCCGATCAGGTTAAGTTGCGCCGCGACCAAACCACGGGGGATCCTTCATGCGCGATTTTCATTTGCCGGGCCGTTCGCCAGTGCTTGCAAGCTCGGGCATGTGCGCCACCTCGCACCCTCTGGCGGCACAGGCGGCTGTGGACACATTGCGCGCTGGAGGAAATGCGATGGACGCCGCGATTGCAGGCGCGGTTCTGCTGGGCATTTGCGAACCTCAGATGACAGGGATCGGCGGCGACTGTTTTGTGCTGTGGTCGACGCCTGACGGTCCAGTACAGGCGCTCAACGGATCGGGCCGTGCGCCCGCCGACGCCTCAGCCGCTGCGCTGCGCGACGCCGGAAATGCACAAGTTCCCGTATACAGCGCCCACGCCGTAACTGTGCCCGGCGCCATCGACGCGTTTTGCACGCTGTCCGAACGTGTGGGCAAACTGGGGCTCGACCGCGTGCTCGCCCCTGCCATCCACTATGCCGAGGAAGGCGTGCCCGTAGCCCCCCGTGTCGCGTTTGACTGGGCCAACGATCTGGACACTTTGCAGGGCCACGCGCGCAAGATCTTTGCGATGAACGGGTCCGCGCCCGCCGTGGGGACACGTTTTGCCGCGCCAGGCCAAGCCGAAGTTCTGCGCCGCATCGCCAAGGATGGGCGCGCTGCGTTCTACGAAGGCGAAGTGGCCGAAGACATGGTCGCCGCGCTGAACGCCGCGGGCGGTGTGCACACGCTGGACGATTTCGCCGCGACACGCTGCGACGACACCACCCCGACGCAAAGCGACTACAAGGGTGTGACCCTGCTGGAGCATCCGCCCAATGGCACCGGGGCCACTGCACAATTGATGCTCAACATCCTCAAGCATTTCGACATCGCCGCGATGGATCCTTGGGGCGCCGACCGCGCGCATATCGAGGCGGAAGCCGCCAAGCTGGCCTATGATGCGCGCAATCGGTTCCTGGGCGATCCGGATCACACCACGAAGGTGGCGCATATGCTATCGCCGGACACGGCATCAGCGCTCGCTGCGCTGATTGACCCGACCAAGGCGATGGCGTCCCCCGCAGCGCTGAGCGAAGCGGTGCACAAGGACACGATCTACATCACCGTGGTGGACAAGGACCGCATGGCGGTGTCGCTGATCTATTCGATCTTCCACGGCTTCGGGTCGGGTATCGCGTCAGAAAAGTTTGGCATCCTGTTCCAGAACCGCGGCGCTGGCTTCACGCTGGAAGAGGGTCACCCGAACGAGCTGGCGGCCGGTAAGCGCCCGATGCACACGATTATACCCGGTATGCTCGCGCGCGACGGCGGAGTCTTCATGCCGTTCGGTGTGATGGGCGGGGCATATCAGCCCTATGGGCATGCGCGATTTGTCACCAATATGGTGGATTTCGGCCTTGACCCGCAGGCGGCACTCGATGCGCCCCGGGCGTTCTCGGATGCAGGCAACATGAAGGTCGAGCGCGGCTATTCCGATGCTGTGCGCGCGGACCTCGAAGCGCGCGGACACACCGTCAGCATTCCCGACACGGCGATTGGCGGCGCACAGGCCATCGACATTCGCACCGACGGCGTGCTGGAAGGCGCAAGTGACCCGCGCAAGGACGGCTGCGCGCTGGGATATTGAGGTATGGTGCGCCGTAAAGGCGCACCCTACAGGCTGCCGGACGCGTAGGGTGCGCATTCACTGCGCACCGCACCTCAGTTCAATTGAAAGTGCAGCGGATAGGCGCCGTCTTCGAACGGGCCAAACAGGTCGGGAATATCCGGATGATCCACCGGCTGACCTGAATAATCCGCCACCAGGTTCTGCTCGGACACATATGCCACGTAGTAGCTTTGGTCATTCTCAGCGAGCAGGTGGTAAAACGGCTGCGCCTTTTTCGGGCGGCTGTCTTCGGGGATAGCCTCATACCACTCTTCGGTATTGGCAAATTCCGGGTCGACATCAAAGATTACCCCGCGAAAGGGGTGCTTCTTGTGGCGGACGACCTGACCAAGATGGTATTTTGCGCGAGTTCTGAGCATAGCGTTGCGCCCCCTACCGTCCGTGACTACACGGTGCAAGGGACAATTGTCCAATAAATGCGTGCTTTTTCGCAGGAAACAGTCTGTGAACCTTACCTTAACAGTGCTGGAAATCGTGGCGCCGGTGTTCCTTTTGGCGGCCATTGGATACGTGTGGGTCAAGCTCGGGCTGGAATACCGCATTCAGTTTGTAACCCGACTTGCCATGACGATGGGCGTACCCTGCCTGATCTTTGTCAGCCTGATGCAAACAGAGATTGACCGCGCTGCTCTGACCGCGCTTTCAGCAGCAGCGGTAATGGCTTATGGCGCGGTGACACTGGCCTGTCTGGCGCTGGTGCATATCGCGGGTCTGGATCGGCGCACCTATGCCGCACCGCTCATTTTCGGCAACACGGGCAACCTTGGCCTGCCTCTGGCGCTTTTCGCCTTTGGCGAGGTTGGGCTAAGCTATGCCATCATCGTGTTTGCGATCATGGCGATCTGGTCGTTTACCTACGGGATTTCGCTGGTTGCAGGGGGCGGGGCGCTGACGAAAGTGGTGCGCGAACCTATTGTGTGGGCAACACTTCTGGGCGCACTGTTCATGCTGATGGATTGGAAGACGCCGCGGTTCTTGACCAACACGCTGGATCTGATCGGCCAGATTGCGATCCCGCTGATGCTGATCACGCTGGGGGTCGCGGTGGCGCGGCTTTCGACCGCGGGGATGGTGCAGGCGGTGGTCCTTTCGGCTGTCAAGCTGGCGCTGTGCGCGGGTATCGCCTGGGCCGTTGGAACGCTGTTTACCCTCGAACCGGTCGCGCTGGCCGTTTTGGTGTTGCAAGTCGCAACACCGGTTGCGGTGACATCTTACATGCTGGCCGAAAAATATGGGGCTGCGGCAGACAAGGTGGCAGGGCTGGTGGTCGCGTCGACATTGATGTCGGTGGCGGCACTGCCCATTCTGCTGGCCGCGTTGCTTTGACAAATCGTGATTTCCAATTCGGCTAATTTCGGGTAAAGTTTCAAAAAAATATAACAAGGCGAGTGAGGCAGATGAGCAAACTCTTTCGCGCTTTGGCACTGGTATTATTGGCGGCAAGCTGTGGGAGCGGGCCGGGCACAGCCCCGCGCGATCTCGACAATGCGTGCTCCATCGTGCGCGAGCGTCCCGAATACCTGAAGGCCTTCCGGGCCACCGAGCGCCGCTGGGGCGTGCCTGTGCATGTGCAGATGGCGACGATCTACCAGGAATCCAAATTCAAATCGAATGCGCGCCCGCCGTTCCGGTACGCAGCGGGAGTGATCCCGATTGGCCGACAATCCAGTGCCCTGGGCTACAGTCAGGCGCTGGACGGCACGTGGAAGGAATACGTGCAGGACACCGGCAGCCGGTTTGCCAGCCGCGAGCGCATCCGCGATGCGACCGATTTCATGGGCTGGTACATGGCCGAAACACAGGATCGTTTGGGCATCGCATTGTCAGACACGCGCAATCAGTACCTGGCTTATCACGAGGGACGCACGGGCTATGCCCGCGGATCCTATCGCAACAAGGCGTGGTTGGTGCGCGTCGCGGGCGAGGTGGACCAAAGATCGGTCATGTATGCGCGGCAACTGCAAAGCTGCCGGACACGCTAGTTCCGATCAATCTCGGGCGGGCGGAAGAGGCGGTTTGGCAGATTGCCGCCCGTCTCGAGCCCGCCGAGAACCACGGTCGTGCTACCGCCGCCGCTATCGTTGACGACCCACTGGCGCAATTCGACCGGGTTGCCCGTGAATTTCATCTGGATGCTGCCGTATTCAGGGTTCTTTGGGTCTTGGGCCGTGACAATGGTGGCGGTGCCGTCAAAGTCGTGGCCAACGACCATGTTGGCCTGCCCCAGATCGACATTTCGCGCGAGGATCACCGACAGCGGTGTCCGGTTCAGCGGATAGGTTTCGGGCAGCTGGTTTGACCGCGGGTCGACGATATAGACCGCGCGGTTGCTGGCCAGCACCAGTGCGGCGTTCGGATCATCATATTCGAACCGCATCCGCCCGGGCCGTTTGATCAGGACGCGCCCGGTGTTGACGGACCCGTCATCGTTGATCTGCGTGATCGTTGCCTGCGCCGTTGTCAGGCTGTTGAGGTAGTCCGAGATCGCATTCAGCGGAAGCTTTTCCGCCCAGGCTGCTGGGGCAATCGCAAGGCTGACAAGCGCCGCAAGGGCGGATTTGAGAAAGGTCATACCGCTCGGGGTCCTTCTGCGAGGTGTATTGGCAAGCAATATAGGGTTCGCCCGGATGATATGCGATATCACGAGCGTGAACCCGCGAACTATGGCAGAACACCGTCGGACTATGTGGTGGAACGAAGGTGCGCAGTAAATGCGCACCCTACGCACTTGCCCTACTGTTCGGGAACGAGGATGTCGCGTTTGCCGACGTGGTTGGCCGAACTAACCACGCCTTCATCCTCCATCTGTTCGACCAATCGCGCGGCCTTGTTATAGCCGATGGCCAACTTGCGCTGGATGTAGGAGGTCGAGCATTTGCGGTCCTTAATCACGATGGCCACCGCCTGATCGTAGAGCGCGTCTTCGCCATCCGTGTTGCCGCCAAGCCCAAGGACGGCGTCGATGCCGTCGGCTTTTTCGCCCTCCTCCGGGCCGTCGACCACACCCGACACGTAATCCGGTGCGCCAAAGGCCTTGAGGTGGTTCACGATCTCTTCGACTTCTTCGTCTGACACGAACGGGCCGTGGCAGCGCGTGATCTTGGCGCCACCGGCCATGTAGAGCATGTCGCCCATACCGAGCAGCTGTTCCGCACCCATTTCGCCAAGGATGGTACGGCTGTCGATTTTCGATGTGACCTGGAATGAGATCCGGGTGGGAAAGTTCGCCTTGATCGTGCCGGTGATCACGTCAACTGACGGGCGCTGTGTCGCCATGATCAGATGAATGCCCGACGCCCGCGCCATCTGCGCCAGACGCTGGATACATGCCTCGATCTCCTTGCCCGCAACCATCATCAGGTCGGCCATCTCGTCCACGATCACAACGATGTAGGGCATCGCCTCGGGTGCGAATTCCTCGGTCTCAAAGATCGGATCACCGGTGTCGTCGTCAAATCCGGTTTGCACCGTGCGACTGAACATTTCACCCCTGGCCAGCGCATCCTTCACCCGACCATTGAAACCGTCGATGTTGCGTACGCCCATTTTGGACATCTTGCGATAGCGTTCTTCCATCTCGCCGACGACCCATTTCAGGGCAACGACGGCCTTTTTCGGGTCGGTCACAACGGGCGACAGCAGATGCGGAATGCCGTCATAAACGGAAAGCTCCAGCATCTTGGGGTCGATCATGATCAGGCGACATTCCTCGGGGGTGAGGCGGTAGAGCAGCGACAGGATCATGGTGTTGATCGCGACGGACTTGCCCGAGCCCGTGGTGCCTGCAATCAGCAAGTGGGGCATCTTGGCGAGGTTTGCCACCACGGCATCGCCACCGATGTCCTTGCCCAGTGCGAGCGGCAGTTTCATGTTGCTATCGCCGAAGTCACGCGCACCGAGGATTTCGCGCAAGAGCACTTTTTCGCGATTCTCGTTGGGCAGTTCAATGCCGATGACGCTGCGCCCCGGAACGGTTGACACCCGTGCAGACAGCGCGGCCATGGAGCGGGCAATATCGTCAGCAAGGCCAATGACGCGGCTCGCCTTCAGGCCGGGGGCAGGTTCCAGTTCGTACATGGTCACCACTGGACCGGGGCGCACGCTGACAATTTCGCCTTTGACACCGTAATCATCCAGCACGGTTTCAAGCATGCGCGCGTTTTCCTCAAGCGCTTCGTCGCTTAGGTGGTGACGCTGTATCGCGACCGGGTTTTCCAGCAGGTCCAGCGGCGGCAATTCAAAGCCGGGATGCGTATCCTCGAACCGAAGCTTGGGCTGGGCTTCGGCCTTGGCTTGTGTGCTTGGCTGGATCGGTTTGCGGACGGGTTGCTGCACAACCTTGCGCGGTTCGGCCACTGGGATGCGTGGGGCCGGGACGGGATCCGGTTCAACGACATCAAAGCTGTCTTGCAGCGCTTCAGGCTCAGCAATCGGCGCACGCGCCGTCAGCGGCGGTTCGGGCGGCAGGTGCGTGCGTGCGGCGGGGTCGGCAATCAGCGGATCAGGACCACGCCCGCGGCCCTTGGTCAGCGGCGCCACGGCTTCGACCTGCACCGCCGGGTTGGCGCGCACGCGGGATTTGATCACATCGGTGATCTTGGCCGAGATGCGGTCATTGCTGGGTGCGACCGCCTCTGGCGCCATTGGCGCTTCGACCCATTCGGGCTCGGGCATCTCATCCGGCAACGGCTCGGCACGTTTGATCAAGGTCGGCATGCGCGACAGCAATGACGGTTTTTCCGAAAACTCTTCGACAGGCGCCGGAGGCATCATTGCTGCCTGCGCCTCCAACTCTGCCGCTTCGGCAGCGGCAATCTCTCGGGCTTCTGCGCGCGCCGCGCGTCGTTCCCCGTGACGCCGGTGCAGGCCATGCGCCGCAGTGACCGAGCCGCGCGCCGCCGACAGTGACGCGCGTGCACCCACCCCCAAAAGGCCCATCACACCCGCGTAGGCCACCACAACACCCATAATCAGAAAGCGCCCGAGGTGCAGGATTTCGGCACGGGTAAAGCCCAGCACAAACGCGCCCATCGCCAGCACACCGATGGCCATCAAGAGCGACATCAGCTTGACCGCAAAGGCCGACCCCAAAGGCAGCACCGACAAAACCATGGCCAGAACGGTATCGCCGCCCCGGCCGCCAAGACCAAAGGCATGTGTATCAACCCAGGCCTGACCGGGCTGCAAAGTTGCGGCATAGACGGCGGCACAGGCGACAAAGATCGGCGCAAAGATCAGGCGTTCGAGCGCGCGTTCCTGCCCCCGGTGCAGCGCAAAACGAGCGCCCCAGACCAGCAGGACCAACGCAATCGCCGACATACCCCAGCCCCCGATCAGGAAAAGCGGAGCGGCAATCGAGGCACCTGGCCGACCCAGCCAATTCTGCACCGGAGCGTCGGTGGCGGCCATCCACGACGGATCAGCAGGCGTGTAGCTGAGCATCAGGGCCGCAGCGAGCAGACCCACGATAAATAGCGCAATCCCAACAAGCTCGCGCCCGCGGCGTTCCAACGTCGCCGCCGTGTTCCGATCAAAAAGCGGATCGCGCCGCGTTTGATATGCCATGCCTCACCTCGTCGTTTTTATGTGGCGTAGAGGACGTCGCGTATGGCGGTCAAGCCGCGCTCCGTCTCTGCCTTTGGGGCGACCAACGCCACCCGAATGTATCCTTGGCCGGGGTTCGTCCCGTCCACTTCGCGCGCAAGATAGCCTCCGGGCAGCACCCGCACGCCCGTCTTGCGCCACAGTTCCAACGCTGCAGCTTCGCCATCCGCGACCGGCAACCACAAGAAAAAGCCTGCCTGCGGTGCCACGTAACCCGGTACGTTGCCGAGAATGCGATCGGCCATCTCGTATTTTTCGACGTACTGCGCGCGGTTGTCGATAACGTGATCCTCGTCCGACCAGACCGCGGCAGCCGCGTGTTGCAGTGGCAAAGGCAGCGGCGCTCCGGCGTAGGTGCGCAATTGCTTGATCTCGCGCATCGTGTCGGGACCTGCCGTGACAAAGCCCGAGCGCAGCCCGGGCAAGTTGGAGCGTTTAGACAGCGAATGAAACGCCACGACCCGTTCCGGGTTGGCGTCATCTAGCGCTTCTAAGACACCAGCCGGGGGCGTATCGCGGTAAATTTCCGAGTAGCATTCGTCGGCGAAAATCTGAAAATCGTACCGCTCGGCCAACGCGATCAAGTCGCGCCAATAGTCGTGATCGGCCACAGCGCCCTGCGGATTGGCGGGCGAGCACATGTAGCAGGCAACCGTGCGGTTCAGGATGTCGGTATCGACGGCGCCAAAATCGGGCAAGTGCCCTGTTTCGGCAGTGGCTGGCACCAGCACCGGATCTGCGCCCGCCGAAATCGCGGCCAGCATGTAGACCTGATAAAACGGATTAGGCATCAACACGACGGGCCGCTTGCCGCCCTTTTCCTCGGGGCAAAGCGCGATACCCGCGTTGTAAAGTCCCTCGCGCGTGCCGTTGAGCGGCATCACGTGCACATCTGGATCTCTTTCGATCCCGTACCGACGGGCCAACCACGCGCAAAACGCGGCGCGCAGTTCGGGAATGCCGTCATTTTGGGGGTATTTGTTAAACCCTTCCGCGTGTTGTGTGATCACATCCGTGACCCACGCAGGAAAGGCATGCTTTGGCTCCCCGATTGTCATGTGCACGGGCGCACCACCGCCTTCATGCACGTCCAAGAGTGCGCGCAAACGCGGGAACGCATAAGCCGGAAGGTTCGAAAACCGCTCGGGAAACTTCATTCAACTGCCTCGGGTTCGGGATCGTTTTCGCCCCGTTTGTCTGAATGTACCCCAAGCGTGAGTCCCGCGTCCAGAAAAACCACGCCAAATCGTCACCTTGTGGCAAATCCGCCAATCAGTCCCTTTTTCTGGCCGCAAATACCTTGGGGGAGGCCAAAGGCCGGGGGTGAAACCCCCCAATAA
>JBCBCR010000100.1:0-11706 GCA_038530495.1 Pseudomonadota bacterium | reverse complement strand
GCCTGAACGCGGTCGACCCCGAACAAATTGAAGCCGGACGGCTCGATGGGGCCAAGGGCTGGAAAATGCTGTGGTACGTGGTCATCCCGCAACTGCGGCCCGCCACGTTTATCGCCGTCGTGGTAACCGTGATCGGCGCGCTACGCAGCTTTGACATGATCGCCATCATGACCCAGGGCGGGCCGTTCGGGTCCACCAACGTGCTGGCCTATTACATGTACGAAGTGGCCATTTCCGAATACGGCGAACGCTATGGCTATGGCTCGGCGGTGGCGTCGGTGCTGTTTGCCATCATGTTGGTTTACATCAGCTATTTCCTGTGGCGGATGTACCAGGACGAAAAGGACGCGCGCTGATGTTTCCCCGTCCCATCGAAAAATCCGGGCCCGGCCCCAAGGCAGCCTATCAGGCGTTACTGCCTGTGGCACTTATCATCTGGCTCTTGCCGCTGTTGGCGATTTTCCTGACCTCGATCCGGTCGGCCAAGGATATCAACTCGGGCAATGTCTTTGGCTGGCCGTCCGAGTTCCGCCTGTGGGAAAACTACACCGCCGTCTTCACCCAATCCGAAGCGGCCACCTACATGCTGAATTCGGTGCTGATCACGGTGCCCACGGTGATGATCTCGGTGTCGCTGGCCTGCCTTGCGGGTTATGCGCTGGCGATCTACCGCTTCCGCGTAGCCCTGCCGCTGTTTTTCCTGTTCGTGGCGGGCAACTTCATCCCGTTCCAGATCCTCATGGTGCCTGTGCGCGACATGTCGGTGCAGACGGGCCTTTACGACACCATCGCGGGCCAGTTCCTGTTCCACGCGGCTTTCCAGACCGGGTTTTGCACGCTCTTCATGCGCAATTTCATCAAGGCGCTGCCTTTTGATCTGATCGAAAGCGCGCGGATCGAAGGCGTCGCGGAATGGCGCATCTTCTGGTTCGTCGTCCTGCCGCTGGTGCGCCCGGCGATCGCGGCGCTGGCGGTGCTGATCTTCACCTTTGTCTGGAACGATTTTTTCTGGGCCAACGTGCTGACCCAAGGCGAAGGGGCCAAGCCGATCACCGCGGGTGTGCGCGCTCTCAACGGCCAGTTCGTCAACAACTGGCACCTCGTCTCTGCCGCCTCACTGCTTGCGGCAATCCCACCGGTGGCGTGTTTCTTCCTGATGCAGCGCCACTTTATTGCCGGTCTCACGCTCGGAGCCGTGAAATGAAGATCACCTTTATCGGTGCGGGCAGCACCATCTTCATGAAGAACATCGTGGGCGATGCGCTGCTGACCCCGTCGCTGGCCGAAGCGGAATTCGCGCTGATGGACATCGACAGCGCCCGTCTTGCCGAAAGCGAAAGCGTGGCGCGTGCCATGATCGCGGCCACTGGGGCGGGGGCCACGGTCATGACCCATACGGACCGGCGTGCAGCACTTGACGGCGCCGATTTCGTCGTCACCGCGTTCCAGGTCGGCGGCTACCGCCCCTGCACCGTGACCGATTTCGAGATCCCGCGCGCCTATGGCCTGCGCCAGACCATCGGCGACACGTTGGGCGTCGGTGGCATCATGCGCGGGCTGCGCACCGTGCCGGTGCTGTGGGACATCGCGCGCGACATGGCGCAGCTGTGCCCCGACGCGCTAATGCTGCAATACGTCAACCCGATGGCGATCAACACCTGGGCCTTGGCCGAGGCGTTTCCCCACATCAAACAGGTGGGCCTGTGCCATTCGGTGCAGAACACGGTCGAGGAACTGTCCCACGATCTGGGCATCGACAAAGACACCGTGCGCTACCGTGTGGCAGGGGTAAACCACGTCGCCTTTTTCCTGCGGCTGGAGGATGATCAGGGCGATCTCTATCCCCGCCTGCGCCAAGGCTATGCGACCGGCGCGCTGCCCAAGGCGCCCCTGCTGATGCCGCGCTGCCCCAACAAGGTCCGTTACGAGGTGATGGATCACTTGGGCTATTTCTGCACCGAAAGCTCCGAGCATCTCGCCGAATACGTGCCGTGGTTCATCAAGGACGGGCGCAACGACCTGATCGACCAGTTCGCCATCCCGCTCGATGAATACCCCAAGCGCTGCGAAGAACAGCAGGCCGATTGGGCCGCGCAGGCCAAGACGTTGGATCAGGGTATCACCGTCACCCGCAGCCACGAATTTGCCGCAGACCTGATGAACGCCGTGGTCACCGACCAGCCCTATGTCGCCTATGGCAACCTGCCCAATACAGGACAGATCCCGCAACTGCCGATGGGGGCCGCGGTGGAAACGCCGTGCCTTGTCGACAGCAACGGCATCCACCCAACCACCGTCACCGACATTCCGCCGCAACTGACCGCCCTGATGCGTACGCAGATCAACGTGCAGGAACTGACGGTGCGGGCGCTGATCGACCAGAACCCCGAACACATCTACCACGCCGCGATGATGGATCCGCACACCGCCGCCGAACTGGACCTGCGCCAGATCCGCAGCCTCGTGACCGACCTGCTGACGGCGCATGGCGACTGGCTGCCCGACTGGGCGCGCCCGGCCCGTGCGGCGTGATCCACCATCTTCATCTTGCCGGATAAACTCCCGCCGGAGGCTCCCGCACCCTCCACACGCACTGACAGAGGCACCCGCTCATGACCTGCGCCACCTATCCTGATCTCAATGGGGCATCCGTTTTCGTCACCGGCGGCGGGTCGGGCATCGGTGCGTCGCTGACCGAGGGGTTTCTTGAACAGGGCGCGAAGGTCGCCTTTGTCCAACGGTCCGACAGCACCGCGTTTTGTGACGAGATGGAGGAAAAGCACGGCGCGCGCCCGCTGTTCATCCCGTGCGACATCACCGACACCGCAGCGCTCAAGGCCGCGATTGCACAAGCCGGAGAGGAGCATGGTGACGTGACTGTTCTGGTGAACAACGCCGCCAACGACATGCGCCATGCCACGCTGGAGGTCGAAGAGGACTTTTGGGACTGGATGATCGCGATCAACCAAAAGGCCTATTTCTTTGCCGCGCAGGCCGCCATCCCGCAGATGCAGCGCGCGGGCCACGGCAGCATCATCAACTTTTCCTCGATCAGCTACATGATGGGCAATGCGGGCTACCCGATCTACACGGCGGCCAACAGTGCGATCAATGGCCTGACCCGCAGCCTCGCGCGCGAGTTCGGGCCCGACCGTATCCGGGTGAATGCGCTGGCCCCGGGCTGGGTGCTGACGCAGAAGCAAAAGGACAAGTGGGCGACGCCCGAAGGTCTTGCCGCCCATCTCGACCGGCAATGCCTCAAGGACCATCTGGAGCCGCGTGACATGGTCGGCGGCGTACTGTTTCTGGCAGCAGAGGCCAGCCGGATGATGACGGGTCAGGCGCTGGTCATCGACGGCGGCGTGGTGATGACGGGATGAGTTCGGCGGACTGGATCGCGGTGGATTGGGGCACGTCGCAACTGCGCGCGTGGCTGATGCGCGCGGATGGCAGCCTTATCGACCGTCGCGTGTCCGATGCCGGAATGTCGACGCTGGAACCGGGCGGCTTTGCGCCCGCACTCGCGGCCCTTGTCGGCGACGCGATGCCCGCGCCCGTGATCGCCTGCGGCATGGTTGGCGCGCGTCAGGGCTGGGTCGAGGCGCCTTATGCCGCGGTCCCGTGCGCCCCGCCCGGGGCGGACCGCGCGCAGCGCGTGCCGGGGCAGGACGTGCACGTGCTGCCTGGCGTGCGGCAGGACAACCCGGCGGATGTCATGCGCGGGGAAGAGACGCAGATCGCCGGCTTTCTGGCCAAACACCCCGGTTTCGACGGCGTGCTGTGCCTGCCCGGCACGCACACGAAATGGGCTCATGTCAGCGCGGGCGAGATCGTCAGTTTTCGCACCGCGATGACGGGTGAGATGTTTGCCCTGCTCACCGACCGGTCCGTGCTGCGTCATTCGGTTGCCGCAGGCTGGGACGACGCGGCGTTTGCGGCGGGCGTCGATCAGACGTTGTCGCGGCCCGAAACGCTGGCCTCTTCGCTGTTCTCCATCCGGGCCGAAGGCTTGTTGCAAGGCTTGGGCGGTGCGGCGGCGCGGGCGCGTTTGTCGGGCCTGCTCATCGGCGCGGAACTGGCGGCGATGCGCCCCTATTGGCTGGGCCAACCGGTGGCCGTGATCGGGGCAGATGCGCTACGGCAGGCCTATGTCGCCGCCCTGACCGCGCAGGCGGTGCCGGTGCAACAGGCAGACGGCGACGAGATGACGCTTGCCGGGCTCACCGCCGCCTTTGCCGCGCTACAGGGGGTTGCGACATGAACCGCGAGATCATTGCCATCCTGCGCGGGATCACGCCGGAAGAGGCGGTTCCGGTGGCTGAGACGCTGATTGAGGCAGGCATCACCAAGATCGAGGTGCCGCTGAACTCGCCCGATCCGTTCGACAGCATCGCCGCGATGCTCGCCGCTTTTGGCGCGCAGGCACAGATCGGCGCGGGCACGGTTCTGGACGTTCAGGCCGTCGAACGGCTGCATGACATCGGCGCGCATCTGGTAGTGTCGCCTGACTGCAATGCCTCCGTTATCGTCGCCACCAAACAGGCCGGTATGCTCAGCTATCCCGGTGTGATGACGCCCACAGAATGCTTTGCCGCGCTGCAGGCGGGGGCAGACGGGATCAAGCTGTTCCCGGCCTCGCTGCTGGGTGTGGCGGGGTTTTCCGCGATCAAGGCGGTGCTGCCCGCGGGCACGCAAACCTATGCCGTAGGCGGCGTCGGTGCGGCGGATTTTGCAGATTGGCTGGCGGCGGGTGTTACCGGGTTTGGAATCGGCTCGGCGCTTTACAAACCGGGGATGGGCGCGGCAGATGTGGGCGCACGGGCGACAGATCTGGTTGCCGCATATGACGGGGCGCTGGCATGAACGTCTTTGATGACGATCGCTGTATTCTGGGCGAGGGGCCGCTGTGGCACCCTGAACGCAACGCGCTCTTTTGGTTCGACATCATGGCGCGGCGGCTGAACTGCAAGGCGCCGGGGGGCGATCTGCAGACATGGGCGTTTGACGATTACGTGTCGGCGGCAGGGTGGGTTGATCACGACACGCTGCTGATGGCGTCGGCCACGGGACTGTGGCGCTTTGACATTTCCAGCGGTGCGCGCGCGTTGGTTGTCCCGCTCGAGGCGGACGATCCCGTGACCCGGTCAAACGACGGACGCGCGGACCCGCAGGGCGGGTTCTGGATCGGAACCATGGGCGTTCGGCTGGAACCGATGGCAGGTGCTATCTATCGGTTTTACAAGGGAGAAGTGCGCCAGCTTTACCCCGACATCAGTATTCCCAACTCGATCTGTTTCAGCCCGGATGGACGCACCGCCTATTTCGCCGACACGCCGAAACAACAGATCATGAAGGTGGCGCTGGACGATGATGGCTGGCCTGATGGGTCGCCGCAGGTGTTTGTCGATCTGCGCGCCGATGACCTGAACCCCGACGGGTCGGTCGTGGATGTGCGCGGCGTTCTGTGGAATGCGCAGTGGGGCGCGGGACGGCTTGCCATGTACAGTCCCGACGGCACCCTTACAGGCACGCTGGACGTGCCCGCAACACAGCCCACCTGCCCCGCCTTTGGCGGCACCACGGTCTATGTCACCACCGCCGCCGAAGGCACTGATGCAGCGGGCGCGGGCCTGACCTATGCGCTGGACGTCAGTGTCGAAGGCCAAAAAGAGCACCGGGTGATCCTGTGAAGCGCAGCCTTGGTGTCTGCTACTATCCTGAACACTGGCCCGAGGAGATCTGGGCCGAGGACGCGCGCCGCATGGCCGAACTGGGCCTGACATGGGTGCGCATCGGCGAATTTGCTTGGAAACGGATGGAGCCGCGCGAGGGCGCGTTCGACTGGGGCTGGCTGGATCGGGCGATTGACACGCTGGGGGCTGCGGGCCTGCGGGTGGTGCTAGGCACGCCCACGGCGACGCCGCCGAAATGGGTCTGTGACAAGCATCCCGACATGTTCGCCCGCGACGCGATGGGCCATGTGCGCGGCTATGGCTCGCGCCGGCACTACTGCTTTTCGTATGAGGGGTATCTGCAGGAATGCCGCCGGATCGTGACCGCGATGGCCGAGCGGTATGGCCGCAATCCGCATGTTGCCGCGTGGCAGACCGACAATGAATATGGCTGCCATGACACCGTGCTCAGCTATTCGGATGCGGCGCGTGTCGGGTTTCGGACCTGGTTGCGCGGGCAGTTTCCGGGCGCGGGAAATGCGGGCGATATCAACGCGTTGAATGCCGCGTGGGGCAATGTGTTCTGGTCGATGGACTATGACGACTTTGACGACATCGGCCTGCCCAACCTCACCGTGACCGAACCGAACCCGGCCCATGTGCACGCCTTCCGGCGCTATGCGTCGGAGATGGTCGTGCAGTTCAACCGCGCGCAGGTCGAGATCATCCGCGCGCATTCCGACGCGCCGATTGCCCACAACTACATGGGCCGCGTGACCGAGTTCGATCATTTCAAGGTCGGCGCCGATCTCGATATCGCCTCGTGGGACAGCTATCCCCTTGGTTTCCTTGAAGATCGGTCGGGCGCGACCGACGCGCGCAAGCGGCTGTTTGCGCGGCAGGGGGACCCGGATTTTCAGGCGTTTCACCATGACCTTTACCGGTCGGTCGGGGGCGCTGCGGGCGGGTTTGCGCCGGGGCAGGGACGCTGGTGGGTGATGGAGCAACAGCCCGGCCCGGTGAACTGGGCGCCGGTGAACCCCGCACCGCTGCCCGGCATGGTGCGTCTGTGGACGTGGGAGGCATTTGCCCACGGGGCCGAGGCGGTGTGCTATTTCCGCTGGCGGCAGGCACCCTTTGCGCAGGAGCAGATGCACGCAGGGTTGCTGCGCCCCGATCATGCCGAGGCCGAAGCCTGTGCCGAGGCGCGGCAGGTGGCGGTCGAGATGGCCGATGCACCCGAGGTGGCGCAGGCGCAGGCGCGGGTGGCGATCCTGTTTGATTATGACGCGGATGCGGCGTGGGCGGTGCAGCCGCATGGGGTGGGTCTGAGCTATTTCGGGCTGGTTTTTGACGTGTACCGGGCGTGTCGCAAGCTGGGGCTGTCGGTCGATATTTTACCAGTGAGTGCAAGGGATTACACTGGCTATGACCTGATCCTTGCCCCCGGTCTTATGCACATGCCCGACGATCTGAAGGCGGCGCTGAACGCCGCCCCCGGGCAGGTCATCCTCGGCCCCCGCAGCGCCGCGCGCGGCCCGCATTTCGAGATCCCAGTACCGCTGCCACCGGCGTGGCCGGGCAGTGATCTGACGGTCGCGCGGGTGCAGTCAATGCGGGCGGATCTGGAGGTGCTGCTGGAGGGGGGCGGCGCCGTTATTGGCTATCTGGAACAGCTTGAGGCCGGCGGCGATGTGCTGCTGGAGACGCAGGACGGCGTGCCGGTTGCGGTGCGCTGCGGGGACCGGGTGACCTATATGGGCGGCTGGGGGGATGATGCGGCGGTGATGCGGCTCATTCGGACCGTGGCGCCGGAGCTGGACATGCAGGACATGCCCGAGGGCGTGCGGCGGCGCGAGACGGGGCGCGAGGTGTTCTGGTTCAACTACAGCGCGCGGGATGTGCAGATTGCGGGGCATCATTTGCCGCCTGCGGGTGTCGTGCGCGAAGAGCTGTGAAGTCATTGTTTTTGGATAGGAAAATTTCCGAATGAAACAGCGCAGGTTGGGCCAGAACGGGCCGAAAGTCAGTGCGGTCAGCTATGGCGCGATGTCGTTCACCGACTTTTACGGGCCTGCGGATGACACGCAATCGGCAAGGGTTCTGGACGCCTGTGTCGACCTTGGGATCACCCATCTGGACACCGCCAATGTGTACGGCATGGGGCGTTCGGAAACGGTGATTGGGAACTGGCTGAAACAGCGCGGCGGGGCCAACCCGTTTAGCATCGCGAGCAAGGTCGGGATCACCCGGGATCCGGAGTTTCGGTTCAACAATGCACCCGAACACTTGGCCGCGGAACTGGACGGAAGCCTGCGCCGTTTGGGCGTGGAAGTCATTGATTTATATTACATTCATCGCTGGGACAGGCGGCATGAGATCGAGGCTGTGGCGGACGCCATGGCGGGGTTTGTGAAGGCGGGCAAGGTGCGCGCGGTGGGCTATTCCGAGATCGCGCCCAGCACGGTGCGGCGGGCGCATGCAGTGCATCCGGTGGCCGCGGTGCAGTCGGAATATTCGCTGTCGACCCGCGCGCCGGAGCTTGGTCTCGTGCAGACGTGTGCCGATATCGGGGCCTCGCTGGTGGCGTTTTCGCCTGTGGGGCGCAGCCTGCTGACGGACCGGCCCCACAGTTACGAGAGCGCGCAGACGATGGGATTTCTAAAGCAAAATCCGCGGTTTATGGAGCCGAACCTGTCTGCAAACCTTGCGTATAACGCGCGGTTCCGGGCGCTGGCGGCGGATATGGGCGTGGCGGCAGCGACGCTGGCAATTGCGTGGGTGCTGCATCAGGGCGAGCATGTCATGGCCATTCCGGGCACCCGGCATATCGATCATCTGGAAGAGCTGGTGCGGGGTGGGGAGATAGAACTGGGCCCCGATGAGATCCGCAGGATCGAAGAGGTTTTGCCGGTCGGCTGGGCGCATGGGGACCGGTATTCGCAGGTGCAGTGGGACGGGCCCGAACGGTACAGTTAACGCAGCGTGCGGTACCCGTGCAGGGCCAAAACGTTCAAAACGGGCCGCGTTTAGTACAAAACGCGCTGCCTGAAATCGGCGATTTCGGGCTGTTTTTGGCAAAACGTTCAAAATGGCCCGTGTTTTGTACAAAACAGCCCTTTGGCGCGCATTAACCCACCGTTCATCTCTGGCCGCCGTTAACGTTTGCAGATCGCCGTTAACTCTTGGTTCATTTCCGGAACCTTTTGAATTGTAGACAAGGTGTATAATCCTGCCGTACACCTGTGCCCGGACCAGCGGAACGGAAGGCACATGGACGGCGGGGGGATCAGCAACAAGGCGCGCTGCGCTCAGGATCTGAGGCGGCGGATTCTGACACTGGATCTGCAGCCCGGGGCGGATCTGGACGAGGCGGCGCTGGCGCAGGCCTATGGCATCTCGCGCCCGCCCTTGCGTGAAGTGCTGAACCAGCTGGCGGGCGAGGGTTATGTGATCCTGCGCAGCCACAAGGGCGCGCAGGTCGCGCCGATGACACATACGACCTTGCGCAATTTCTTCCTCGCTGCGCCGATGATCTATGCCGCGACGGCGCGGTTGGCGGCGGGGCATCGTACGGGCGCGCAGCTGGAGCAGTTGCGGGAGATCCAGGCGGAGTTTCGTACAGCGCTGGACGACGGCGATACAGCGGCGCGGGCGCTGACCAACCAGCGCTTTCATGCCGCGATCGGCGAGATGGCGGGCAACGAATACCTCGCCCCCAGCCTGCGGCGGTTGCTGATCGATCACACGCGCATCGGCATGTCGTTTTTTGATCCGGGCACGGTCGACCTTGCGGCGCAGCGCGACACGGCGGCGGCGCAGCATGACCGGCTGATCGATCTGATCGACGCGGGCGATGCGGACGGGGCGGCGCAGGTGGCGCTGGATCACTGGGAGTTGAGCCGCGCGCAGATCGAACGCTTTGTCACGCCGCGGGGCATGGACATACCGCTGGGCGCCGCGCCGGAAGGGTGAAAGGGACGACATGAAGTTTGATGGCATTTATACCCCCGTGATCACGCCGCATGACGATGCGGGCGAGATCGACCGCGCCGCGCTGGCGGCGCAGATCGAGTTCCTGATCGGCGCAGGTGTGCACGGGCTGATCAGTGGCGGGTCGACCGGCGAATACTATGCCCAGAGCCTCGAGGAGCGGCAGGAGATGGCGGCGTTCACCCACGAGGTGATCGCGGGCCGGGTGCCGCTGATCGTGGGCACGGGCGCGATCCGGTTGCCGGATTCGATTGCCATGGCCGAACATGCGGCCCGGATCGGGGCCGATGCGCTGCTGGTGAGCACGCCGCCCTATGCGGTGCCGACCGAGCGGGAGAATGCGCTGAATGCGCTGGCCATCGACCGGGCGGCGGACCTGCCGATCATGCTCTATAATTACCCCGGGCGGATGGGCGTGGAGATGGGCGAAGCGTTCCTTGACCGCGTAGGGCGCAGCCGGAATTTCGTCGCGATCAAGGAAAGTTCGGGCGATATCAATCGGGTGCATCTGCTGGCGCGGGATTATCCGCATATCCAGATGTCTTGTGGCATGGACGACCAGGCGCTGGAGTTCTTTGCCTGGGGTGCGCGCAGTTGGGTCTGTGCGGGGTCAAACTTTCTGCCCGGCGAACACATCGCGCTGTGGCAGGCGTGCCGGGTCGAGGGCGACTTTGACCGCGGGCGGCGGATCATGTCGGCGATGATGCCGCTGATGCGGGTGCTGGAGCAGGGCGGGACCTTCATTCAATGCGTGAAATATGGCTGCGAGATCATGGGCCAGCGCGCCGGGCCACCGCGCCCGCCCTTGCGCCCGCTGAACAAGGATGACCGGCGGCAGATGGACCAGGTGGTGCGCGTGCTGCGCCGCACCGTGGCCGAGATCGTGGGCGAGGGGCAAAACGTGGAGGCAGCGCAATGAGCGATCTTTTGACCCGTGAGGAATATGCGGCCATTGCCGCGGGGCTGGATTTGCCCGGTGGGGCCTTTGTCGATGGCGGGTTTCGGGCGGCGGCATCCGGCGCCACGTTCGAGACGGTGAACCCGGCCACGGGCGCTGTGCTGGCGCATGTGGCGGCCTGCGCGGCCGCGGATGTGGATTTTGCCGTGGCGCGTGCGCGCGATGCGTTCGAGGACGGGCGGTGGTCGCGGATGGCCCCCGGGGACCGCAAGGCGGTGCTGATCCGGCTGGCCAAGCTGATCACGCGCAATGCGCGCGAGTTGGCGGTGATGGAGAGCCTCGACAGTGGCAAGACGATCTATGATTGCGAGACGGTCGATGTGCCCGAGACGGTGCAGTGCCTGATCTGGCATGCCGAGTTGATCGACAAGATCTATGATCAGGTCAGCCCGGCCTCGGACGATCACATCGCCATGGTCGTGCGCGAGCCTGTGGGCGTTGTGGGCCTTGTGCTGCCGTGGAATTTCCCGCTGCTGATGCTGGCGTGGAAGATTGGCCCGGCGCTGGCGGCGGGCTGTTCGGTGATCGTAAAACCGGCGGAGGAGACGTCGCTGACCGCGCTGCGCGTGGCGGAGCTGGCGGTGGAGGCGGGTGTGCCCGCAGGCGTGTTCAACGTGCTGCCGGGGACGGGGCCGGATGTGGGCGCGCCGCTGGGGCGGCACATGGATGTGGATGCCGTCAGCTTTACCGGGTCGACCGAGACCGGGCGACTGTTCCTGCAATACGCTGCCGAATCAAACCTCAAGGAAGTGACGCTGGAGATGGGTGGCAAGAACCCGGCGGTGGTGCTGGCGGATGCCGAGAACCTTGATCTGGTGGCGGCACATGTCGTGAACGGGGCGTTCTGGAACATGGGCGAAAACTGTTCGGCCACATCGCGGTTGATCGTGGAGCGCGGGGTGCGCGATGCGTTGTTGGACCGGATCGCGGCGCATGTGCGCGAATGGCCCATGGGCGACCCGCTGGACCCGGCGAACCGGGTGGGGGCCTTGGTGTCGCGGGCGCATTTCGACAAGGTGTGTGGCTATCTCGACGGCGATGCCGAGGTGCTGATCGGCGGTGAAGCGAAGGACGGTTTCGTGG
>JBCBCR010000099.1:0-11708 GCA_038530495.1 Pseudomonadota bacterium | reverse complement strand
AACATGGATGACACGCCCGGCACCGCCGCCGAGCTGATCGCCGCGAGCGCCGATTTCGACGCGATCATCCCCTGCCATTCCGAACATTTCAGTGCCGAGGTGGTGGCACAGTTTGACCCGCGACTGAAAATCGTCGCGAACCATTCGGTGGGCGTGGACCATTGCGACCTTGCGGCTTTGCGCGCTCGCGGCATTGCCGTGACCAACACGCCAGACGTGCTGTCGGATGCCACTGCCGAACTGGCGATGCTCTTGATGTTGGGGGCCGCGCGGCACGCCGTTGCGGGTGACCGGATCGTGCGCACAGGGGCGTGGGATTTCTGGTCGCCGTCTTTCATGGTGGGCAAGCAGGTCACCGGTGCCCGGTTGGGAATTGTCGGCATGGGCCGCGTGGGTCGCGCCTTTGCGGCCAAGGCCCGGGGCTTTGACATGGACATCCATTACTACAACCGCACGCCGCTGCCCGCAGATCAGGCGCACGGGGCGACGTACCATGACAACATCACCTCCCTGCTCGGGGTGTCCGACTTTCTGTCGCTGCATTGCCCGGCGACGCCCGAAACCACCGACCTGATGGACCGCACCCGGTTCGCGATGCTGCCGCGCGGTGCGGTTCTGGTGAACGCGGCGCGCGGTGCCCTGGTGGAGGAAGACGCGCTGATCGACGCGTTGGAGAGCGGCCAGCTGAGCGCGGCGGGCCTTGACTGTTTCAAGACCGAACCGGGTGGCAACCCGGCTTTTGCGGCGCACGAGAATATCTTCATGCTGCCGCATATCGGCAGTGCCACAACGCAGACCCGAGACGCCATGGGGTTTCGCGCGCTCGACAACCTCGACGCCTTTTTCGCAGGTGACACGCCGCGCGACCTGCTGTGACAAACTACCGGAATCGCTGACTTGGCGGGCCGCCCGGTTGGTGGCACCATGGCGCGCATCAGGTCAGTTCGTCCGGCGGGTTTCACCGCCACAGGAGGCGCATATGGAACATTCCGGAGCCCGGCACAGCGGCAAGCAGGGCAAGATCATCTGCCTTGCCCCCGATGTCTGTCTGACGCCGGTGGGCAATGCCATCGTGCCGATCCCCTACATGATCATCTCGCAACTGTCCTGGGCCGAAACCACGGCCCCCAGCACCATCCTGACGGGCCAGGAGGCGTTCACCATGGCCAGCCGCACCAACAAGGTGACGGGCGACGAACCCGGCACCAAGGGCGGCGTGAAATCCGGCGTGAACAAGGGGTATTGCCGCCCGATTTCGAAAAAGACCAACGTCTTTGTCGAAGGGCGCGAGTTGATCCAGAACGACAACCTTTATGACATGAACTGCAACGGCCCCAACGGGCCGGGCAACACGGTCGGCAAGCTGGTGTTTTTCGAATAGCGGGCGCGCGGCAGGTCAGCCGCCTTCGCGCCAGCGGAACATGCCCTCGGGCGGGTCCAGCAGGAAGGTGTACGCGCAGGCGTCCCACATGTGGTAATCCACCGCCGCCATCATGATCTGCGCCATCTCCACACTGTCGCGCAACAGGCCGTTGATGAACGGATTGACCTGATTTTGCATGTAGTTGCTGTCGCCAAGATTCACGGTCGGAAAGCTGTCGACCGGTGGCGGTTGCTGGATGATCCGCGCCATGGCGGTACCGCTGTTGCGGAATTGGGTGGCGACCATGTCCTGGGCCTGCCAGAAATCCCACAGGTGCCAGCTGCGCAGGTTGGCGTTGCTGTCGCCCAGTTCGCGAAAGAGCATGCCGATGATGTTGCTGACAAAGGCCGAGAAATCGCGCGCACCGCTGGCGGCGTCAAAGATGTGCTGGATGGTGCTCAGATCGCCCGCAACCAGCGACTGCGACCGCAATGGGAACAGGGTGGGCAGGGTGTGCCATTTCGGGGCCCGTTCCATGTGCGTGAACATCATGCTGGGCCGCCCGCCGGGGGAATAGCCATAAGACGGCGCCGAGGTCGGGATGGACGGCGGAAGTGTCACCCCGCCCCAACGCAGGATGTCCGCGACCAGAGGCACCAGCCCCGGTGTCTGGATCGACGTCAGCACGTCGCCGCGCACCGCGCGCGCGGAAATGCCCGCGGATGCGGCCTGGGTCAGGGAGCTGTCCATTTGCTGGGCGGTGGCGCTGTGGACACCGGCGGCGTTGTAGGTGTTGCAGCGCAGGTTCAGGTCCGGCTCAGCGGCATGTGCGGCCAGCGCAGCCGCCGCCGCCAAACCGCCGCCAAGCGAGTGGCCCACGATCATCAGGCGCCCGTTCCAGTCCGCCATCGCCTCGGCCGCGGCGCGTTCGGCGGCGGTCTTGGCCTGACGGTATTGCGTGGGCACCTGGCCCAGCGCTTGGCTGATATTGGTCGGCCAGTCGCCGTTGTCGCCGTAAAACAGCGATGCGGACCCGCTCCAGTCGATGTTGATGGACCCCAGGCCAATCACGTTGCCAAGGCTGGCGCGGATCTGTTCCCGACCCGTGGCGGGCAATACCAGCGGCTGTTCGCGCATGCCTGCGGCACGGATTTCGGCGCGCGTGGCCGAGGGTGGAAAACGGCCCGAGGGCGAGATGACGGGGATCGTGATCTCGGGGCTCATGTCGTCGATGAACATGCCCGGCACCCCGGTGCCCGACACCGTGAGGTCCAGTTCGACGTGCACGGCGAGTTCGTCGATGTCGGCCTCTTCCATCTCGGAACCGCGAAAGACGAGGACGGGCGGGCAGACATCCAGCGGCGTCAGGTTGCCGGACAGTTTGGGATAGTACATCCGGCAGTACATCCCGCTGGCCAGATCCATCGGCCAACCACGTTCCCAGTGATCCCAAAGCCGCGCCTTTTCCTCGCGCAGTTCGGTGGTCAGCACGCTGTCGGGATAGTTGTAGATGTCGAGGATCAGCATCGCCGCCTTGTTCAGGCAGGGCTGCCAATCCGCATCGCCCCGGATCACGGTTGAGCCGGTCATGCCTTACGGACCCCAGATCTCGCTGCCGGCATCGGGCGTGGACAGGGGCGCGTCGTATTTCGAATGCACCTCGTCCTCGGCAAGGTACCAACCGCCGTCCGTTTCATAGTCAAAGGCGGGCAATTTGGCCTGCAAGGCGGCATAGGCGTCTTGCAGGTCCATGGCGGTGCCGACCCATTGCAGGATCTGGTGCAGCCGCCATGCCGAATGCCGCGCATCCGGTCCGGTTGCGCCATCCAGGCGGTCCACCTTTTCGGCGAAGATGTCGTAGACGGCGGCCACCTGTGCCTCGGGACCGGGCCGCAGGTGGCCGGACCGCGCCCAGCGGAACAGCACCTCCAGGGACGCGCGGTTGAAGCCTGATGTGGCGCGGTCTTCGAGAATGCTCTTGGCCATGTAGCCGTCATTCTGATGCAGGTCGGGAAACGGAAGCTGCTGCCACGGATTGGCGCCGAACTCCAGCATCAGCAGGGTCGCGCCGAGGTTCCGTTCCAGATCGGCGCGGGTCAACGGTGTTTCGCCCAGAAAGCCGTGGCGCAGCGCGTTGGGGTCTGCGCCCGCCTCAAGATAGGCGCGCAGAAACGGCAACGTCTCGTCATGGTCGGGAAACAGCATGAAATCCGGCGCGCCACGCGTACGCAAAGTGGCCGCAACAAACGCGACCTCGTTGTGGTTGGCCTTGGGATCGGCGCCTGCGGCCAGTAATGCCTGCGTGGCCGCGAGGTTGTATGCGGTCGCGGCCTCGATCAGCAGCGTCGCCTGATAGGGCACGGCGGTTCCGTTGCGGGTAAAGTCCAGCGCGGGCGCGGGATAGCCGCGCGACAGGGCATCCGGCCCGAGCGCCTGCAGCTGCTCTGCGTCCGGCGTGCCGCCTTCGGCAATCTCGCGGGCCAGCGCGCGGACCGCATCCGGCGCACCGGACCAGCGGCGGTCAAAGGCCTCCCAGTCGATCTCTGTCATCGGCTCCACTTCCTTTGCCGTTTCGGCGACGGTCTGCGCGGCATCATCCGGGACAGCCTCGACGCTGCGCTGCTCCCACGTCACCGGCAGGGACATCAGCACCGCGCCAGCCGCCAGCACGGCCACCGCGATCAGCACGTAGGCCCATGTCTTCATTCCCACCTCAATTGAGCTTGATCACGTCCGCCAGCACCTTGAGCAGCTTGTCCATGGTGATGTTGGTCTGCTTGCCATTGAGCGCGATGTTGCCGCCGTCATCCATGGTCAAAAGCGATTTGCCGACCTTGATGGTGATGCTGTCGCCGGCGGTGATCTCGATCGTCTTGCCCGCATCCAGCCGGTAGTGCCCGCCCACATCCGTCGTCTTGTCCTTGCGCACGGTTTCAAAGTGATGCGCGTCGATGGTCTGGGTCTTGGTCGCCTCGACCGACATGGTCAGATTGCCAATGCCCGGAGAGCTGCCCACGTCGCCCATACCCTCGGCGATCATGCCGATGCCTTGGGTGTTCTTGGCCGAACCCGACGGCGTGATCGACCCGATCTTGCCCGGGCCCACGCCGAAATGCATGTCGCCGCCGACCATCTGGCGAAAGGTGTTTTCCACCTCGCTTGCCTTGTCATGGCCGATGCTGACCGCGACGTTGCGGTTCACACGGGTCGAGGCGTTGCGCTCGATCTTGGTGTTCCAGTCGCGCTGGCCGTGGATAAAGATCTCTTCCTCGTCGCGCTCGTCTTCGAACCGCAGCTCGTTGTACCCCTGCCCCTTGTGCGTGTCGGTCATAAAAGTCGACCGCGTCTTGTGCTCCGGCAGGTTGTAGGGCGGCACGTTCTGGCCGTTGTAGACACAGCCGGTCACGATGGGTTTGTCCGGATCGCCGCGCAGGTGTTCGACGATCACCTCCATCCCGATGCGGGGGATGACCATGCCGCCCCAGCCCTTGGACGCCCAGTTCTGGCTGACGCGGACGCGCATGGTGTGGGCGCCTTCGAGGTCCCAGTGAAACTGGCACAGGATACGGCCGTATTCGTCGCAGTCGATCTCGCCCTCGCCCACGACGACGGCGGTTTCCGGGCCCTCGACCTTGGCGCGCTGGGTGCGGCGTTCGGGGCGGTACGGCGTATCCTCCGGCGTCAGAACATAGCTACCGGCATAGGGCGCTTCGTCGCCGCCTGCGTCGCCCGAGCCATATCCCTGCGAGCGAAAGGTGTGATCGGCCCTGAGGCACACGAATGTTTTGCCCGTGGCGCCCGGCACCTTGTCCCCGGCCAGCGTCACGCGCCATCCGGCGCCAAGCGTGACCAGATCGCCCTCGGCACGGTGCCGCGGCGCCTGACCGCGTTCCTCTTCCAACCGGCGCACGACGACGTCGCGGCCTTCAGCCTGTTCCAGATAGTCGCCGGGCCAGTCATAGCTTTCGGTGTCGCCACTGGGATGCGAGGCGGTGCCGGTCTGGTCCACCTCCTGCGCGGCCAGCGGGGTCTTGAAATTGTATTCGGTCAGCCGCACCGCACCGGTGGTCATCCGCTCGCCCACGCCCCAGCTGCGGAAATGTTCCTCTTCGTGGCGATGATAGCCGCCAACGCCGTAATAGGGCCGCGATCCGCCCGGCACTTCGGGCAGGCTGAACGCCGCATCGGTCAACAAGAGCGTGTGCACCCCGTCGCGATGGGTCCACGACCACGAAATGCCGTGCCGTTCCAGCTGACGCCGCACGAAATCGGCGTCGCTTTCGCCCCATTGCACGGTATATTCCAATTGCGGATAGCTGGCCGTTGTCGCCACTTCGAGATGCGGTGCGCCAAGGGCGGCGTAGGCCATCAGCACCTCTTCGACGATCTCGATCACGTTCCTGTTGTGAAAGATGCGCATGTTGCGGCGCAGCCCGGCAACGTGCAGCCACGGCCGCAGCACCAGATCGTACCGGTTGCCGTTTTCGAAATTGCCGCGTCCCTCGGCCTCGCAGACGATCCCGTCAAAGAACCGCGTGCCGTCCGCGTGGTCGATTTCCACGGTTGCGTGGCTGCCCAGAAGCGCGTGCAGGTCGATGGCAGGATCCGCGGACAGCGCCTCGACCCGCCATTCGAAATCGCCCGACATCTCTTCGTGTCCATCAAGGCGCAGCAGCACCAGTGCATCGGGGCCCAGCACGGTGGACAATCGTCCCTGTCGCGCCTGTTGGCTGAACTGTGTATTCAAATCGCGCAACCCCGACGTGACCTCGCTAACGAAAAAGTAGCACGTCACCTTGCGTCGGGGAACCGGGCTTGAACGGTGGAAAACCTTACTTTTGGCCGTGATTGCGGTGGATTGGCCCGCGCCGGCCCTGCGATCAGCTGCCCGAGCCACGCACGATGCGGTAGTTGAAATCGGCGTTTCCGACCACGGCCCACATGCGCAGCCAAAAAGGCATCAACCCTTCCAACCCGCGCGCCGCGGCCAGAGGGCCAAGGTCGACCGGCGCGGCCCAGCCGAACGCGGCCAGCATCTCGGCCACGTCCGCCTTGGCGTCCTCGTCGTCACCGCACAGGAACACGTCATGCGATCCGGGCACGCGTCCGGGGTTCACCATGACAGCGTGGTTCATGGTGTTGAGCGTTTTGACGATCCGGGCACCGGGCAGGCGGGCTTGCAGCGCCTCGGCGGCAGAGGTCGTGTTGGACAGCTCAGGCACCAGTGTCGGCGGCATGCCCTGCGAGAAGTCGAGCGGGTTGGTGACGTCGATCACGGTTTTGCCCGCGACCGCAGCGTCGGTGATGCTGTCGGCAACCGCCACGATATGCGCGCCGCTGACCGCCACGATCACGCGATCCGCCCAGGCCGAGACGTCGGCAAAGGCGCCCTGCCCCGCGTGCCCACCGGTTGCAGTCGCCCATGCGGCGGCCTTTGCGTTATCGGCGGTCCGCGCGCCCATGCGCACCTCGTGCCCCAAGGCCACAAGCGCGCTGGCCAGCGTGTGCCCCACCATACCGGTTCCCAAAACAGCGTATTTCATCTCTCAACCCCTTTCTGGCGTGGCCCCCGACCGCAGCGCACCGCAGCCGGGGATTTGGTTCAGGCCGCGGTTCTGGTCGCGGTCTTCAATGTCAGCATGTCCTCGATCCCGAGATTGCCGAACAGCCCGGCTGTCACCTGCGCGAGGTGGTCGTTATAGGCCTTGAGCGGTTCGGCCATGCCGATGCGATCCACCTCGGTGCGGAACGGGCGCGTGCCCGGCGTTGCGCCGAGCACCTGCAACACGGCGTCTGCCACCAGTTGCGGGTTCTGCTGCGGATTGGCGGCAAGAAAGCCCTCGAACCCTGCAAGCGACGCCTTGGGTGCGTCCGCCATGTCGCCATAGCCTGCATCGCGGTCCGGCGTACTGGGGTGCATCAGGTTGTCGATGAACCGTGTCGGAAACCCGCCCGGCTCCACAATCGCGATGTCCACGCCAAAGGCGCTCAGCTCCGCGCGGTAGTTTTCGGACATCGCCTCGAGCGCCCATTTGCTGGCGTTGTAGGGCCCGTAGAACGGCAAAGCGACCCGTCCCAAAAGGCTCGAGATATTCAGGATCAGCCCCGCGCGGCGCGCCCGCATATCCGGCAGCACGGCCCGCGCCATCCGCTGGACCCCGAACACGTTGATGTCAAAGAGACGGCGGAAATCGTCGGCCGAGAAGTTTTCCTGCAACCCGTGCGCCCCGACGCCCGCATTGTTGATCAGCACGTCGACCTGGCCAAGGATCTGCGTCGCCTTGGCCACCCCGGCCGCGACAGCGGCGTCATCGGTCACGTCAATCTCGACAACCTCGACGCCCATGCGCCGAAACTCTGCCGCGGCGGATGCGTTGCGGCCCGCAATGTCGCGCATGGACCCCACGACCCGGTGCCCCGCCGCGACCAGATCGGTCACGATGAGGTTGCCAAATCCGCTGCTTGCGCCGGTGATCAGAATGTTCATGTCAGTGCTCCGTTTGTTGAACGTGCCCTTGGGTCGGGCGGCTGTGATGCAATGACATTAGGGATTGCGCAGAAATCGGAACAGTCGGATAAGATTGAACCCATGGTTCACGATATTAGAACGATTGGCCTGCCCGCCTTGCTGAGCTTTCACACCGTCGCCAAATGCGGCGGCATCAGCGCGGCAGCCGAAGAGCTGGGCATGGCAAAATCCGGGGTCAGTCGTCACGTCGCGTTGCTTGAGACGCATTTCGGCGTGAGCCTGCTGGAACGCGGCGCACGTTCCGTGCGCCTCACGCCAGTTGGGCGCAAGCTTGACGCGCGCATCCTGTCAATTCTGGCCGAGGTTAACCTGCTTGGCGATATTGCGCGCGAAGAAAGCGCAGGGGTGTCTGGGCAGGTCACCATCGCGGCCACGCCCGAGTTTGGCGGGATGATCGCCACCACCCTGTTCCCACATCTGCGCGCCCGGCACCCGCAACTGACGCTGGTGATGCGCCCCGATTACGCCTTTGAGGACATGCAGGACCCTGGCACCGACCTTGCCTTTCGCGTGGGCACGTTCAAGGACGACCGGCTGGTCGCCATCGAACTGGGGTATTTCGCCCGCGCCCTGGTCGCGTCGCCTGACCTATTGGCCAAGGGCGCCCCCTCAACGCCCGCGGACCTCGTTGGACGGCCCTGCCTGACCTTCCGTGGCGACCGGCCCGGGGCCAATTGGCGGTTCTCCCGCGCGTCCAGCGAGGAAACGGTTGCCGTCACCGGCCCCATCGCGGTGCGCAGTTTCGGAATTCTGCATCACCTTGCGCTGGCGGGCCAAGGCTTTGCCAACCTGCCCGATTTCATGGTGCGCGACGACGTTCGGCACGGCCGCCTTGTGCGCTGTCTTGCACGCTATGACACACCGGCGAACCCCGTCTTTCTCACCTTCCGGCCCGGCGCCCGCAACATCGCCCGTGTGAGTGCGGTGATCGAAGCGGCAAAGGAGGTGGTGCCGGGGCTTTTGCAAGGCGACGGCGCATAACGTGGCGCGCGGGGCAAACCCATGCCCCTCCACGGCCATCCTTGCGCGCGAACCACTCTTGACCACGCGCCTGCACATGGCACGGTGTACATGAAAGGTGGAGGCGCGGGATGCCGAATTTCAGCTACACCGCCATCGACACGCGCGGCGCAACCACCCGGGGGGCGCTGGTGGCGATGAGCGAGACAGAAGCGCTCGAGGCTTTGGCGCGCAAGGGCCTGACGCCCACCGACCTGCGGCGCGGCACCGGGGCTGCCGTGCCATGGTGGCAGCGCGAGATCGGCGGGGCCAAACCGAAACCTGCCCGGCTCTTGCCGGTCTTTGTCTCGCTGGCCACGCTGCTTGAGGCGCAGGTGCCGCTGACGGACGCGCTCCGCTTTGTCGAGGCGCAGGCCGAGGATCCCGCGCTGCGTATCGCAATCAGCGGGACGCGCGAAGATCTGGAAAACGGTCAAACGCTGCAACAGGCGCTGGCCGAACGGGACGACGTTTTTCCCGCGCGCATTGCGTCGCTGCTGGTCATGGGGGACCGGTCCGACACGCTGGCCGAAACGTGCCAGCGCATCGTGCACATGCTGCGGTCCGAGGCCGAGGTGGCGGCAGAGGTCCGCTCCGCCCTTGTCTACCCTGTGATCCTGCTTGGCATGTCGCTCTTGGTTCTGTCGCTCTTGGTGTTCTACCTCGTCCCGACGCTGTTGCCGGTTTTCGAAACGGCAGATGCGACGCCGCCAGCGGTCCTGCAGGGCATGGACGCCGTGCGCCGCGCGTTGACCGATGACGGGCTGAGCGTGCTTGCGCTGGTGCTGGCCGCGGGCCTCGCCCTTGTCCTGTTGCGGCGACCGATGCGGGCCGTGCTGCACCGCGCGCTGATCGCGGCACCGGTCACCGGCCCCTACCTGCGCAAGCGGCACAGCCTGTCGTTTTGCCAGAACCTTGGCCTGATGGTCGAAGCGGGCATGTCCAGCGTCGATGGCATCGAAGCAGCAGAGGCCGCCATGCCCGCAGGACCGTGGCGCAGCGCATTGCGCACCGCCCGGACCGAGATCGAGGCTGGCGCCAGCCTGTCCACGGCCATCGGGCGGATCAGCTTCCTTGATCCTATGGCCGCATCTTTGATTCAGGCGGGCGACGAAACGGACCGGTTGGGCCCGATGCTGCGCGCAGCCAGCGAGGCCATGCAGGGCGAAACCCGCACCACGTTGAAACGCGCGCTTGCGTTGCTGACGCCCGCGATGACCCTCGCTTTGGGGGTGCTCGTCGGGGTTCTGATTGTGTCGACCATCACCGCCATCCTGGATCTCAATGATATCGCGTTCTGACATCAGCGGCCCCAGGGCAGGTGTCAGCCTGTTCGAAACCATGGTGGCGCTGGCTGTCCTGTCGCTGATCCTCGCCGTTGTGGCCGTGTCAGTGCGCCCGCCGTCGCCGCGCCTGCAGGCCGAGGCGGCGCTGGCCGCGTTGCAGCGACAGGCGCAGGAAAGCCGTCTGCGGGCGATGACGACCGGCAACCGTGTCACCATGGGCACCGACGCGGTCTGCACCAATAGCCCCGCCCCGGTATTTTATCCCGACGGCACCGCAACGGGCGGCCCGCTGTGCCTGGGCGCGCGGACGATCACCCTGTCGCCCCTGACCGGCACGCTGGACAGCGGATCATGAACGCGCGGTCGGGCTACAGCATTTTCGAGGTTCTGGTGGCCTTTGCCGTGATGAGCATGACTCTGGCGGTGCTTGTCCCCGGCCAGACCGACCTGCTGGGCCGGTCCAAGGATGCCACAGAACAGGCGCTGGCGCAGGATCTGGCGCTGTCGCGGCTGGAAACGGTGCGGGTGCTCGGGGTGTCAGCCTCAGAAGAGCCCTACCGCGACTGGCGCATCACAACCACAATCCAACCCGGCCCGGCAACCGAGATCGTGACCGTCACGGTCCACTCCGGCGCGGGCCGCACATTGGCCCAAGAGGCGCGGCAGATCGCGGTGCCGGGCGATGGCTGAGCCGCACTTTGGCCCGCGTGCCGGGTTGTCCCTCATAGAACTGTTGGTGTCGCTGGCGCTGCTGGCGTTGATCGCCGCCGGGCTTGCCGGGGCGTTCGGCGTGGGTGTGCAGGTGTTTGACCGCGCGCAGGCCGTGGCAACGGATCAGGCGGAACTGGCCCTGCGCCGCCAATTGCGCGCCACCCTGCTCGAAGCGTTGCCGCCCAACCGCATCACACCCTTTCCGAACACCTTTGCCGGTGATCCCGACAAGCTCAGCTTTGTCACGCTGAAGCCTTGGGCCTTTGCCCCGGACGCGGCGGCGTCACGCGTCGATGTGGGATGGAGCGGCGGCGCACTGACCCTGACGCTGGTCGCCGTGGACGACAGCGGCGCACCCCTTGATCAGTGGGACCACGTGCTGTCGGAGGGCGTGGGCGACGTCGCCTTTGCCTACCTCGACACCAGCGGCGAGACACCGGTTTGGGAAGGCACGTGGCGCGACCGGCCGGACCTGCCTGCGCTGGTGCGGATCACGGGCACCGGCGGGTCGCCGGAATGGGTGGATTTCGTCGTGGGCCCGCGGCTTTAGTAGGACAGATCGGCGTCTTCGCCACTGCCGCCCTCGGTGCCGTCGCGGCCCAGCGACCGGATCGCGAAAGTGCCGTCATCCTGCGGCGGCGCATAGATGTAGCTGCGGCCCCACGGATCGGTCAGCGCCTCTTCCTTGGGCATGTAGGGCCCGTTCCAGTCATTGTCGCCCGCAGGTCGGCTGAGCAGCACCGACAGCCCTTCGGCCTCGGTCGGATAGCGCCCGGTGTCGACGTAAAACAGCTGCACCGCGCTGGCGAGGTTGTCGATC
>JBCBCR010000098.1:0-11859 GCA_038530495.1 Pseudomonadota bacterium | reverse complement strand
GGTTTCGGCCCCAGGGTACTTGGCAAGGGCGTTCTCAAGCAGCATGTCTCGGACCTTTCGCCAGAATGTCCGTAGACGCATGGGTGTTCAATGCACCCAGCATGGCACGGGAACGGGCTGTCACGCTTGCTTTGCAAGCATGACCTTGCCCACCGATCGTGAAAGTCGGGGCTTTCATCTGCGATGCACCCAGCATGGCGCGGGAGTGGGCTGTCACGCTTGCTTTGCAAGCATGACCTTGCCCACCGATCGTGAAAGTCGGGGCTTTCACGATCGTCACATCCTGAACACGCCGAAGCGTGTCTCTTTGATGGGCGCGTTCAGCGCGACGCGCAGGCTCAGATGGAGCACGTCACGGGCTTTACGCGGATCGATGATGCCGTCGTCCCACAACCTCGCTGACGCATAAAGCGGATGCGATTGGCGCTCGAACATGTCGATGGTTGGCTGTTTGAAGGCGGCCTCTTCTTCGGACGTCCACGTACCGCCGCCGCGTTCGATGGCGTCGCGTTTCACCGTTGCCAGCACGCCTGCGGCCTGCGCGCCGCCCATGACCGAGATGCGGCTATTGGGCCATGACCACAGAAACCGCGGATCATAGGCCCGCCCGGCCATGCCATAATTGCCCGCCCCGAAAGACCCGCCCACAAGCATCGTGATTTTCGGCACGGCCGTCGTGGCGACGGCTGTGACCATTTTGGCCCCGTGGCGGGCGATCCCCTCGTTTTCGTATTTCTGGCCGACCATGAAACCGGTGATGTTCTGCAGGAAAATCAGTGGGATACGCCGCTGACTGCACAATTCGATAAAATGCGCGCCCTTTTGCGCGGCTTCGGAAAACAGCACGCCATTATTGGCAACGATCCCGACAAGGTGGCCTTTGATGTGGGCAAAACCGCAGACCAGGGTTTCGCCAAACCGCGCCTTGAACGGATCAAACCGCGAGCCATCGACCAATCGCGCGATGACCTCGTGGATGTCGTAGGGCGTGCGCAGATCGCTTGGAACGACGCCGAGGATCTCTTCGGGATCGTAAGCCGGGGCTTCTGGCGCCTGTTGTGGCTCGCTCCCATGCGGCGCACCCAGGCTGCGCACAGCGTCACGTGCAAGCGCAAGCGCATGGGCGTCGTCTTCGGCAAGATAATCCGCCACACCGGACAGACGTGTGTGCACATCGCCGCCGCCCAGGTCCTCTGCGCTAACCACCTCGCCTGTTGCGGCCTTGACCAGTGGCGGACCCGCCAAAAAAATGGTGCCCTGTTCGCGCACGATGATCGTCACGTCGGACATGGCGGGCACGTATGCGCCACCCGCTGTGCAAGAGCCCATGACCACGGCGATCTGAGCGATCCCCTTTGCCGACATTTGCGCCTGGTTAAAGAAAATGCGGCCAAAGTGATCGCGGTCCGGGAACACTTCGTCCTGGTTTGGAAGGTTCGCACCGCCGCTGTCGACCAGATAGATGCAGGGCAAATGGTTTGCCTCTGCAATCTCTTGCGCGCGCAAGTGCTTTTTGACCGACATCGGGTAGTATGTGCCGCCTTTGACCGTGGCATCGTTGCACATGACCATGACCTGCCGGCCCTGCACCATGCCCACGCCAGCGATAATGCCGGCTGCCGGGGCCGCGCCGTCATACATGCCGTGTGCGGCAGTGGCGCCAACCTCGAGAAACGGCGACCCGGGGTCGAGCAAGTTTGACACGCGTTCGCGCGGCAGCATCTTGCCGCGGGAAACGTGCCGTTCACGCGCGCGCGCGCCGCCACCGGCAGCCGCATGGCTTGCGGCCTCTTGTACTTCTGCCAAGGCAGCAAGGTGAGCTTTGCGGTTGGCCTTGAATGTCGCCGAGGACACAATGGCCTGGGATTTTAGTTTCATGCGATTGTTTCCTTGGCCGCGCGGGCCCGCAGGTCTTTGCGGATCACCTTGCCTGTGACGGTCATCGGCAAGGCATCCACGAATTCAATTTCCCTTGGGTATGAATACCTTGCAAGCCGTTCTTTGACAAAGTCCTGCAGCTCGGGTGCTTCTACGTGCGTCTCTGGTTTGCGGACAACGTAGGCTTTCACGATCTCGGTGCGCAGTGCGCACGGTTTGCCGACAACGCCCACGGTCGCGACGTCCGGATGGGTCAACAGGCAATCCTCGATCTCGGCTGGTCCGATGCGGTAGCCCGCAGAGGTAATCACATCATCATCGCGCCCGACGAACCGAATGAAATCGCCCTCGCGCACGCCGCGGTCGCCGGTCAACATCCAATCGCCGCGAAATTTCTCGGCGGTCGCCCCGGGGTCTTGCCAATAGCGCAGCATCATGGACGGTGCGCCACGCTTGACCGCTATGTCGCCTTCCGTGTCCGTTGCGTTGCCGACGGCATCGATCACGGTCACGTCAAATCCCGGGACCGGTTTGCCCATACACCCGGGACGCGGGTCGAACTGAGCCGCGCAGGAACTGACGACCATGTTGCATTCCGTCTGGCCGTAAAACTCATTGATCGTGACACCCAGCGCATCCCGGCCCCACGCCAGCATCTCTGGCCCGAGCGGCTCGCCACCGGACGCAACGGACCGAAGGCCAGAGATTCGGATGCCCGCTGCCTTGAGCATGCGCAGCGCGGTCGGTGGGAAGAACACGTTGCGGATGCCCATGTCTCTTATCATTCGGGCTGTTTCATCCGGATCGAATTTCACCGGACTGTGCGTCACAACCGGTACGCCCAACGCAAGCCCCGGCATGAGCACGTCGAAAAGCCCGCCAATCCACGCCCAATCGGCGGGTGTCCAAAGGCAGTCGCCCGCTTCGCCCAGCGTGTTATGGCTAAGGCTGACGCCCGGCAAGTGCCCGGTCAACAGGGTGTGTCCGTGCAGCGCGCCCTTGGGTTTACCCGTGGTGCCGGAGGTATAGATCAGAACGGCGGCGTCCGCCTCGGCAAAGGGCAATTCCGGTCCGTCTTGCCCGATGTCTGCGGGAATAATGGTCTGCGCAAGATCGCCAACCAGCGCCTTGGCGTCATGATTTGTCAGGACATACCGAATGCCCGCATCCTTGATGCGCGATGCCAGTGCATCCTGCCTGAACTTGGTGAACAAAGGCACTGAAATCGCGCCCAATTTCCAGAGCGCAAGATGAGATACCGCGCACCAAATGTCCTGTTCAAACAGCACTCCTACACGGTCGCCCGGCTTGACCCATGTTGCAATGCCGCGCGCCGTGCGGTCCGTCAATTGCGCCAGTTCACGATAGGTCACTGAGGCAGTCCTTTGACCACCGCTGCCCGAGGTGTGCGGCACGCGAATGCAGACCTGATTGGGCGGGCCAGCGAGGGCTTGCGCAGCCATGTTCATATGCCACCCTCCTCGACCCGTCGTACACGGCCCAACCGGTCTACGGCGTAGGTCATGTTTGCACACTGTACATGAAACACCGCGCGCCCTTCGCCCGGCAAGGCGATGCAATCTTCGATCCCGCCGCCATGTTCGGCGACATGACGTTCTGCCACCGCTGCAATGACTGCGCTGCTGTCCAATGTGACTTGCCGCTGGCCGAACCAATAGCCCAACGCACCTGCCAGTACTGTCAGGCTCGCCGTGGTGATAAGGACCGACCGGGGCATCATGGCAGCGTCATCCCATCGACGCGACCAGTTCGCGGCCCACCAGCATGCGCCGGATTTCCGATGTGCCAGCGCCGATTTCCATCAGTTTGGCGTCGCGGAATAGCCGCGCAACAGGCGCGTCGTTTAGAAAACCCGCTCCGCCCATGGCCTGAACCGCCTGGTGCGCCTGTTTCATCGCCTCTTCGGAGGCATAAAGACAGCACGCGGCGGCGTCTTGCCGGGTCACCTCGCCCCGGTCGCAGGCCTTGGCGACCTCGTAGACATAGGCACGGGCAGAATTCATCGCGGTGTACATGTCGGCGATCTTGCCCTGCATGAGCTGGAAATTTCCAATCGGTTCGCCGAACTGCCGACGCTCGCTGACATATGGCATCACTTCGTCAAGGCAGGCCGCCATGATCCCAAGACCGATGCCCGCCAAAACGACGCGTTCATAGTCCAGCCCGGACATGAGAACGGCAACGCCGCGCCCCTCTTCCCCGAGAATGTTTTCAAACGGAACCTCGACGTCCTCAAAGATCAACTCGCCCGTGTTCGATCCGCGCATTCCCAACTTGTCGAAATGAGGCGAGGTGGAAAACCCCGCCATCGTCTTTTCGATCAGGAATGCGGTGATGCCCCTGGGGCCCGCTTTTGCATCCGTCTTTGCATAGACCACGAGCGTGTCAGCGTCGGGTCCATTGGTGATCCAGTATTTCGTGCCGTTGAGGATGTAGCGGTCGTTGCGCTTTTCCGCTGACAGTTTCATCGACACTACGTCGGATCCGGCGCCCGCTTCGGACATCGCAAGCGCGCCGACATGTTCGCCCGAAATCAGGCCCGGCAGGTACCTTTCTTTTTGTTCAGGCGTTGCGTTGAGATTGATCTGGTTCACACACAGGTTCGAATGCGCGCCATAGCTGAGCGACACGGACGCCGAAGCGCGCGCCACCTCTTCAACCGCGACCGTGTGGGCGAGATACCCCATCCCTGCCCCGCCAAAGTCGGGATCGACAGTGATGCCGAGCAGACCCAACTCGCCCATTTCGGACCAAAGTGCTGGCGGGAACGCATTGTCGCTGTCAATGCCCGCAGCCATGGGTTTGACACGCTCCTGCGCCCAGCGATGCACCATTTCGCGCAGCGCATTCACGTCTTCGCCCAGATCGAACCGCATGGAGTGATCAAACATCGGATTGCTCCTTATTGAACAGGCGTTCATTTAACAGCGGCAAGAATGCCGGTCAAACAAATTGTGCGGTTGTGGTCAGGTCGTTTGGTAAACGGCAGAGACCTCGGCGCGGATGATCCGCGCGATCAGGTCGCAATCGTCCAGCGTAAAGGTCAGCGGCACGCGCATGTCGACAATGCCCGCCAGCACCCTGTCGGTGGCCGCCATCGGTGCAGACGGCGCAAAGCGCCAGCTGTCATATCGCGAGGTGAAGGCCACCGGTTCCGGCGCGCCAAACCATTTCAGCTCAACCCCGCGTTCCGAGCAACGGCGCAACACCTCGCCAATGGCGGATGCGGGCCAGTCGAGCAGCAGAAACTGGATCGAAGACCCGACAATGCTTTCCGCCTTCGGACGGTCTATCACGGTCAGACCGGGCGTGTCGCGCAAGCCTGTTTCGAGCCGGTGATACCGTTCATTCCACCGCGCGACCTGTGCGCCCAAATCGGCGAGCTGCGGACGCAGGATCGCTGCGCGCAGGTTGTCCATACGGCCCGAAATGTTGGGCGTGTCATATTTGATCGTGTCAAAAAACGCCTTGGGCGGTGACGCAGTGTGGCGTTCATAGAGCATGTAACTGCCCGACAGCATAATTGCGCGCGCCGCGATATCCGGGTCGTCGGTCACGAGCAGGCCGCCCTCGCCCGAGTTGATGTGCTTGTAAGTCTGGCAGGAATAGCACCCGACAGCGCCGTGCGTGCCTGAAGCGACCCCGTTCCAGGCTGCGCCCATCGTATGGGCGCAATCCTCGATCACGATCACACCTGCCGCATCGCAAATTTGCATCAGCCGGTCCATGTCGCAGATGTGCCCGCGCATGTGGCTGAGCAGCAGGACACGTGCCTGATCCACCTTGGCCGCAAGATCGTCGAGATCGATGGTCAGCGCCTCGGTGACACCGACAAACACAGGAATTGCGCCAACACTGGCGATGGCCCCGGGCACCGGAGCAAGCGTGAAAGCATTGCTCAGAACCTTATCGCCCGGCTGCACGCCAACAGCGCGCAAGGCGCATGACATTGCATAGCCACCCGACGCAACGGCCACGCAGTATTGCGCGCCGGTGTACGCTGCGAACTCCTGCTCGAGCAAGGCTGTCTCGCCCAGTTCTCCGGCAGTGGTGTTATAGCGGTGCAGCCGCCCGTGTCGCATGACCGCAACCGCAGCTTCGATCGCGGCCTCCGGGATGGCCTCTTGCTGTGTGAATGAACCGGTAAAGCGCTCTGTCATGGCTTGTCTTTGCGGTGCACAAGCGCGCAGGTCAAGCCGCGGGTCATCACGGGGCCATCAGATCGGCAACGATCCCCGGCAGTTCTGCGTAATCTCCAAGCAGCGCTTCGGGTGCCAGAGCGGCCATATCTTCGCCAGAGGGGCCAAAGGTAACAAGGATTGACGGGACGCCCGCAGCCTTGGCCGTGTTGCGGTCCGTGTCGCTGTCACCGACCAGCAGACAGTGCGATCGGTCACGGCCCAGGCGTGTCGCGGTTTCGAACAAGGGGGCAGGATCAGGTTTGCGTACGGGCAGCGTGTCTGCCCCAACCAGCGCGCCAAAATCGGCGCGAATACCCAGATCGGACAGCAGTTGGTTTGCGAGGCCTTCTGGTTTGTTGGTGCAAATCCCGACCGCGTAGCCCATTTTTTTCAAAGTCTCGACCGCAGCCATTACACCTGGAAACAGTGTCGTGCGCGACGAGATGTCGGCGCCGTAGGCTTCGAGCAAAACAGGATAGTATTGATCTAAAATATCACCTTCCGGCACGCCAAGCCGGGCAAGCCCGTGCGACAGCATTCGGCGCCCACCGCGCAATGCGACACCTGCATCCTGCGGCCCAAGCACATCGCCGTAACCCATTTGCCGAAAGCAGGCATTGGCCGCCGCCAAAAGATCTCCGCTGGTGTCCGCCAGCGTGCCATCCAGATCAAAAACCACTGCTCCCATATCGCCCCTTTCGCGCGCATCCTGTTGCAACCCGCAACACAAGGTTATCCCGCATCGCTTGCGCCCTGTCCCCCAGCGGATAAAGAGGGGTTCACAAAAACACAAAGAGATTTGCCATGGATGTCGCTTTGATCCTCCTGGCCGCGGGCAAGGGCACACGGATGAACTCGGACCTGCCCAAGGTCCTCCACCCCATCGCTGGCGCGCCGCTTTTGCATCACGCGATGCAAACGGGGTCGGCTTTGACCCCGTCGCGTACCATCGTCGTCGCAGGGCACAAGGCCGACATGGTGCAGGCTGCCGCACATACGTTCGATCCACAGGTCGACGTGGTGATCCAGGCCGAGCAGTTGGGCACCGGTCACGCGGTGCAACAGGCACGAGAGGCCTTGGCCGGTTTCTCGGGCGACGTGGTCATTTTGTACGGTGACACACCTTTTCTGCGTCCGGAAACGCTGGAGCACATGATCGAGGCGCGGCGCAGCCACGATATCGTGGTTCTGGGGTTTGACATTGCTGAACTGCAGCCTCGCTATGGCCGGCTGGTCATGGACGGCGAAAAGTTGGTCAAGATCGTCGAATACAAGGACGCAACCGAAGAAGAGCGGCAAATCCGGTTCACCAATTCCGGGCTGATGGCCTGCAATGCAGACCTTCTTTTTGATCTGCTCCAGAACGTGGGTAACGACAATGCATCCGGCGAATATTACCTCACGGATGTTCCGGAACTGGCAAATGCCCGCGGCCTGAGCGTAACAGCGGTCAAATGTGACGAGGCCGAGACACTGGGGGTCGACAGCCGCACGGACCTTGCTGCCGCCGAAGCGATCTTTCAGGACCGCACACGCGCCGCACTGCTGGCCGACGGTGTGACACTGATGGCGCCGGATACAGTCTATCTCGCCTATGACACGGTGATCGGGCGCGACGCGCTGATCGAACCCAACGTGGTGTTTGGTCCCGGCGTGACTGTCGAAAGTGGCGCCACCATCCGCGCTTTTTCTCACCTCGAAGGGTGCCATGTGTCGCGTGGCGCCAGTGTTGGCCCCTACGCCCGTCTGCGCCCCGGTGCCGAGCTGGCCGAAGATGTGCGCGTGGGAAATTTCGTCGAGATCAAGAATGCCACGCTGGACACCGGCGCAAAGGTCAACCACCTCAGCTATATCGGCGACGCGTCTGTGGGCAAGGCGGCGAATGTTGGCGCGGGCACGATCACGTGCAATTACGACGGCGTCATGAAGCACCGCACCGAGATCGGCGACCGCGCATTCATTGGTTCCAATACAATGCTGGTGGCGCCCGTGTCAGTGGGAACCGAAGCCATGACAGGATCGGGTTCGGTCATCACGTCGGACGTGGATGACGGCGCCCTCGCCATCGCCCGAGCGCCACAGGTCGAAAAGCCCGGCATGGCGCGCAAATTGTTCGAAATGTTAAAGGCCAAGAAAGCCAAGCAGAGCAGAGGCAGCTAAAATGTGTGGAATTGTGGGGGTGCTGGGTGATCACGAAGTGGCACCCATTCTGGTTGAAGCGCTCAAGCGGCTGGAATACCGCGGGTATGACAGCGCAGGGATTGCGACGGTGAACAACCGCGTGCTGCAACGCCGCCGCGCAGTAGGCAAGTTGGTCAACCTCAGCGACAAACTGGTGCACGAACCGCTTGCCGGTAAAGCCGGGATTGGACACACCCGCTGGGCCACGCACGGTGCCGCGAGTGAAGGCAACGCACATCCCCATCTGTCTGGTCCGGTCTCAGTTGTTCACAACGGGATCATCGAAAACTTTCGCGATCTGCGCGCGGAATTGGCCGACGCTGGGTATGCAGCCGAAACCGAGACCGACACCGAAACCGTCGCCTTGCTGACCCACAAGCACCTCGACGACGGCATGGCCCCGCAAGCCGCTGCCTTTGCCACCATCGACCGGCTCGAAGGGGCCTTCGCGCTCGCCTTTCTTTTTGATGGCGAGGAAGATCTGATCATCGCCGCGCGCAAAGGCTCGCCGTTGGCCGTGGGGCACGGTGACGGGGAGATGTTCGTGGGTTCAGATGCCATTGCGCTTGCGCCGTTGACCGACAGGCTCACCTACCTGGAAGAAGGCGACAGGGTTGTCGTCACACGTGCGGGCGCCACGATCTTTGACGCTGCCGGCAAGCTGGCCAATCGGGCCGTGCGTCAGGTCAGCATCGACGCGGCACGGCTGGACAAAGCCGGCCACAAACACTTTATGGCCAAAGAGATTGCCGAACAGCCCACCGTGCTGGGCAATGCTTTGAACCATTACATCGACGAGGATGGCAGCATTCGCCTCACCGACGCTGGCCTCGATTTCAGCGCCTTTGACCGCGTTGTCATGGTTGCATGCGGCACGGCCTATTATGCGTGCCTGACGGCAAAATACTGGTTCGAACAAGTGGCGCGTATCCCGGTTGAAGTCGATGTCGCATCCGAGTTTCGTTACCGCGAACCACCCATCCCGGCGCGGACTTTGGCCTTGTTTGTCAGCCAATCGGGTGAAACGGCAGATACTCTGGCCGCCTTGCGGTACTGTCAGGAAAAGGCCGATACCATCCTGTCGGTGGTCAACGTCCCCGAAAGCTCCATCGCGCGGGAAAGCGATCTGGCTTTGCCGATCCATGCAGGTGTCGAGGTCGGGGTCGCGTCGACCAAAGCCTTTACCTGCCAATTATTGGTTCTGGCGCTGTTGGCGCTCGAAGCGGCACGCGCGCACGGCACGCTGTCCGAAGCTGAGGCCGCCAATCACGTCGCCGAATTGCAAAAACTTCCGGGCCTGATCAACGCTGCCCTCGGCCAGAACGACGTGATGCAACGCACGGCACGCAAACTGTCGGAGGCGCGCGACGTGCTGTTCCTAGGCCGTGGTGCAATGTATCCCCTCGCAATGGAAGGCGCGCTGAAACTCAAGGAAATCAGCTATATACACGCCGAAGGGTATGCATCAGGCGAGTTGAAACACGGGCCCATTGCATTGATCGACAAGCACGTGCCCGTGGTCGTGATGGCGCCGCGCGACGCGCTGTTCGACAAGACGGTTTCGAACATGCAGGAGGTGATGGCGCGCAAGGGCAAGGTGGTGCTCATTTCCGATGCACAAGGTCTGGCGCAGGCTGGTGAAGATGCATGGGCAGAAGTGCCGATGCCCGCGTGTTCTGATCTTGTCGCGCCAATTGTTTATGCGGTTCCCGCGCAATTGCTTGCCTATTACACGGCGGTCGCGAAAGGCACCGACGTTGACCAACCCCGCAACCTTGCCAAATCGGTTACGGTCGAATGACGCCAGAGGCCGCCTTGACGGAAATCGCGGCGTTTGGCGATGCGGAACGGGCGGCGGGGGCAAAAGCCTACCACAAATCCAAACGTCGGCATCTGGGCGTGCCCAACCCGGTGCTCAATGATCTGACCAAGGCGTGGCGCAATGCCTTGAACGTCGAGGCGCGTGTGACACTCGCCGCGGGTCTGTGGGACACGGATGTGTTTGAGGGCCGTGTTGCGGCGGCAAAATTGCTGACCCAAGCGCGGATCAAACCAGATGAAGCTGCGTGGGCGCTCATCCAGTCGTGGGTGCCTGACTTTGACGGCTGGGCTATCGCTGATCACGCGTGCATGGCCGGGCAACGTCGCTTGGTTGCAAAACCTGCGCGGCTCGATGTCGTCGAAGATTGGACACGGTCCGACCACATGTGGACGCGCCGGGCAGCACTCGTGATCACCCTGCCTTGGACTAAACAGAACTTTCCAAAACCGGCGGAGATCAAAGCGCGCGAACGGGTGTTGGGCTGGGCGGCACGCTATGTTTCCGATCGAGATTGGTTCATCCAGAAAGCCGTCGGCTGGTGGTTGCGCGACCTCAGCAAACATGACGCCCCGCGGGTCGAGGCGTTCCTCGACGCCCATGCCGCCAACATGAAGCCGTTTGCCGCGCGCGAAGCAGCCAAGTACTTGCCAAGCCGCTGACGTGCGCACGGAAATCGTGTCAATTTTCGATCGGCCTGCGAAACGGAGACCGCTACCCCGCCAAGACGTCAACCTCGGGCAGCCCGGTTAATGGCGCACCCAGTTCTTGCATCGCTTGCAGCGACAAACGGCTGCCCGCCGTCACCGGTCCGTCAATCGGAAGAAGTGTCACCGCGACACTCTTGCCAGTTTCAGGATAAAACACGCGCCCCGGTCGTTCCGATTGCACCAGTGGTGTTTTGATCCACAAACCCGGCTCGGCTGCATTTCCCAGCGATGCCACCGTGCGCCCAAGCGTGCCAACGGACAATTCAGGCGCGGTTGCCTCTTCGTCCGGGCGCGCTTCGGGACGGATGAGATCGTCCGGGTTTTGCGGCTCAGCGACAGCGTCTTCGGACGGCGCGACGGGTTCCGCCTCAAATGGCGGATTGCGCGGCTCCAGCAGCGCGCAACCGCTCATTCCCAGACATAAGATCGCGAAAACCGCCTGTTTCATCGCTGCACTCCACGTTTTATCGGCCTTCCCTCTTGCGAGGCCGGGATCACATACCTACCACTTAGCGCATGAACCCGCCGTTGATCGACCCATTCCAGCGCGCCATCAAATATTTGCGCGTCTCTGTGACAGACAGGTGCGATTTCCGCTGCGTCTATTGCATGTCCGAGAACATGACCTTTCTGCCAAAGAAAGAGCTGCTGACGCTGGAAGAACTGGACCGCATGTGTTCCACCTTTATCCGCCTAGGTGTCGAAAAGCTGCGCATTACCGGCGGTGAGCCTTTGGTCCGGCGCGAGATCATGACGTTTTTTCACCGCATCGGGCGGCACCTTGAAACCGGCGCACTCAAAGAGTTGACGGTCACAACCAACGGCAGCCAGCTCGAACGCTTTGCCGATGACCTTTATTCCGCGGGGGTGCGGCGGATCAATGTGTCTTTGGACACGCTGGACGAACAGAAATTTTCCGATATCACACGCTGGGGGCGTTTGCCGCAGGTGCTGCGCGGCATTGATGCGGCTCAGAAAGCTGGATTGAGGATCAAGATCAATGCCGTTGCGCTCAAGGGCTTCAACGAAGACGAACTCTTCACCCTGCAAGACTGGTGCGCCACCCGCG
>JBCBCR010000097.1:0-11880 GCA_038530495.1 Pseudomonadota bacterium | reverse complement strand
GTCCGCGGCAAAACTCGGCCCGGTCAAAACCGCAACCGTGCCCGCAGTGCCAAGCAATCCGCTGGGTCCCCGCCCGGTTTCCAGATCCATCCCCTTGCAGCACGCAACCACCGTCTTGCCGCCCAGATCATTGGCGCGCGCAAATCCCGACAGCGCCTGCATCGGCATGGCCAACAGCAGCGTGTCCGCGCTGAAAACAGTCTCTAACTGTGCACAAACCGACAAATTCTCTGGAAAGGCGAACCCGAGCAGCCGATCCCGGTTTTCCCGGTCCGACGCCATCCGCGCACAGTGGTCCGCATCCCGCGCCCACAGGGTCACCGGTCCGTTTTCCGCCAGCGCAATGGCCAAAGCCGTGCCAAACGCACCGGCCCCCAGAACGGCAACGCTCACGCCTTGGCCCCCTTCTTGCCCGACCCGACCAACGGCGCGCTGGCCGTGTCCAGCGGCATGCGCGGACGGGCGGGCAGGTCCATGCCATCGGGCGCACGCACCTGCATTTGCTCGATCGTCGCCGCCGCGATCATGGCTGCATTGTCGGTGCACAGCGCCAGCGGCGGCGCGATAAACGCGGCACCGGCGTCGGCACAAACCGTCTCTAACGCGGCCCGAATGGTCATATTCGCCGCAACCCCGCCCGCCACGCACAGCGTCGGCTGTGCCGGGTTCAACGCCAGATACCGATCCAGCGCGCGCCGCGTCTTGCCTGCCAGACTGTCGCTGACAGCCTGCTGAAACGACGCCGCCAGATCGGCTTGCGCCTGCCGCGGCAACCCGCCGTGTTCGGCAACCAGATCGTCCCGCGCCCGCAGTACGGCAGTCTTCAGACCCGAAAAACTCAGATTGCAGTCCGCCTTGTGCGCCAACGGCCGCGGAAAATCATAGGCGCGCGGATCACCCGTCTTGGCCGCCGCCTCGACCGCGGGCCCACCGGGCTGGCCCAGCGCAATCAGCCGCGCCACCTTGTCAAACGCCTCGCCCGGGGCGTCGTCGATGGTGCCGCCCAACCGCTCGAACCGGTCCGGCCCGTGTGCGATCACGAACTGGCAATGCCCGCCCGACACCAGCAACATCAGATAGGGATAGGCCACCCCATCCGTCAGCCGCGGCGTCAGCGCGTGCCCCGCCAGATGGTTGATCCCATAAAGCGGCAGGCCCGTGGCTGCCGACAGCCCCTTGGCCGTCATCACACCCGACACCACGCCGCCAATCAGACCGGGGCCACAGGTCACCCCGATGGCATCCATGTCGCCCAACGCCAGCCCCGCCTCGTCCAGCGCCGCCTGCACCGCGTGATCCAACCGCTCGGCATGCGCCCGCGCCGCGATCTCGGGCACAACGCCGCCGAAATCCGCATGCAGCGCGGCCTGCCCCATGACCACCGACGACAGCACCTGCATGTCCCCCGGCACCCCGCGCACAACGGCGGCGGCGGTGTCGTCGCAACTGCTTTCAATGCCAAGGATGGTGACCATGGGTGCCCGGTGATTGCGTGACTGTCGGGGGACGGGTATCACTCTGCCTCGTGTCTCACAATGTGCCGATCCCCCTGCTCATGACCCGCCCCGCCGCGGCTGCACATGGCTTTGTCGCCGGACTGCCCGCCGACGTGCAGCACCGCATTACGCCGATCTACAGCCCGCTGATCGACATCGTGGCCACGCAGGCGCATGTCGACCTCGGCCCGGACGACGCGGTGATCTTCACCTCGGCCAACGGCGTGATGCACGCCCCGCGTGGGAACGGTCGGCTGGCCTATTGCATCGGACAGGCAACCACCGGCACTGCGCAGGCCAACGGCTGGCGCGCGGTACATCGCGGCGATACGGCGGCGGAGCTGACGGAAAGCCTGCTCGGATCACCGCCGACCGCACCGCTCGTGCTCCTTTCGGGCGTGCACACGCGCGGTGACATCGCGCGCACCCTGTCGGATGCGGGCCTGCAGGCGCGCCAGATTGCCGTCTACGACCAGATCCTCGAGCCGCTCACACAAGCGGCGCAGACAGCACTTGCCGCACCGCACCCGATCCTGGTGCCGCTGTTTTCCCCGCGCACCGCACAGCAGTTTGCCGATCAGGCCCAAACGCTGGCGCATGCGCATATCATCGCGCTCAGCGATGCTGTGGCAGACGGCATCGCGGCACACGCTGCTGCATCTCTCAGCATCTGCGCCGCCCCCAACGCCGCGGCGATGACGATGGCCATCGCCGAAGCCCTCAACACCTTACTCCGGGTTGAGGGGCGGACAGGGGAAGAGTAGGGTCAACCGCGTGGCCAGGGCCATGAGAGAATCGGAGGGGTGACCTTGGCCAAAAAGAAAAGCAAATCGACACCTGCCGAGGTCGAGGCCGAGAACACGACGCCAGATCAGGTGGATAGCACCCCCGATCAGCACGAAGACGTCGCGCCAGCGGCGGATGAGGCGCCCGATGCCGCCACGCTGAAATCAGACGCAGAACCCGTGGAACAGCCTGAGCCTGAGCCTGAGCCTGAGCCTGAGCCTGAGCCTGAGCCTGAGCCTGAGCCTGAGAGGTCATCGACCGAACCCGCCCCGCAGGTCCAGCCCGAAAAACCCAGCGTATTTGTCCCCATGCTGATCGGCGGCGTCGTCGCGGGCGCCATCGGGTTCTTCATCGGCCTTGCCCAGGGCCCTGACGTGGACAGCGCCGATTTCCGCGATGCGGTCGCACGCATCGACACGCTGGAAACCACCGTCGAAAACCTGCCCGCGCCCCAGACGCCCGAGGCGCCCGACCCCGTCGACCTGACCCCGCTGGAGGCCGCCATCGCCACGCAGGCTGAAACCATTGCCACCCTGTCCCAACGCGTCGAACGTCTGGCCACCACACCGGCCAGCGACGGCACCTTGCCCGCCGCAGCCTTCGAGGACGCGCTGGCCGAAATGCGCGCCGCCGCCGAAGCGCAGCAAAATGAAATCGCCGCCCTCCTGTCCGAAGCCGAAGAGGCCCGCGCCGCTGCCCGCAACGCAGCCCAGGCCTCCATCGCCCGCACCGCCGTGACCCAGATCACCGCCGCGCTGGAAACCGGCGCGCCCTACGCCGATGCCCTGGCGATCCTCGCCGATACGGGCCAGGTCGACGTGCCCGACGCGTTGAGCGTCGCCGCAAGCGACGGCGTCGCCCCGCTTGCCCAATTGCAGGCGGGCATCGCAAATGCCGCCCGCGACGCGCTGTCCGCCGCCCGCGCGGCCAATGACACCGGCGGCCTTGGCAGCTTCTTCGAACGCCAGCTGGGCGCCCGCTCGGTCACGCCGCGCGACGGCGACGATCCCGACGCCGTCCTGTCGCGCATCGAGGCCGCAGTGCGCGCAGGCGACCTCGCCGCCGCCCTGGACGAGGCCAACGCCCTGCCCGACGCCGCACAGGCATCGCTCGCCCCATGGCTTGCCCAAGCCACCACACGACATGACGCCGTCACTGCCGCCCAAGCGCTGGCAGACACGCTCGCCGCACGCTGAAAGGGCCCCTTATGATCTGGTCACTGGTAAAAATCATCGCCTTCGTCGTCGCGGTCGCCGCACTTGCCCTCGGCGCGGGCTACCTGCTCGAAGCCGACGGCGGCGTGCAGATCGTCGTGGCGGGCACCGAATACAACTTCGGCCCGTTCATGTCGGTTGTCGCCCTCGTGGCGCTGGTCTTCGCCGTATGGGTGTTCCTCAAGCTGCTGGGCCTGCTCATCGCCACGTGGCACTTCCTCAATGGCGACGAAACCGCGATCTCGCGCTATTTCGACCGGCGCAGCGCGGCCAAGGGGTATGACGCCCTGGCACAGGGCATGATGGCGCTCGCCTCGGGAGAGGGGCAGTTGGCGATGACCAAAGCCGCCAAAGCCGAAAAATACCTCGACCGCCCCGAACTGACGAACCTGCTGACCGCCCAAGCGGCAGAGATGGCCGGCGACACCAAGAAGGCCGAAGAAACCTATCGCAAGCTGGTGACCAACGACGCCACCCGCTTTGTCGGCGTGCGCGGGATCATGAAACAAAAGCTCGCCGACGGCGACACCGACACCGCGCTGAAACTGGCCGAGAAAGCCTTTGCCCTCAAACCCAAGCACGTCGAAACGCAGGACGTGCTGCTGAAACTGCAAGCCGACAAACAGGATTGGGACGGCGCTCGCCAGACGCTCAGCGCCAAACTGCGCCACGGCAGCCTGCCCCGCGACGTGCACAAACGCCGCGACGCGGTTCTGGCCCTCAGCCAAGCACGCGCCGTCATGGACGACGACCTGACCATCGAGGCGCGCGAGGCGGCGATCGAAGCCAACCGCCTGTCACCCGATCTGGTGCCCGCCGCCGTCATGGCCGCCGACGGCTATCTCGATCAGGGGCAGAAACGCTACGCCACCCGCGTGATCAAGAAAGCGTGGGAGGTCACGCCCCACCCCGATCTCGCCGCGGCCTTTGCCCGCATCGAACCCGATGAGACCCCCGAACAGCGCGTCAAACGCTTTGGCCCGCTCACCCGGGGCAAGGATGACCCCGAAGCCAAAATGCTGCTGGCCGAACTGCACCTCGCGGCCGAGGATTTTCCCGCCGCGCGCCGCGCGCTGGGCGATCTGGCCGAAACCGATCCCACGACACGCTCCGCCACGCTGATGGCCGCCATCGAACGCGGCGCGGGTGCGGGTGACGCCGTGGTCAAGGGATGGCTGGCCAAAGCCGTAACCGCCCCGCGCGGCCCGCAATGGGTCTGTGACAACTGCCACAACATCATGGCCCAATGGGGTCCGACCTGCACCAATTGCGGCGCGTTCGACACGCTGACATGGACCCGCCCGCCCATGGCCGAGGTGGCCCTGCCCGGCGGGTCGGAAATGCTGCCGCTGCTCATCGGTCCCACCGCCGCACCGCAGGTGGCCGACATCGTTGCGCTGGACCCGACCGACGCGGACACCAGCGAGGAACCGCCGAAATCAGACCCCGACGATAACGTGGTCGAGGCCGAAGACCTCGGAAATCCCACGCAAAAATCCGCCTGACAGCCTGATCACAACACCACGCCAGAAAATGCCAATATCAGCTTTGTCTCGCGCCTGATTCCGGCTAATGCAGAAAAGCGCGGTCAAACCGCCACAAAAACCGGGGGGTTCCAACATGCACGCAGCACTTCGCGTCATCACGCTTGTCCTGATCGCAGCAGTGGTCAGCGGCTGTACCCTGCCCCGTGGCGCCGCCCTGCGTGGCGAAATCACCCGCAACGAAAACGATGCCGACGCGCCATTTGCCGTGGTGCCGATCAACCGCGCCAACATCGCACAGCTGCGCACATGGCCGGTCACCGGATGGTCCGGCAAATACCACTGGTTCTCCGCCCCGCGCGGCCCGAAATCCAACCTGATCCGCGCCGGGGACCAGATCGACCTCGTGATCTGGGACAACCAGCTTAACTCGCTCCTGACCGCGCCCGAGCAAAAGAACGTGACCATGCAGGGCCTGCGCGTCTCGCCCAGCGGCACGGTGTTTGTCCCCTACCTTGATGAGGTGCGGATCAGCGGCATGACACCCGAAGGCGCGCGCGAAAAGATCGCGGGCGAACTGGAACTGGTGGTGCCCGACGCACAGGTGCAGCTGAACTTTACCTCCGGCCCCGACAACTCGGTCGACGCGGTGCGCGGCTTCAACCAACCGGGCACCTTCCCGCTGCCCAATCGCAACTATTCCATCCTGACCCTGATCAGCCAGGCGGGCGGGATCGAACGCGATCTCGAAAACCCGCTGGTCCGCGTGATCCGTAACAGCCAGACGTTCGAAATTCGCGCCGACACCCTGTTTGAACGCGCCTCCGCCAACGTGGTGCTGCGCGGCGGGGACAAGGTCGTGGTGGAAGAGGACGAACGCTATTTCGTCGCCCTCGGTGCAACCGGGTCCGAAACCATCGTGCCTTTTGATCGCGAAACCATTACCGCGGTCGAGGCGCTGGCCCTTCTGGGCGGTCTCACCGACAACCGCGCCAACCCGCAAGGCGTGCTGATCCTGCGCGAATACGCCACGCGTCAGCTGCGCAGCGACGGCGCTGGCCCGACCAAGGAACAGGTGGTCTTTACCATCGACCTCACCACCGCCGATGGCCTCTTTGCCGCCAACAAGTTTCAGGTCAATCCGCGCGATCTCGTGGTCGCCACGGAAAGCCCGGTGAACTCGGTCCAGACCATCTTTGGCCTGATCGGATCGGTCTTTGGCGTCGCGAACCGTCTGAACGACTGACCAATCTCGCACGGTGCTTTCGGGGGGCGGACAGGCCCCCCTTTTCTCTATTCATTGCGCAAAGGTTAAGGTGTGCGGGAAATGGTTAACGGGGGGCCAAACCCTAACCGTTCCCTAATGCGCCCCTAGCGGGTGTTTTGTACAAAACAGCCCGTCTGTTGAACAAAACCCCGAAAAGCCGCGTCAAACCCCCGGTTCAGAGGCCGCCCTTTTGTACAAAACACGGGCCCAAATAAACCAAACGCCGCCAAAATGGCGGCGCACGGTGCGTTAACACATCTGCGGCGGGCCAAGCCCGCCCCATCAGTAGCGATAGTGTTCCGGCTTGAACGGCCCCTCGGGCTTCACCCCGATATAGGACGCCTGATCGCTGTCCAGCTCGGTCAGTTTCACCCCGATCCGCTCCAGATGCAGGCGCGCAACCTTCTCATCCAGATGCTTGGGCAGGATGTACACTTCGTTCTTGTACTCATCGCCCTTCTGCCACAGCTCGATCTGCGCAAGTACCTGATTTGTAAAGCTTGCCGACATCACAAACGACGGGTGCCCAGTCGCGTTCCCAAGGTTCAGCAGACGCCCCTCGGACAGCAGAATGATCCGATTGCCCGACGGCATCTCGATCATGTCCACCTGTTCCTTGATGTTGGTCCACTTGTGGTTCTTCAGGCTCGCGACCTGGATCTCGTTGTCAAAGTGACCGATGTTGCCGACGATCGCCATGTCCTTCATCGCGCGCATATGCTCGATCCGGATCACGTCCTTGTTGCCGGTGGTGGTGACAAAAATGTCAGCAGTTTCAACAACATCCTCGAGGGTGGTGACCTGGAATCCATCCATCGCCGCCTGCAGCGCACAGATCGGATCGACTTCGGTCACGATGACCCGCGCACCTGCACCCTTGAGCGATGCCGCCGACCCTTTGCCCACGTCACCATAACCCATGACCACGGCAACCTTGCCCGCCATCATCGTGTCGGTGGCGCGGCGAATGCCGTCGACCAGCGATTCCTTGCAGCCGTATTTGTTGTCAAACTTCGACTTGGTCACGCTGTCGTTCACGTTGATCGCCGGGAACGGCAGCTGCCCGTCCCGCACCAGTTGATACAGGCGATTCACACCGGTCGTGGTCTCTTCGGACACGCCCTTGATCTGGTCACGCACCTTGGTGAACCAGCCGGGGCTTTCGGCCATCCGCTTGGCGATCTGCTTCTTGATCACCTCTTCCTCTTCGGACTGCGGCACGGGAATAATCTCTTCCCCCGCCTCGGCGCGGGCGCCCAGCAGCACGTACAGCGTTGCGTCGCCGCCATCGTCGAGGATCATGTTCGGGCCATCGTCGAACATGAAGGATTTGTCCAGATAATCCCAATGTTCTTCAAGGGTTTGTCCCTTGATCGCAAAGACCGGCGTGCCGCCCGCAGCGATGGCCGCAGCCGCGTGATCCTGCGTCGAAAAGATGTTGCACGACGCCCAGCGCACATCCGCGCCCAACGCCACCAGCGTCTCGATCAGAACCGCGGTCTGGATCGTCATGTGCAAGCTGCCCACGATGCGCGCGCCAGCCAGCGGCTTGGCCGCGCCATACTCGTCGCGCAGGGACATCAGCCCCGGCATTTCCGTTTCGGCGATATCCAGTTCCTTGCGGCCAAACTCGGCCAGCGAGATGTCTTTGACGATGTAGTCCGTGGTCATGAAACCGTGTCCTGTTATAAAACTTTACGTGGCGGCTATCATGTAGTGCGACATGCATCAACGGCACCAAACACAGTCGGGTCACAGCGTCGCATTTGCACGCGCCACCGCAATCCGATTGCCCGGCGCAACGCGCAATGATTTAACTCGAAGCGATCATTCACGAGCAGAACACACCGGACATGAAGCCCAAGCTTGCCAAGATCGAACCGGCAACGGTCCAAGTGCCCGATTTCGATCACTTTATCTGCGCCAACGAATACGGATTCTATTCCATCCCAGCGTCCTTAGCGAATCGCGAAATCCCCCGACAACTGGCGCGTGGAGAGGTTTACGAACCCAACACGCTCAAACTGATGCGCCGGCTGGCACGCAAAGGAGATGTGGTAACAGGCGGTGCCTTTGTCGGCGATTTCTTGCCCGCGCTGTCCGAGGTGATGGCCCCGAGCGCCCGGCTCTATTCGTTTGAACCCAATCCGACCAGCTATGCCAGCGCGCTGCACACGATCGCTCTGAATGACCTTCGAAACGTTCATATGGCCGGCGTTGCCGTCGGCGCCGAGGCAGACAATCTACCGCTCAAGGTGGCAGGCGACGGCAAACGTGTCCTTGCCGCAGGAGCGCGGCTTGTAACCGAACCCGAGCCCGGCGAAACCGTCGATGTGCATGTCGTCCCACTGGACAAGCTGATCCCAAAAACTCGCAACGTATCCGTCCTGCATCTCGACATCGAAGGCTTTGAACGTCCCGCCCTGCAAGGCGCGCGCGAACTTGTTCAACGCTGCAGACCAGTGATCATTGTCGAAGTCGGCAAACCCCGGCCGATGCGTCTGTTCGCGCGCTTCCTGAACGAGCTGCTGGACACGGTCCAATACCGCCCAAGCGGGCTGATCGAGCGCAACGCTATCTTTGTTGCCGAGGACGAGTAGGCGATGGCCAAACAACCCCGCGCATGGCAACGGATGCTGTCGGGCCGCAGGCTCGATCTGCTGGACCCCACGCCCATGGATATCGAGATCGAGGATATCGCCCACGGCCTGGCTTTTGTGGCGCGCTGGAATGGGCAGACGGCAGGCGATTATGCCTATTCCGTGGCCGAACACTCGCTGCTGGTGGAAACGCTCTTTGCCCGTATCGCGCCCAAGGCCCCGGCCAAATGGCGGCTCGCCGCACTGCTGCACGACGCGCCCGAATACGTGATCGGCGACATGATTTCGCCGGTCAAAGCCGCTGTTGGTCCTGGCTACGGCGCGCTCGACGAACGGCTCGAAGCCGCAGTGCACATCCGCTTTGGCCTGCCAGCCAAGGTGCCCGCCCAGATCAAGCGCCAGATCAAGAAGGCCGACAAGATCAGCGCCTGGATGGAAGCCACGCAGATCGCCGGGTTCACGCAAGCAGAGGCGGACAAGTTCTTTGGCAAACCCGACGCCACGCTGATGCAAGACCTGCAAATCGTCCTGCGCCCCCCGGTCGAAACCCGCACCGCCTTCACCGCCCGTCACGCAGACCTTTTGGCCCAATGCACATGATCCACGTCCGCCCCGCCATCCCGCTTGATGCCGGCTCCATGGCCCGCCTGCTCAACCCGATCATCGAGGAAGGCAGCACAACCGCCATCACGACCAAGGTTACCGCCGACACGCTTACTGCGTGGATGGCCGATAAATACGACCGCGCCGCATGGCACGTTGCTGTCAACGACGCCGAGGAGGTCGTGGGGTTTCAGTGGATCGCCCAGGGCGGCGACTACCTGCCACAAGAGGCCGCCGAAATCGCGACCTTCGTGCAAGTGGGCCAAACCGGTCTCGGCATCGGGTCAAAACTGTTCGACGCCACCAAACGCGCGGCCAAAGACCTCGGCTACACGTGGATCAACGCCAACATCCGCGCCGACAACGAAGGCGGGCTGATCTACTACCAGTCCCGCGGTTTCGTCGATTACGGGCGCATCGAAGATTACGAAATGGCCAACGGCCAGACCGTCGACAAGATCCTCAAACGCTTCGACCTCTGACCAGCCCCTTGTCTTCTTCTGGCTAAAAATACCTCGGGGGGGTCGCCCATTGCGCGCCATTGGTTCTAGCCCAATGGGCGACGGGGCTGGCCCCCCAGTCGGTCGTCGCCACAGGCGGCGAAATCCTATCTTGGTGACCGTTTCGCCAGAATGCGCTGCAACGTCCGCCGGTGCATGTTCAGCCGCCGCGCCGTCTCGGACACGTTCCTGTCGCACAGCTCATAGACGCGCTGGATATGCTCCCACCGGACGCGATCCGCGCTCATCGGGTTTTCGGGCGGCGGGGGCAGGTCATCGCCGTTGGCCAACAGGGCGTTGGTGATGTCCGTCGCGTCCGCCGGTTTCGAAAGGTAGTCAGTCGCGCCGATCTTGACCGCGGCAACAGCCGTCGCAATCGCGCCATAGCCGGTCAGCACCACCACGCGGGCGTCGGGCCGCTTTTCCCGCAGCACTTCAACCACGTCGAGCCCGTTGCCATCCTCAAGCCGCAGGTCCACGACGGCGTAGGCGGGCGGGCGCGCGGTGGCAATCGCCTTGCCCGCGGCGACCGATCCAGCGGTCTCAATGTCAAAGCCCCGCTTTTCCATCGCCTTCGCCATGCGCCGCAGGAACGGCTCGTCATCGTCCACCAGCAGCAAAGACTTGTCTTCGCCGATCTCGTTCAGCGCGGTGTCGGCCATGGGGTTCTCCAGCTTCCGTTTTTGTTTTGGCTATCGGAAACTATGGGGCGCTGCACCCACATCGTCAAATTTTTGACCAAAATTCAGGCATTTTCGATGTAGCACGCCGTGCGTTCCGCCATTTGCTCGGCGCTGGCATCCCGGCGAAAGAAATCGACAAACCCGTGTTCCGGCAGCACCAGATAGGTAAAAGTCGAGTGATCCACGTTGTAGAACTCGGGGTCGTCGCTGTCCTGTTTGCGGTAGTAGGTGCGGTAGGCCTTGCTCGCCGCGTCGGTCTGTTCCAGCGACCCGGTCAGGCCTATCATCTTGTCATGCAGATAGCTGGTGTATTCGCCCATCACTTCCGGCGTGTCGCGTTCGGGATCGATGGAGATGAACACCGGGGTCGCCGACAGGCCCTGTTCGGCCAGCAGATCCACGGCATCCGCGTTGCGTGCATTGTCCATGTGACAGACGTCCGGGCAAAAGGTGAAGCCGAAATAGATCAGGCTCGGTTCGGTGATCACGTCCTTGTCCGTCACCGTTTCACCGCGCGCATTGACCAGCTCGAACGGGCCGCCGATCGTGTTGCCGTCCCCGGCCACGACACCGCCCTGACACTGCGCAAACTGGCCTGCACCCGGGCCGCGCTGCGTCATGAACCAGATCGCCCCGACAAAGGCGAGGACAGTCACGGCGGCGATAGGGGCGATGAGACGTGGCATCATGGACCTCGAAATTTCCTGCGTGTAGCGTAGGTATCAACCACCAGTGCAAGTTCAACCAACGATCTAGTGACATAATGGCACAATTCGGCGCGCCACGTGGCGAAGCATCGGGAACCAATCTGCTCAGCGGGCAACAGCGGTCGAACTGGATCCGGCTGCGCACGCTGATCCTGCTGCGCTGGGTCGCGATTGTCGGGCAGTTGACCGCGCTGACGCTGGCGCAGCGCATGTATGGGCTGCAATTGGAACTGGGGCTGTGCTACCTCGCCGTCGGCGTGTCGGTGATCGGCAACCTGATCGCGATCTTTGTCTTTCCCGAAAACAAGCGCCTGTCGGAACGCGAAAACATGGCCATGGTCATGTTCGACCTGTTCCAGCTGTCGTTCCTGCTGTACCTCACCGGCGGATTGCACAATCCCTTTGCGCTGCTGCTGTTGGGCCCGGTGTCGATCTCGGCGGCGGTGTTGACCACGCGGTCGACGCTGCTGGTGGGCGGGGCGGCCATCATCCTGGTCACGCTACTGGGGCTGTATCACCTGCCGCTGCGCACCGAACAGG
>JBCBCR010000096.1:0-11995 GCA_038530495.1 Pseudomonadota bacterium | reverse complement strand
CAAAAGAGGCCACGGGGAAAGCGGCCTGGATTTTGGCCTGCTCTTCCTCGGTAAACTCGATGATATTGACCTCTGTCTGTACTTCCAGCTGGCTTACAGCCGGTACCGGGACACCAGCAGCGAAAGCGATCACGTCCAGCAGCCCATCCTGCAACTGACCGCCAAGGTCAGTCCAGCCGCCATTGCGGCGCTCAAAGTTCACGCCCAGCTCTTCCATCATGCGGGGGAAGTAGGTGTCGGATGTCGACCCGGCAGGGCCAAAACCGATGCGTGCGCCCGCAGGGATTTCAGAGATCGCCGAGATGCCCGACGACTTGAGCGTCGTGATGGCAAACGGCGTCTGATACATCGGGAACATCGCGCAAGCGCCGGTCATCTGAAGACCGGGTGCGATCGGGTTGGTCCCCTGCAGCGATTCCGCGGCCGGACCCATCGTGGTCATGCCGAACTGTGCGTCGCCGGTGTGCACCAGCGCCATGTTCTGCATGGGGCCACCGGTCACTTCACCACCGCCGGACAGGCCCAGCTCTTCGGCGACAAGGTTCGCCCAGCCCGACCCGTAGGCAAAGTAGGTGCCGCCTTGCGACGCCGTGCCAACGGTGAAGCTTTCAGGCCAGCCGGTGCGGTCCTGATGGCCATCGGCCAGCGCGACGCCTGCGCTGAACGTGGTCGCGACAACCGCGGCAGTGAACCGCGTGAACGCTGTGTATTGCATGTGATCCTCCAATTTTATCTCCCGGATTTATGCTCAGCACCTCCTCCAAGGGGTGCCGTCCGGTGTCACCTAGCTTTAGGCGTGCGAAAAACTACAGTGATGCGCCGGGGATGCTCAAGAGCAAAACTGGCCCCAAGGCGCGGCACCCGCCGAACTTTTTGTGAGTGCCGCGAAAGACCGCAAGAACGACGGGGGAGCGTGACATGCGCCAACATAAGATTGCAGCCATCCCCGCTGATGGGATCGGACCCGAGGTGATTGCCGCCGGGCTGCACGTGCTTGCCGCGCTCGCGATGCGCGTGTCCGATGTGACGTTTGACGTGACCCAGTTTGACTGGGGATCAGATTTTTACAGGCGCCACGGCGTCATGATGCCCGACGACGGGCTGGACCAGCTCAAACCCTTTGACGCGATTTTTTTCGGGGCTGTCGGCGCGCCGGACGTGCCGGATCACGTCACACTCTGGGGCCTGCGCCTGCCGATCTGCCAAGGCTTTGACCAGTACGCAAACGTGCGCCCCACCCGCATCCTGCCAGGCGTGCGCGCCCCTCTTGCCGGTGTCGCTCCCGGCGATCTCGATTGGGTCATCGTGCGCGAAAACTCCGAAGGCGAATACGCAGGCCATGGCGGGCGCGCCCATCGCGGTCTGCCCGAAGAGGTCGCGACCGAAACCGCGATTTTCACTCGCGTGGGCGTCACCCGGATCATGCGCTATGCCTTTGCGCAGGCCGCGTCGCGTCCGCGCAAGCACCTGACCGTGGTGACAAAATCCAATGCCCAGCGGCACGGGCTGGTCCTGTGGGACGAGATCGCAGCCGAGGTGGCGGCCGAGTTCGCGGATGTCACGTGGGACAAGGAACTGGTCGACGCGATGACCGTGCGCATGGTCAAACGCCCTGCCAGCATCGACACCGTCGTGGCCACCAACCTGCACGCCGACATCCTGTCGGACCTCGCGGGCGCGCTGGCCGGATCGCTGGGGGTCGCCCCCACTGCCAACATCAACCCCGAACGTACCTTTCCGTCGATGTTCGAACCGATCCACGGCTCTGCCTTTGACATCACCGGCCAAGGGATCGCCAACCCCGTGGCCACGTTCTGGACCGCCAGTCAGATGCTCGACCACTTGGGCGAGGCGGACGCCGCGACCCGCCTGATGCGCGCCGTGGAACAAGTCTGCGCGAGCGGCACCCTGACCCCGGACGTCGGCGGCACTGCCACGACACAAGACGTCACCGACGCCGTTTGCGAAGCGATCCGCACTGACAACGCCTGACCCCGCCCCCGGCATTTTCTGAGACTGCAGGTTGCACTGTTGCCAATTCTGTTCAAAGCTTGATCCAAGGGGAAAAACCCCAAGAACAGGGAGTGCAAGATGAACAACCAACTCGATTACCTCAAAGTCCGTGCAGCCTTGGGCCAGATGTCGCGGCGCGAATTCATCGGTCGCGCGATGGCGCTGGGTCTGACCGCGGCGGCGGCAAACACGATGCTGGCCAGCGCCGTCCGCGCGGCTGGCCCGCAAACCGGCGGCACGCTGCGCATGGGCCTGCAGGGTGGTGCAACCACCGACAGCCTCGATCCCGCACTGGCCGCCAACCAGACCGCGCTGTCCGTGACGCGCCTCTGGGGCGAGCCGTTGGTGGAACTGTCAGACGATGGCGGCATTCGCGGCCTTGTCGCCGAAAGCTATGAAAGCTCGCCGGATGCGGCCACGTGGCGGTTCAAGATCCGCTCCGGCATCACCTTCTCCAACGGTCAGGCCGTCACCGCCGAAGACGCCGTGAAATCGCTCCAGCGTCATTCGGGCGAGGACACCAAATCCGGCGCGCTCGGCATCATGCGGTCGGTCAAGAACGTGTCGGCGGACGGTGACGTGGTCGTCGTGGAACTCGACGGCCCCAACGCCGACCTGCCCTACCTGATGGCCGACTATCACCTGATCGTGCAGCCGGGTGGCGGCATGGATGACCCCGCCGCAGGCATTGGCACAGGCCCCTATGTCCTGAAAGAGGTGGACATGGGCGTCCGCTTTGTCGGCGAGAAAAACCCCAACTACTGGGGCGATTACGGCTATGCGGGCACCATCGAACTGGTGGTCATCAACGATAACACCGCCCGCGTCGCAGCCCTGCAATCGGGCCAGGTCGACATGATCGACCGCGTCCCGCCCAAGACCGCTGGCCTTGTCGCGCGCGCACCCACCATCAACGTGCACCGCACCGCAGGCCCCGGCCACTACGTGTTCATCGCGCACACCAACACGGCACCGTTCGACAATCCGGACCTGATGCTGGCGCTGAAATACGGCATCAACCGGCAGGAAATGGTGGACAAGATCCTGTTCGGCTACGGCTCGGTCGGCAACGACACGCCAATCAACGCGGCCTACCCGTATTTCACCGCACTGGAGCAGCGTGAATACGACCCGGACAAGGCCAAGTTCCACTTTGACAAATCGGGTCACGACGGGTCGGTCCTGCTGCGCACGTCGGAAAACTCGTTCCCCGGTGCGCCCGATGCCGCCGCCCTGTTCCAACAGTCGCTGGCCGCGGCAGGCATCACGCTCGACATCAAGCGCGAGCCCAACGATGGCTACTGGTCCGAGGTCTGGAACAAGCAACCGTTCTGCACGTCCTACTGGGGCGGTCGCCCGACCCAGGACCAGATGTTCACCACGGCCTACCTGTCCACGGCAGACTGGAATGACACGCGGTTCAACAACTCGCAGTTTGACGACCTGCTGTTCTCCGCCCGCGCCGAACTGGACGACGCGCGCCGGACGCAGATGTATGCCGACATGGGCAGCATCCTGCACAATACCGGCGGCCTGATCTGCCCGATGTTCAACGACTTTGTCGACGCCACATCGGACAAGATCGAAGGCTGGCAGGACGACACCGCGGGCTTTGCCCTGATGAACGGCTATGCGCCGATGCGGATGTGGGTAAAGGCCTAATCCCTTGTCATCACTCCTAAAACTGCTCGCCCAGCGCATTGCGCTGGGCGTCCTTCTGCTGTTTCTCGTGTCCATCCTGATCTTTGTGGGCACGATCATTCTGCCCGGCGATGTGGCCGAATCCATCCTCGGCCAATCCGCGACGCCCGAGGCGCTGGAAAACATCCGCCGCGATCTGGGCCTGAACGACCCACCGGTGCAGCGCTATTTCGCGTGGCTCGGCGGCGCGCTGACCGGAGACCTCGGAACCGCGCTCACTTCAGGCCAGGAAATCGCGCCCGTGCTGGGCGCGCGCATGGCCAACACGCTGTTTCTGGCGTTCTGGGCGGCGATCATCTCCTTCCCGCTGGCGATCTTCCTCGGCCTGCTGGCCGTGCGCTACCGCGAACGCTGGCCCGACAAGCTGATTTCGGGGGCGACGCTGGCCTCTATCTCCGTGCCGGAATTCCTGATCGGCTACATCCTGATGTTCGTTGTGGGGGTGAAACTGGGCTGGTTCCCCTCCACCGCCATTGGCTTTCGACCCGACGCGCCCGTGCTGGACAAGCTGCACGCCATCGCGATTCCGGTCATGGTGCTGACGCTGGTGGTGCTGGCACACATGATGCGCATGACGCGCGCCGCGATCCTGAACGTGATGCAATCGGCCTATGTCGAAACCGCAGAGCTCAAGGGCCTAGGCATGTTCACGATCATCTGGCGCCACGCCTTTCCGAACTCCATTGCGCCCATCGTAAACGTGGTGATGCTGAACCTCGCCTACCTTGTCGTCGGTGTCGTGGTGGTCGAAGTCGTGTTCGTTTACCCGGGCATGGGACAGTACCTGGTGGACCATGTGTCGAAGCGTGATGTGCCGGTGGTGCAGGCCTGCGGGCTGATCTTTGCCGCTGTCTACATCGGGTTGAACCTTGTGGCGGACATCGTGTCGATCCTCGCCAACCCTCGGCTAAGGCATCCAAAATGAAGAACATTTCTCTTGCTGCGGGCCTTGGCCTGTTCTTTACGGCAGCGTTTTTCCTCATGGCGCTCTTTGCACCGCTCATCGCCCCTTACGGCATGGCCGAGGTCGTGGGTGGCGTGTGGGAGCCTGCATCGGACAAGTTCCTTTTGGGCACCGACAGCATCGGGCGCGACCTACTGAGCCGCCTGATCTATGGCGGGCGCACGACGATATTCATCGCCACGGCGGCCACGCTGCTGAGCTTTTCTCTGGGCTCGGTCCTCGGGTTTTTGGCCGCCGTCATGGGCGGTTGGGTGGATCAGGCGCTGTCGCGCTTTGTCGATCTGCTAATGTCGATCCCGTCGCTGATCTTTGCGCTGGTGGTGCTGTCGGTGATGCCGGTAACGGTGTTTGTCCTGATCCTCGTCATGGGGCTGCTTGATGCGACGCGGGTGTACCGGCTGGCGCGGGCTGTGGCGGTGGATATCAACGTCATGGATTATGTCGAGGCGGCCACGCTGCGCGGGGAAGGACGGGTCTGGATCATCTTTCGCGAGATCCTGCCAAACGCGCTGTCACCGCTGGTCGCAGAGATGGGATTGCGGTTTATTTTCATGGTCTTGTTCGTCTCGACCCTGTCGTTCCTCGGCCTGGGCGTGCAGCCGCCACAGGCCGATTGGGGCGGGATCGTGAAGGAAAACGCCGAGGGGATCGTCTATGGCATCGGGGCCGCGTTGTGGCCCGCTGTGGCGATTGCGACGCTGGCGATTTCGGTGAACCTCGTGGCGGACTGGGTGCTGAACCGGACCACGTCTTTGAAAGGGGGTCGGGGATGAGCGAACCGTTGTTGAAGGTCCGCGATCTGAAGATTGGGGCGACGGTCTATCCGCCCGGACAAAAACCGCATGACATCGAGATCGTTCACGGCGTGTCCTTTGACCTGCAACCCGGTAAAGTATTGGGATTGATCGGAGAATCCGGCGCGGGCAAGTCCACGATCGGCCTTGCGTCGATGGCCTATGGCCGCGGCGGCGTGCGGATCACGGGCGGTGAAGTCTGGGTCAACGGGCGTGATATTTTGCAGACCTCGGCGGGCGATGTGAAGCGGCTGCGGGGGGGTGAGGTGACGTATGTGTCGCAGTCGGCAGCGGCGTCGTTCAATCCGGCGAAGCGGATTTTGGAGCAGGTTGTCGAGGCGGCGGTGCGGCATGGGAAGCTGAGCCGCAAGCAGGCCGAGGCCAAGGCGATTTTATTGTTTGAAAAGCTGGGGTTACCGGATCCTGCGAATATCGGGAAGCGCTATCCGCACCAAGTGTCGGGCGGGCAGTTGCAGCGGTGCATGACGGCGCTTGCGTTGTGTCCGGACCCAGATCTTGTGGTTTTTGACGAACCGACCACTGCGTTGGACGTCACGACGCAAATCGACGTGCTGATGGCGATCAAGGAGGCGATCCGCGACACCGGGGTCGCGGCGATCTATATCACACATGATCTTGCGGTTGTGGCGCAGGTCAGCGACGACATCATGGTGCTCAAGATGGGTGAGACGGTGGAATACGGCCCCACCGACCAGATCATCAACGCCCCGCGTGAAGAGTACACGCAAGCACTGGTTTCGGTGCGGTCGATCCAGCACGAGGAGAAGGCGCCGACGCCCGATCCTGTGCTGCGCGTGTCGGGTGTTACGGCGCGGTACCGGGGGCTGAGCTTTGACGTTTTGAAAGACGTGTCGGTCGACGTGCATCCGGGCCAAACCCTTGCCGTTGTTGGAGAATCCGGGTCGGGCAAGTCGACGCTGGCGCGTGCGATCACCGGCCTTTTGCCGCCCTCGGCGGGGCGGATCGAATTTGCCGGGCGGACCCTGTCGCCGGACCAGCCGAGCCGCAGCAAAGAGGACCTGCGCGAGTTGCAGATGATCTACCAGATCGCGGATGTGGCGATGAACCCGCGCCAAACGGTGGGCACGATCATCGGGCGGCCGCTGGAGTTCTACTTTGGCCTGCGCGGGGCAGAGAAGCGCAAGCGGATCAAAGAGCTGCTGGACGAGATCGAGATGGGCGACGGGTTCATCGACCGCTATCCCGCCGAGCTGTCCGGCGGCCAGAAACAGCGGGTGTGCATCGCCCGCGCGCTGGCCGCGAACCCCAAGCTGATCATCTGTGACGAGGTGACCAGCGCACTTGATCCTCTGGTTGCAGATGGCATCCTGAAGCTGTTGTTAAACCTGCAGAAAATCGAAGATGTGTCGTACCTGTTCATCACCCATGATCTGGCCACGGTGCGCAGCATCGCCGACAGCATCGCGGTGATGTACCAGGGGGCTGTGGTGCGCTACGGCCCCAAGTCCGAGGTGCTGGCACCGCCCTTTGATGACTATACCGATCTGCTGCTGAGCTCGGTGCCGGAGATGCGGTTGGGCTGGCTGGAAGAGGTGATCGCCACCCGCAAGATGGAGAGTGCGGGCAACTAGATGTTGTGGTGGCGCGTTTTGCATCCCGGCCCTCCGGGGGGAGTTTTTCTGGCAAGATGAAGCTGGGGGCTTTGGGGGGCTGATCGGCCCTCCGGGGGCGGTTTACCTGGCGAAATGAAGGGCACCGGGCGCTGGGGTTAAGCGGGCGTGCGGTGGGGCCGTGGAGTGGTTTTGATGAAAATGGGGGGTGTTTTGTACAAAACGGGTCCGCGTGATCGGGCCGGATTTGGGGGGATTTTGGCGTTTTGTTCAAAACGGGTTGGGTTTTGTACAAAACGGCGCGGTGGTGCGCGTTAACGCGGTGTTAGGCAATTGCGTTTGTTAAGGATTGCGCGGGCGCGTTTACCTTTGGTTGGGAATTGGGCCTAGACGAGGTCGCGGGGGATGTCTTCGGACCAGTTTTGGCTGTGCACCGCGCCGTCCTGATCGGTCGCGGTGAGGGTGGCGGTGATCTGCCAGACCTCGCGCAGGGCGGCGACAGTCACGGTGGTTTCGACCTGTGCGTGCCAGTCGTCACGGGCGTAGGATTTGAGCCAGTGGATCGTCGCGCGCGCGCTGTTTGGATCGTCCGGGTGGATGTCGAACCGTTCGGAGAAGGCATTGCGCACGACAAGGCCGGTGTGCAGGTGGCGTTCCTCGCCGCTGTCGGCCTCGGTCAGGTGCGTCTCGACCCCGGTGATGAGGTTGGTGGTGTGGGTGCGGGTGCGCGTGCTTTCGGTGAGTTGTTCGGTTTGCAGGGGGGCGGCGCCTTGCGCTGGTGCGAAGGGCGCGAGGGTTTCGTCTTCGGGGCGTGGACTCCGTAGTGGCAGGTCGAGGGTTGTGTCTTCGAGTGTGACGGTCGCGGCGGTTTGCGACGGCCAGATGATCGGCCAGTAGGACGTGGCGAGCGATAGGCGCAGGCGCTGACCCGCAGCGATGCGCTGGCCGCAGGCGTTGAGTTGCATTGTGATGTCTTGAGGGTCGCCCGGCGGCATGGGGTCGGGGCGTGCGTGGCTGTGCCGGTGGGTGAGGTTCAGCACGCCGTAGCTGATGAGCGTGGCGCGGCCCTGTTCGTCCACAGCCGATAGAACGGCGGCGAGGTTGGCCTGCGGGGCGTCGGAGGTCACGCGCGCGTGGAGCATGGGGAAACCGAGGAGCGTGAGGTCTTCGCTGAGCGGGGCGGTCTCGTAGGACGTCATCAACCCGGCCTCGCCCATTTGATCGGCGGCGGCGTCGGGGACGAGGCCGTAGCCGAACCATGCGCCCGCGGTCCAGCCAGCGGTCTGGGGGGAGGCGAGCGTGATGGGTGCCCCCTGCCCTGCGGTGCTGAGGCCCTGTGGCCCGGGGTGCAGGGATTGCGTGGTGATCGCCGTGCCGTGCCAAGCGGGTTCGGCGACCCATGTGCCGGGCCACGTGTCGCGGTAGGTGCGCGGGCGGTCAGGTTCCTGCATCCAGGCGCGCAGCATCGGCTCGGCCATGATGCCGGTGTCAATGCCCTTGAGGTGGTGGTCCCACCAGCGCAGGGCCTCTTGCAGGAAGCCGATTTGCGGGCCCGGTTTGGCGAAATGGGGGTATTTGTGCGCCCATGGGCCGATCAGCCCCTTTTTGGGTCCGGGCAGGTGGTCGAGCGTGCGCAGGACCGCGTTGGTGTAGCCGTCGGCCCAGCCGCCGACCATGTAGACGGGGATGTCGATGTCGGCGTAATCCTCGCACACGGACCCGTGGGCGTAGAAGGCGTCGCGGCGCTGGTGGCGGAACCAGTCGAAGAGCCAGCAGCCGTTGTTTTGCAGGCGTTGGCGCCAGAGGTCGCGCCAGCGGTCGCCGACGATGGCGGGGTCTGGCGGGGTGTGGGCGATGGAAAAGGCGGTGGCGCCCCAGCGCGCCTTGTCCGTCAGCACGCAGCCGCCCATGAAGTGGATGTCATCGGCGTAGCGGTCATCGGTGGAGCAGATCGAGATGATGGCGCGCAGCGGCGCGGGGCGGCGGGCGGCGACCTGCAGGCCGTTGAAGCCGCCCCATGAGATGCCGATCATGCCGACCGCGCCGCTGCACCACGGCTGCTGCGCCAGCCAGTTGATGACGGCGACGGCGTCGTCTTGCTCCTGCGCGAGGTATTCGCCGAGGCAGATCCCTTCGCTATCGCCGGTGCCGCGCATGTCGACGCGGACGCCTGCATAGCCGTGGCCGGCGAAATAGGGATGGGTGAGATGGTCGCGTTCGACGGTGCCGTCACGTTTGCGGTAGGGCAGGTATTCGAGGATGGCGGGAACGGGGTCGTCTTCGGCGTCGGCGGGCAGCCAGATGCGGGCGGCAAGGCGGGTGCCGTCGGGCATAGGGATCCAGGTGTTTTCGATCTCGCGCACGGGGCGTGGGAAGGTGGTGATGTGGTCCATGGGGCCCCCTTTTTGCGGCCAGAGTGCGGCCGTGTCAGTCGGTGTCGAGCACCTTGCGGGCGACGCGGAAACATTCGAGCGCCTGGGGCACGCCGCAATAGATGCCGATGACGTGGATGATGGCGCGGATTTCCTCGCGGCTGACGCCGTTGGTGACGGCACCGCGGCAGTGGATTTCCCATTCGGTCATCTTGCCCAGCGCGCCGATCATGGCGAGGTTCATCATGGAGCGCGTCTTGGCGTCGATCACGTCGTCGCCCCAGCCGAAGCCCCAGCACCATGCGGTCATCGCCTCTTGGAAGGGACGGGTGAAATCGTCGGCGGCGGCGAGGTTTTTTTCGACGTACCCGGCGCCGAGGGTGGATTTGCGCTGTTCGAGGCCTTTTAGGAAGAGGTCTTCGTCGAAGGTGGACATATTTGGGGTTCCTTTTCTACTTGAGGCGGATCGGGATACTCTATGCGCGCTCAGCCAAGCCTGATCGCGACGTTTTTGGTCTGCACGTAGTTCCACAGGGCCTCGCGGCCTTTTTCGCGGCCGTAGCCGGATTTGCCGTAGCCGCCAAAGGGGGTTTCGACACCGCCTGCGTACCATTCGTTGACAAAGACCTGGCCCGCGCGGATCTGTCGGGCCGCTGATGTCGCGCGGTCGAGGGAGCGGGTGAAGACGCCACCGACGAGGCCGTAGGGGGTGCCGTTGGCGATGCGGATCGCCTCGGCGTCGTCGGAGAAGCGCAGGACCGACAGGACGGGGCCAAAGACCTCTTCCTGCGCGATGGTCATGTCGGGGGTGACACCCGTGAGCACCGTGGGTTCAAGGAACGCACCGGGGTTGTTGAGAGGGTGGCCGCCGGTGATGATCTCGGCCCCTGCGGCGGCGGCGTCGGCCACCATGGCGGCGGCGCGGTCGCGTTGGGCGTGGCTGACCATGGACCCCATGGTGGGGCCGAACTCGGGCTGGTCGATTCCCGGCAGCACGGTGAGCGAGCGGGCCACGCCTGCGATGCGGTCGACAAGGGCGTCGTGGATGCTGTCATGGGCGATGACGCGGCTCATCGCGGAACAGACCTGGCCTGCGTTGAAATAGATGCCCCAACGCACATCGTTTTCGAACGCGTCGAGATCGGCGTCGTCGTGCACGATGGCCGCGGATTTGCCGCCCAGTTCGAGCACGCAGGGCACCACGTTTTGGGCGGCTGCGGTGGCGATGGCGATGCCGGTGGGGACCGAGCCGGTGAAGACGATCTGATTGACGTCCGGGTGTGACGACAGCGCGGCCCCCGCCTCGTGCCCCAGACCGCAAAGAATGTTCACAGCCCCCGGCGGCAGGCCGACATGTTCAGCGGCGTGGGCAAACCATGCGTTCGAGAGCGGCGTGAGTTCGGGCGTTTTGACCACGCAGGCATTGCCGGTGGCGAGCCCCGCCGACAGCGAGCGGGCCGTCATCTCCACCGGGTAGTTCCACGGGATGATCTGGGCCGACACGCCGAAGGGTTCGTAATGCGTAAAGTCAAAATAGTCGCGGCCCAGCGGGATGGAGCGGCCTTCGACGGTTTCGGCCTGATTGCCGTAATATTCGAAATAGCGGGCCGCCCCGCGGATTTCGATCTGCGCCTCCCACAGCGGTTTGCCCTGTTCCAGTGTCAGCACCTCGGCGATGGCGTCGAGGTGGTCGAGCAGGTAGCGGCCCATGGCCTGGACCATGCGACCGCGTTCCACGGGGCGCAGTTCGCTGAGCGCGCCCGAGCCGTGCACGCGTTTGGCGGCCTGCACCGCGCGGTCGATGTCCGCGGCGTCCGCGAGCGCGTGTTCGGCCAGCTTTTGGCCCGTGGCGGGGTTGATGATGTCGATCCGGCCCGCGCCGCCGTCCTGCCACGCGCCGTCGATGTGGTTTTGCCAGTAGGGTTTCATTGCGTGGTCCTTTTTGCTGGTGACTGACTGGGGGCCAGCCCCCAGACCCCCGCGGTTTATCTGGCGAAATGAAGGGGGATCAGGGGGGATTGGGTGGCATCCCGGCCCTTCGGGAAGAGTTTACTTGGCAAGATGAAGGTTGGGGGCTGAGGGTGGCGGATGGGCCCTCCCCTCTCGGCGGCGAAAGCCGCCTGTCGGGCAATGGGGGGCGGTTTATTTCGCGAAATGAAGATGGATCGTGGCACGGTTGGGGGCATTGGGGGGCGATCAGGCGGATGGTTTCAGTCGGTGGGCGTGGAGGTGATCGTAGTGCGGTTTCATGCGGCGGTGCACCTGTTTGACGCGGGCGGGCGCGTCGGCGAGTTCGACATAGCGGCGCGTTTGCGGTGTCAGGCCGGTGGATAAGGCGAGGTTGGCGTGAAACGACCCGCCGTCCCACCAGCTGTGGGCCGAAGGGTCGCCGCCGGGCGCCCATGTGAGGGCCTCGGGGAGGAAGGGGATGTCGACGGCGGTGCAGAAGGCGCGGGTCATGTCCGCGGGCGCTTCGAGCAGGTCGTCGCTGTCGATCACGGGGGGTGGCGTGCCGTTCAGGGCCGTCAGCAGGTCAAAGAGCGCGCGCTGTTCGGGAAA